>SLCC01000203.1 GCA_007126035.1 Gemmatimonadota bacterium
AAGCGTTGCCGCTATGGAGCCTTCCTCATTGAGCGTGGGAATTATGACGGAAAGTCGCGGATGTTGCGCCAACGCGTCGGCGAAACGTGGATCATTGCATACGAAATCAAGGTCTTCCGGGCGGTCTATGTCGGAGATAACGGGCAGTTCACAACCCGTTGAGCCGGTCTTTTCCAACGCCGCGCGTGTCTGTAGCAAGACTTCGCCAGATCCCCATGCGATGTCCTGAAACAACCCCGGATGTGAACGGCGCATCCCGATCAAGTAATAACCGCCGTCCGTCGCCGGACCGAGCACGATATCAGCGGAGTCCAACGCTGCTGCCGCTTCGCGCAGCAACTCGGGCGTTAAGCCCGGAACATCAGCGCCGATAACCAACACCCTGCCCACTCCCTGCCGGAATGCGCGGGTTATTGAGCGCTCCATCCGCTGTCCGAGATCGCCGCCCCCCTGGCGAAGATAGTCCGGCCCCCTTCCAAGCCAGGCGCGAAAACGCCGCAACGGTGCACCGGATGCGCATACAACAACGGGCAGTCGGCCGCTTTCGGTACGATAGGTGGTTGGGGATTGGCGCGCCATGGTAGGCGGATGACCGGTCAGGCCCGGATAGATCTTCCCCATGTCCTACTCTTCCCTCAGCGCCTCCAGTGCTGTGCCCCGGGCGGCGACGCGAGCGGCGAGCCAACCAGCGGCGGCGGCGATGGCCGCGACAGCGGTGGTGGTGAGGAGTGTGGTGGCCCAGGGCATGGCGAGGGGGAGTTGGAAAAGCCAGCGGGCCAGGGCCCAGGCGGCGGCCGTACCTGCGAGGGCGCCCAGGAGTGCGCCGACGGTGCCGAGGGCGATGGACTCGGCCAGGAGGACGTCGCGGAGCTGGGCCCGGGTTGCGCCGATGGTCCGGAGGAGGACGCTCTCGCGGACGCGCTCGCGTCGTGAGGCGACGGCGGCGGCGGCCAGGACGGCGAGCCCGGCGACGAGGGTGAAGGCGGCGAGGAATCGGATGGCGAATGTGACGCGGCCGAAGACCCCATCGACTACGCCCTGCATGTGGGCGAGGTCGAGGGCGGAGACGTTCGGGAAACGCCGGACGACGGTAGCCTGGGCGATCTGCCGGGCGTAGTCGTCCTCGACGCGGGCCAGGACGATCCAGGTCCGGGGCGCGCCGTCGAGGGCCGCGGGCGGGAAGACGGCGAAGAAGTTGGGCTCAAAGCGGGTCCAGTCCACTTCCCGCAGGGAGGTGATGCGGGCGGTGACGCGGACGCCCTGGACATCCCAGTCGATCTGGTCTCCGACACTCACGCCGAGCTGCTCTGCCAGGCCCTGCTCGAGGGAGACCTGGTCGGCCGCGTCGTCGTCCCACCATCGGCCGGCCACCAGGCGCTCCGATCCCACCAGCGTGTCCCGGACGGTCGATCGGTACTCCCGGCGGGTGGTCCAGTCGCCGCTATCGTCGTGGCCCAGGCCCACGGGTACGTTGTTGATGGCGGCGATGCGCATGGGGACCAGGGCCGCCTCCTGGACTGGCGGGTGACCGAGGTCGGCCAGGAGCGTGGCGACGCCGGGGGCCTGGTCATCCTGGACGTCCCAGAGGAGGAGGTTGCCCCGGCCCTCGGTGTCCTCCACCCGGAGCGGGCGCAGGAGGGTGGCCTCCACGGCCACGAGGAGGACCAGGAGGAGAGTGCCGGCCGCCAGGGCCAGGGCAGCCGGGCGAGCAGGGTTGCCGGGGCGGTGGAGGTTGGCGAACCCGTGACGCCAGGGGAAGGGGAGCCCCCCGGCTGCAAGGCGGCGAACCATCCGGAGTGCCGCCCCAGTGCCCAGGTGGAGGAAACCGAGGGCGGCCAGGGCGCCGGCGGCGAAGGCCAGGCCGACGCGGAGGTCGCCGGACTGAAGTGCCACGACGCCCACGGCGGTGGCGGCCAGGAGGGCCACGGCGGCGGCCCAGCCCGGGTCGCGGCGGCGCTGGGTTTCGAGACGTCTCCGCAGGGCGCGGAGCGGTGGGACGCCCCGGGCCTCGAGGAGCGGCGGCAGGGAGAAGGCCAGTGCCACCCAGAGCCCGGTGCCGATCCCTATCAGCGCGGCGCCGGCGTCCAGGCGGGGAGCCACCTCCAGGGGTAGGAGTCCGCCCAGGACGGTGGGCAGGACCCGCTGGAGGGCGAGTCCGGCGATGGCGCCCACCGCGGCGCCCAGGAGCCCCACGGCCACGGCCTGGCCCAGGTAGAGGGCGAAGACCTGGCGGCGGGTGGCGCCCAGGCACCGGAGCACGGCCACGGTTTCCTCTCGCTCCGTCAGGTAGGCCCGCAGCGCGCTGGTGGCGCCGATCCCGCCCAGGAGGAGGGCCAGGACGGAGACCAGCGCCAGATACGACGCCAGGCGGGCAAGGGCCCTGCCGAGCGTCTCGCCCCGCTCCTCGGCGGTGGTGATGGTCGCCCGCTCGGCACGGATCCGGGCGCCCCACTCACCGGCCACCGCCGCGGCCCGGGCCGGGTCCATGGCTGCGTAGGCTGCGCGCTCCACCAGGCTGCCGAACTGGACCAGCCCCGTGGCGGGGAGGTGCTCCCGCGCCACTCGGACCCGCGGCGCGAAGGCGGCCGCTACGTCCAACTCGGCGGCGCCTCGCTCCACGGTCCCGACGATCTCGAATCCGGCCTCACCCAGGACCAGCGTATCGCCCACCCCGCCGCCCAGGGCGGTCAGGAGCCCGGGCTCTACCAGGACGCGCCGCCCTTCGCGGAGCGCTTGCCAGCCGCCGTCGGGGTGGGTCTGGGAGCGGCCGTAGAAGGGGTAGCCCGGCTCGGCGCCCCGGATCCGGACCAGCCGCGCCATGTCGCCGTGCTGGAGCCGGGCCATGGACGGGAGCTCGTCGACGAGGGCTACCTCCACGCCCTCCGCGCGCAGCTCTTCTAGCAGCGACTCTGCCGCCTGGCCCAGTGGTTGGCGCGACTGGATGGCCAGGTCGGCGCCCATGAGTGAGCGGGCCTGGTCCCGGGCCTCGGCGCGGAGGGCGGAAGCGAAGGACTGAACGGCCACCAGCGCCGCCACACCCACGGCGATCCCCGCCACCGACAGGGCCAGCCGGCCTCGCCCCGCCCGGCTTTCCCGCCACGCCAGGTGCGCCAGGTTCACGGCGGAGTCACGCGGCGGTGAAGGGCAGGAGCCGCCCGTCCCGGAGGCGCACGGTGCGACCAGCGGCAGCGGCGAGCTCCGTGTCGTGGGTGACCAGGACCAGTGTTGTACCATGGTCCCGGTTCAGCTCCCGCATGAGCGCCAGGATCTTGGCCCCCGCGTCGGTGTCCAGGTTGCCTGCAGGCTCATCGGCAAACAGGATGTCCGGGTCGTGGACGAAGGCGCGGGCCAGGGCCACACGCTGCTGCTCGCCGCCCGAGAGCTGGACGGGGAGGTGGTGCGCCCGCTCGGCCAGCCCCACCCGTTCCAGAAGCGAACGGGCGCGAGCGGTGCCATCTTTGCGACCCGCCAGGTCCAGGGGGACCCGGACGTTCTCGAGCGCGGTGAGGGACGGGATGAGTTGGAAGGACTGGAAGACGAAGCCGATGTGTTCACGACGGAGCCGGGCACGGGCATCCTCGTCCAGGCCAGACAGGTCCGCCCCGTCCAGGAGCACGCGCCCGGACGTGGGGTCGTCAAGCCCCGCCAGCAGCGCCAACAGCGTGCTTTTCCCGCTTCCGGACGGCCCCACCACCGACACGAACTCGCCGGTGTCGATGCGCAGGTCAACCTCGTCCAGCACCCGCAGCCGCTTCTCGCCGCTGCGGTATTCCCTGGTCAGCTTCTCCGTCTCGATCACACGAGGCGCGCTCCTCCTGGGGATGCTCGCCGCGCCGGTCGTCGGCTGCGACGAGCGGGAAGCTAACGGCGCCGAGGGAGTTCCGGGAGCGGGGGACGCCCGGGCCACGCAGGACACACAGGACGTCGAAGGCGTCGAGGGCGTGGAGGGCGTGGAGGAGCGGGTGGGGCGCATCCTCGTCGTGGGGACCAGTCTCACGGCCGGACCCGGCATCGCGCCGGAAACGGCGTACCCGGCCCGGCTCCAACAGCGGATCGACGCCGAAGGGCTACCGTACCGTGTGGTCAACGCAGGGGTCAGCGGGGAGACGAGCGCGGGGGCGCTGCGTCGTCTGGACTGGCTGCTCCGGGAGCCGGCGGACGTGGTGATCGTAGAGACAGGCGCCAACGATATGCTCCGGGGCCTGAATCCCGACTCCACCCGGGCCAACCTGGACGCCATCCTCCGGCGGCTGCGCGGGGCCGAGCCCGAGCCGACGGTCCTGCTGGTGCCCATGCTCGCGGCGCCGAGCCTGGGCCGGGAGTACGTCCGGGAGTTCGAGGCCATCTACCCGGATCTGGCGGAGCGGCACGGGGTGGAGCTGCTGCCGTTCCTGCTGGAGGGCGTGGCCGGCGAGCCTGAGTTGAACCTTCCCGACGGGATCCACCCCAACCCACGGGGCCACGAGCGGATTGCGGACAACCTCTGGCCGGCGCTGCGGCGAGTGCTGGTCCGCTGAGCAAGGCCGCGGCGCTGGAAGAGGCGGAGCACCCGGCGCTGGAGGATGGGCGCGAGGGCGCGGGCGTCTTCAGTCGAGAAGTAGGTAGCCTCGTCGAAGCAGGCCTCGCCGTCGATCTCGGTGAAGACGCCGTCGAGGACCACGAGGGAGGTCGTGGTCACGAAGAACAAGCCGCTCGAAGTATCCGCGAGCGATCTGAAGAACTCGTGGCACGAGTTCCTCGAGCAGGTCTCCCGGGGACGCCAGGAGGTCGTGATCACACGTTATGGCCGCCCCGTCGCGAAGCTGAGCCCGTACGACACTCCAGGGGGCGGCGGCGGGATTTTCGGGTTTCTGGCGGGCTCCGTGACGGTCCACGGCGACATCATTGCCCCGGTCGACCAAGCGTGGGACGCCGATGCCTGATCGGCTCGGACCGCTCACCGTCCTCGACACCCATGTCTGGATCTGGGTCGTGGAGGGTGATCGGGCAGCGCTGGCGCCGTCTGCGATCGAAGCCATCTCACGAGCGGCGAAGGAAGGTGCGGTACGGGTAAGCGCCATCTCGATGTGGGAGGTGGCAATGCTGGAGGCGAAGGGGAGGATCAGCCTCTCGCGCCCCGTCGACGACTGGGTCCAGGCCGCGCTCCGCGCTCCCGGGATAAGTCTGTTGCCCCTCAGCCCGGATATCGCGATCGAGAGTACGCGCCTCCCCGGAGCCCCGGGGGGAGATCCGGCCGACCGCATTCTCATGGCCAGCGCCAGGACTCTCGGAGGCCAGCTTGCGACCTGTGATCGGGACATACTCAACTACTCCAAGGGCGGTCAACTGAACGTCTTGAACGCCAGGCCGCCCTCAGACGCTCCAGCGCAGCCAGCGCCTCGCGGTCCCGCTCGTCGTCGAACACCCAGGCCAGGGTGACCGACGCGTCCGGGACGAAGTTCATCGCCGGCCGGCGTCGATCAGCTCCCGAACGCTGATGTCGTCGCCCAGCGTGCGACCCCGTCGCAACTTCAGGATTCCGTCCACCGCCTCATCAACGGTCCGCTCCATGCCGCCGGGCGGGGGCGCCCCGCGCCGTTCTATTCCGCCGCGATCTCCCGCTCCGTCAGGGACGTTCTACGCGCCGGGACCGCGGAGCTTCGAACTTCGACCGGCCTACCGGTCCGTACCGCCCTTCGTAGTGATCTTGATCACACCGTTGGCGGCCCGAGAGCCGTACTGCGATGTGGCGGCCGCCCCCTTGATGATCTCGATGCGCTCGATCTGGTCAGGCTTCAACGTGCCCATGGCCGTGAACGCGGCCGGCCGGCCGTCGACAAGTACCAGGACGTCGCTGCTCGGGATGGTGGAAACGCGCTCGACCCGGACCCTGCCACCTTCAGCGGATCCTTCCGCGGCACCCCCGACGATGACGCCATCGCGGACGACGAGGCGCGCCCCGGCGGATC
>SLCC01000015.1 GCA_007126035.1 Gemmatimonadota bacterium
CCAGTAACCACAGCTGCTGGCGATTCGATCTTCGGGGAGCTATCCATTCCCGACGCCGCGCGGTCGCTGCCAATCCGAGCAGCGGTTGCGCTGCCACTTGAGCAATGGAGTAGAGCAATGAGCGGGAGCCACCTGGTTATCGTCATTCTTCTGGCGTTCCTCGTCACTGGCTGCTCTGCTGCGCCCGACGAACACTTGGTCTCCGACGAGGCGGAGCAGGCCCAACGGGAATCCTGGGCATCCGGCGGGGGAATCGAGGCCGTCTCGCTGCTGGGCGAGCCGCTGGTGCCTCCCCAGCTGGCTCCGGAGACGCTGGCGCGGCTCGAGTCGGAGCTGGCCACGGCGCTGGAGTTGCACCATGCGTCGCCGGAGGACCCTGACGCACTGATCTGGGTGGGCCGCCGCCTGGCCTATCTCGGCCGGTACCGGGAGGCCATCGAGACCTTCACCCGTGGGATCGACCTGCACCCTGGCGACGCGCGGTTCTACCGCCATCGCGGCCATCGCTGGATCACGGTGCGGGAGCTGGACCGCGCGATAGCGGACCTGGAGCGGGCGGCGGAGCTGGTGGCGGGCGAGCCCGATGAGGTGGAGCCGGACGGCATGCCGAACCCGTACGGGATCCCGACCAGCACGCTCCAATCCAATATCTGGTACCACCTGGCGCTGGCTCACTACCTGAAGCACGACTTCCAGCGTGCGGAGCCGGCGTGGCGCGAGACGCTACGGGTCTCGACGAATGACGACATGAGGGTGGCGACAGCTGACTGGCTGTACATGACCCTGCGTCGACTGGGCCGTGACGAGGAGGCGGCAGCCGTCCTGGAGCCGATCCACGCGGACATGCGGATCCTGGAGAACCATGCCTACCACCGGCGGCTCCTCATGTACAGGGGGGACCTGGACGCCGAGCAGCTCATGGCCGCCGATACCGATGACCCGGTCCAGCTGGCCACTTACGGCTACGGCCTCGGCAACTGGTACCTGTACAATGGCGACGTGGATCGTGCCCACCAGCTGTTCCGCCAGATCCTGGCTGGCCCCAACTGGGCCGCATTCGGGTACATCGCCGCCGAGGCCGAGCTGGGGCCCGGGACAGGAACCGAGCCGCAACCCGGGAGCTGACGACGGCGAGCACGTCTTGCCATAGCAGGATCAGGCGCTCGGGTGATGGTCAGGCTGCCGGGTCGCCCACCCGGCCCACGAAGAGCAGTGTTCCGGTGCTCCTCTCCCGGATCGCGAACAGGAACGGCCGGTCGAAGCTCATCTCCGGCGGCATGGATGTCACGGATACGACGGTCGCGGTCGCGGCGGCGGCTTCGGTGCCCAGCTCGTGGACGTCGATGAAGCTCTTCTGCTTGACCCTGGAGATGTGGAGGTCGTCCACGGGCGCGATCCGGGAGAAGTCCGCCTGGGGTCGGAAAGCTATGCCCATACCCATATCGGACAGGGGACCGCCGAGCTGGACGCCGTAGTCGAAGCGGAACTTGGGCATCCTGAGCATCAGTCGGGCAGTCTCGAGGCGGCCTATCAAATCGTGCCAGCGCCCGGGCGTCAGGCCGGCCACCAGTGCGTCCAGGTCGCCCTCGTCTGTGGGGGCCATGACCACCATGCTGAACGCGCTGTCGCCGTAGAGGAGCTCCACGGCCTGGACGTCATCATCGCGGAACCAGCGGAGGACGCCGTCCTGGCTCATGGTGGGCACCTGGATGCGGCTCCCATCGGCCCGGTTGAAGGGCCGATCCCTGGTGGCCTGCTCCAGGAACGGTGAGGCCCAGGGCCCCTTGAAGTAGACGGCGTTCAGGAGGAACAGCCGGTCCAGCGGATCGATCTCGCTGATCAGGTCCTTGATCCGACCTTCCGTCTCGTCCTCGACCCAGCGGTTGATGACGTCCGGTGAGCCGGGGTCCAGGAAGTCCAGCGGCGACACCGTGGCGCCAAAGAAGTCACGCGCTCGCTGGAAGAAGTCGGCATGGACCTGGAACTCCTGTTTGTACCAGATCGAGTTCGCTAGCCGGAACTCCACCTTCGGATCTCGGTCGACCAGCGTCTGGATCAGGCTCAGGTAGGCCTCGTTGATCTGGTCCTGATCCAGCCCTTCGAAGCCCAGAGTGGCGCTCATGGCCAGGAAGGTCTCGCCCGCCGCGCCGTTCATCGCCATCCCGAGGGACATGGAGGCGCTGAGCGGCGACAGGAGCAGGTTCGGCGTGTCCTCCGCAGGGTGCAGAGCGCGCAGCAGGCCAAGCCCGAAGCCGGTGTTGGCCTCGACCACGCGGTTCGCTTCGGCTGTCAGACCGGGTGGCACCAGAGGGTCGGGCGGCCCCTGGACCAGGTCCGCCTGACAGGCCGTCAACCCCAGGGCGCCCGCCATCACTGCAGTGGCGACCGTGGAAACCGACCTGGGTCGCTTCATCATCATCTGCCTCCCGTCGTCTTTCGTCGTGTTCGTTCTGGTATACACGACGAATGACCGGAATGTTTTCTGGCACGGCCTTTCAGGAGGGACGGAGGCGGCGGATGATGAGAAGCGGGGCGAGGGAGCCTCGTCACTCCCTCGCCCCGCTCGCCCCGCTCGTACCGCTGCGCGCCGTGCTGCGTGGTGCGTCAGCGGTCAGGCCTCAACGCCGCTGTCGATCAGTGCCCATGCAGATGGCGGAAGCAGTCGTCCACGATGATGTGGATGGCGCCGGTGGGATCGTGCTGGACGTCGCCACTGAACAGGGCATCCAGCCCGTGGACGAGAGCCCTGCCAGACGCTCCCGCGCCGGCTGCCGGTCGCTTCGACGGGTCCAGGACCCGCTCGACCTCGAGGCGCAGGTCCTCGAGATGAAGCCGCGTGGCAGGGTCGGCGGCCCGACCCAACGCGCGGCCGATCTCACGCTGCAACGTGATCACCTCGCCGCGCAGCACGGGCCGGGCGTCGCTGGGGTTGCCCTGCCCGTTCACGACCAGGTCCAGGGCCGCCAGATGCGCCCGCTGGAGGTTGCGCCGGAAGACGTCCACGCTCACACGGGCGTCGGACAGCTCGCCCCAGATACCCCGGCGCATGTCGGCTGCCAGCTCCGCCACGGTGTAGACGTCGGCAGGTCGAGCCGCCAGAGCCTCGTACTCCACCAGCCGGTCCAGGCGGGACGGGTGGAGCATGGTGGCGACGACGCGGGCCTGCGCGGCTCCGATCCGGCGCACCGAGCCTTCCGACTCGAGCCGTCGCAGGACTTCCTGGTCCAGCAGGAACTCGGGCACCTGGAACGCCTGCTCGTTGAGGAACCTCACCGCCTCTACCTGGCGGGCCCGGCTCACCGGCTCGAACCGGATGCCGGTGCCCCGGGTCTCCCAGGAGTCGGCGCCGCCCACCACCGCCGCCACGTGACCCATGTAGCGACCCCACTGCTGGACGGTGTTGCCGTACAGCTCGTTGAGGAGGGAGTAGTCCTCCCCGGGCCGCTCTGCCACTTGCAGCAGCGAGGCGGCGACCCGGCGCAGATTGCGCAGCGCCAGCTCGGTGGAGCGAACGGCGTCGGCGTTGCCCACGGCCTCTGTCACGTCGCCCGGGTCGTTGGTAGCGCCCTGGGTCTGGAACCGGAGCCACGGCTTCTGCTCCTGCACGCGCGCCCACTCGTCCAGGGTGGGCAGCTCGTCTTCGGGAGTCCGGACGCCCGGTATGGGCCGGTGGCCCCAGCGGACGGCGAAGCGATCGTAGGGGCCGACCACGGGCACGAGCAGCTCGGGCGGTATGTTGTCCTCTGGCTGGGCCACGTAGTTCATGCGGGAGTAGTCCATGAGCGTGGGAACGTGCGAGCCCATGCGACGCAGGAAGCTTTCGCTCCTGATGCTGTCCGCGGGGAACGTGTAGCTGGCCTTGAAGTTGTGCGGGAACCCGATGGCGTGGCCGACCTCGTGGGCCACCACGTACTGGACCAGCCGGCCCATCAGGTCGTCGGGCAGGGGCAGCTCCAGGGCGCGGGGATCCAGTGGCGACGCCTGCACGAAGTACCAGTTCCGCAGCAGGTTCAGCACGTTGTGGTACATGTTCACTTCGGCCTTCAGGATCTCGCCGCTCCGGGGGTCGGCCACCTGGCCGCCAGTGGCGTTTGCGACGGGCGAGGCCCGCCAGTAGATCATGGAGTGCCGGGCGTCACGGGGCGACCAGTCCGGGTCCTCCTCGTGGTTGGGCGGCAGCTTGGCCACGATGGCGTTGCTGAAGCCCGCGTCCTCGAACGCCGGCTGCCACTCCTCCACGCCCTTGACTACCCAGGGGACAAGCCACTCGGGAGTGGCCCTGTCCACCCAGAAGACGATGGGCTGGACGGCGTCCGACACGTCGGCGGCCGGGTTCTGCCGCTCGAGGCGGAACCGGCGGATATAGCGACGGGGCTCGGCCCGGTGGGTGTCACCGAAGCCGGTGTACGAGACACTGATGTAGCCGACGCGGCTGTCCCAGAGGCGGGGCATCATGGGCTCCTCGGGCAGGGCCATGAGGCTGTATTCAACCCTCATCGATGTGGCCACGGGAGGCGTTCCCGGCGGCGAGCCCTGGGGAGGCGCCATCCCGGTCTGGGTGACCAGCACGTTCACGTTCGTGGGGAAGGCCGGTGCGCTCTCGATGAACGTGCGGTCCGAGGTAATGCCACGGACAGCCACGAACTCGCCGCGGTTGGTGTTGAACAAAGGAGTCACGTCCACCACCAGCGCGCTGTCGGGGCCGATCGTCTCGATGTCGAACGCCGCCAGGTAGCTCCCGAAGCTCAGCGCCTCGACAGACTCCCGGATGGCCGAGCCGTCCAGTACCTGCATCTGGAAGGACCGGTCCCGCAGGATCACCTTCCCGTTCGACTCCTCCCACACCACCACGCGCGACGGCCCGCCGAAGAAGCCGAAGCCGGAGCCCGAGCCGGCGGCCGTCCGGCGGAGGAGGAGCATGTCCTTGCCCAGCTCGGAGCGGGGGATCTCGAAGTACAGCTTCCCATCCGCCATGTGGGTCTTGAACATGCCGTCCCGGGTAACGGCATCGCTGGTGACCACGCGATCGTACGGTCGTGGGCCTCGCTGCCGGGTCTGCTGGGCTCGAGGACCTTCCTGCGTTGCGGCTGCTGCCTGCTGTGCTGCCTGGGCCGGGGGGCTGCCACTGCCCGAGAGGCTGGCACAGCCGGCCAGCAGAGTGACGAGCAGTCCGGCCGTGGCGAGGCCGGAAAGGCGGGATCCGGTCATGGTGCTGCTCCTGGTAAAGGTTCGTTCCTAAAGACGCTCGAAGGCCGGCTAATGCTGCGCTGGCGCTGCCCGTTCGTTGAGCCGCGCCCGGGCCTGGGCCGTGAGGTCGGCTCTCACCGGTAGGCCCTCGGCCTGCTGGAATGCTTTGAGGGCCGAGATCAGCTCGTCGTCGTAGACACAGGGACGACCCGGTTGCGGCGGGCTTCCGTGCCCGGCTACGGCCAGCATTCGTTGCAGCTCGCACACGTGTGCGCCCCGGGCCACGGGGATGGGTTTGCGGCCCCGGGGCATGTAGTGGTCTGCGGGGTGGAAGAGGCTCATCCAGACGTCGTATACCCGCTCCAGCTCCAGGATCGGCTCCACGTGGTCCTCTACGCGGAGGTCAGCATACCGGTCGTCGCCGCCGCCGTAGCCACCACCCTCGCGGACGATGAGCAGGCCTGCGCCCTGGCGACCACGGATGTCGCCGCCAGCGTCCTGGCCCGCCTTCAGGGCCGCCAGGATCCGCTCTCCGAAGGGTGCTACTGCGGCCTCCGCCGCTTCGTAGGCGGCGGCCATGGCGTCGACGACGGCTTCCCCCGCCAGGATGTTGCCCTGCACGCTGTAGTTGGGCCCGGTCCTGTGCCCGGCCCACGCCATGGTACTCTGACCGGTGAAGACAGCGGCCCGGCACTCGGCGTCGACGATGGCGAGCTGGCGGTGAGCCCGGCCCTCGTCCATGGCCGTGAGCCGGTCCAGCACCTCGTCGGCTCCCAGTCCCTGGCGCAGCAGCTCGATGCCGAGCGTCTTGAACTCCACGTTGGCCCGGGCCTGGGACGCGATGGCGCCGACGCCCGCCTCCGCCGCGGGCACGATGGCGCCGGCTCCCACTACCCGCGACTGGACGCCGACGCCCCAGAAGCCGTGCTCCGGGTCGCAAGCCACGATGCTGAAGGTGGACATGACGGGATCCAGGTGATCCTGTGCCGTGGCCTGGCTGGAGGCCTGTTGAGCAATGCTCAAGGCCAGGATCGCGATAATCATCGCAGTCAAACCCGCACCGGTTCTCATGGTCCTCCCTCGAGATGTGGGCGTGGCCGCAGCCGGGCGCCGGGCCAGGTCGGAACCGCGAAGATGATGAGGCGGTACCGTGACTGGCAAGACTTGTGCGTGGTGCTCGAGCTAACGCGGCATCGCCTCAACCCGGAGATATCATGATCAAGAAGAGCGTGGTCGCAGCCGCCGTCCTTGCAGTGTTGACGGCATGCGACACGACCGACCCTCGCGTCCCGGCAGCCATACAGGTCGACCCTGCTTCCGTAACGCTCCTGGCTGGTGAGACGGTTACCGTCGAGGCGATGGTAGTCGACCAGCAGGGTCGCCCGTACGACGAGCCTCCCGTCGGCTTCGAGCCGGTATGGACCAGCCTCGACCCAGATGTGGCGGAGGCACAGGCGGGCGTGATCATGGGGCTCTCCACCGGCCAGACCATCGTCCAGGTCGAGGCCGGAGACCTGCCGGCCGCAGAGATCCAGGTGGTGGTGGAAGGCGATCTCCACATCACCGGCAGCTTCGACCTGCCGATCATATCGGAAGACGACCCTGATGCTCTGGTGGTCGACGCCCAGCTCTCCTTCTCCTATACCGGTCACCGTGAAGGCGATTTCGACGTGGACGCTACGTTCGCTCTTGGCGAGATCGACGAGGAGGGGAGCTACGCCTTCTCGTTCTACAACCTGGAGTTCGATGACCAGGACTTCGTCGGCTGGGAGTTGAGGGCTGACGGGCGGCTGGACTACATCGAGTTCTACGTGGACCAAGCCGTCGAGACACCGGGCGAGGTTGCCGCGTACCTGGGCTTCGTCTTCATCGGCTTCGACCCGGTGGCGGACACTGTCGAGGATGTGTACATCCTGCATCCTGAGGCCGAAGAGGGTGTGGTGACCGTCACAGCCGCAACGGGAGAGCGAGTCGCCGGCACGTTCCAGATGACGATGGCGGTGGACCTCGAGATGAACCAGGGTGAGATCGCGGCCGACCCGGCGCAGGGTCAGCGGCTGATCGAGCGGACGCGCCGGTCTCTACGCTGAGGCCGCGGGCTGGCCATAGTCCGCGTCAGCGGTCCCGCTCGAGGGGCCCCCATGACCGGGGCTCGGCGCCGGGCGGGGCCGCCACCCACACTCGTCTACCTTCCAGTTGGCGGAGCCCGGGAGGCGCCGGTGAGAACCGCACGCGTTCGCCGGTCCGCGTGACCAGCACCGCCGCGTCGCCGTCCAACTCCAGGACCCCATCAGTTGCGGTCATCCCGTCCACCGCCCGCACCTCGTACACCTCGAGCCGGAGCTGTCCCGCTTCTTCGCGCACGCCGCTGACCCAGACTTCCACACCCTGGGCCAGCCGCAGCTGGTCGGCGTCGGGCCCGGTGATGGTGACCAGCCGGTCCGGTGTGCGGAGCCGGACATGCGTTATGGGCTCCGCACCTGCTATCTCCACGATGCCGCGCGCGGTATCGGCTGCCACTGGACCGTCCTCCGTGGTCTGATTGGGGGCGCAGGCGGAGCCGGCCACCATCATCGTGACACCGAGGGCCGCGCCAGCGATGAGCCAGGCGCCGCGCCAGCGTAGTTTGCCCATCATTTCACCCTCACAATGCCCAGGCCCAGGTTGGGCGCCGCGGTTCCGCCTGCCGGACTGAGCAGCTCGAGGAGCTGTCGTTGCCCGGCTGGGCCGGTGAGCTGGAAGAAGGTCGCGGTGCCGCCCTGTATCCTGTCCACGGCCGTGTCGAAGTTGCCGAAGGCCTGCTCCCTGGCGGAGAGTGGCCAGGGTACCGGGTAGATATCCGCCAGGCCGGTGCCCTGATGATCTTCGTGGAGCCCACGCATGATGTCGCGGGTGTCCCAGCTGGGGAACTTTAGCTCGGTGCCCTGTTGAGCACCGCTGGGGTGCTCGTCCATCGCCATGGCCAGGCTGAAATTGCCGAGGATGTCAGGGAACGACCGGTCCGCTCGGGCCGCCAGGTTCTCCACGCCGGAGGTCGCCGGCTCGTCGACCAGTGCGCGGCTGAAGGCCTGCTCCGACTTCTGCGTGTGGTCCAGCGCCCAGCGGACCAGGAGCCAGCCGCTGCCGTAGAAGGTCCAGTCCCTCGTCACCGCGGGCCCGAGCGGACTCAGCGTTTCCACATGACGGTAGTACCGGTAGACGGCGCCGAAATGCTTGTAGACCATGTTGGGCACCGGGTCGCACTGGGGCCAGTTGTCGCCCACCCGCCGCTCGCACCAGATGCTCTGCTGGTAGGTCACGTTGTCGCCCTGGCCGTAGCCGGAGATCGTCCGGGCGTACAGCTCCTCCGCCAGCCTGGCCGTCGCCTCTTCGAGCCAGATCTCCTCATAGTTGGGAGACGCGGAAAGGCCATCCTGCCAGAGCCTGAGCTTCACGGCGTAGGAGACGATGTGCTTCACCTCATGGATGATGGTGGCGCGCATGCCCCACGCCCACGCCGCTGCCGTGTCTCCGTCGTAGCCGCTACCCGCTACGGTGGGGACGCGGCCGTAGAACATGGGTGCCTGGTTGCTCTGCGGGCACTGTGAAACGGGGAACAGGTCTCCGGAGAAGACGAAGCCGTTGACGCCCCGTTCGAAGGTGTTCACATGTTCGGAGAACAGCATGTGGACCTTGCCCTTGTTCTCCAGCCACTGGTCGTATGCCTGGGGATCGCCGAAGTACTCCAGGATGATGGGGTGCATCACCGACTCGTACTCCTGGCCGGTCTCCACCCAACGGCCATCCATCTCTCCGGCCAGCGGCGCGTTCTGGTCCTCCCAGATGACTGCCTTGTCGCCCACGAACGTGGCCCGGGCAGTGACGGTCTTGAAGTTGTTGCAGAGGTCGCCGTTGCTGTCCAGGTCCGGTATCCGGAACGTCTTGGTGGCGCCCACGTTGACGGCGGCCGTCTCCCTGGCCTGGACGTCCGGCTGGACCGGTCGGCTGCGCCCGGTGCGGAGCGCCAGCTCGCGAAGGAGGCGGGCGTTCTCGCCCAGCAGCCAGTGGTGAAGCTCGGCGGCGTGATCGTGCTCGATGGACGGCGCCGGGACCCGGACCTGTTCCTGGAGGCGTGGCAGGGCCAGCGCGGCCTGGGCATCAGGCGCCGTGCCACTGAGCATGAAGCCGCTCCTGGCGGTGGGCACGTCGCTCGTGTTGAAGACGCTCAGCATGTATTCGCCGCCCTCGGGCAGCTCGTTGCAGGCCACCTCGTCGCCGTGCAGCGTGATCGATTCGCCCACCGCCAGCCCCCGTTGCCGGGCGCCGGAAATGGGGTGCTGGGCGAAAGCGGCCAACTCGTCCACGGTCACCACCACCGCCCGATCCGTCGTGGGGCTGCAGGGAACGCCGGTGGTCGGAACCACGACCCGCAACTCGGTGGTGGTCGCGCCGACGACCCGGGCCTCGCGCCCGTCCACGGCCACGTGGTTCTCCGCCGCGGTCCCGGAGAAATCGCTGCCGATGATGATCGCCGTGTCACCGGGCGCCAGCGCCGCGGGTATGATCTCCGCAATGAGCGGCCTCGTACCGGGGCGAACCTTCACTTCGAGCTCGGCAGTGTGGTTCTCGGCATGGGCGCTGATGGTGGTGGTCCCCTCCTCCTTGCCGGTGACCCGGCCCTCCTGGTCCACTGTGGCCACCGTAGCGCTCGAGCTGGACCAGGTGGCGGTGAGCGTGTCGGTCAGCGGCGTCCCCCGGGCGTCGATACCGCGGGCCACCAGCTGCACCGTCTCGTCCAGCACCACGGCAGACAGCTCCGGCTCGATCCGTATGCCGGTCAGTTCCGGGTCCACCACCACGTTGGTGCTGCCAGACGCCGTTCCGGCCTGCGCCGTGATGACCGTTGTGCCGCGGGCCCGGGCCACGACCACGCCGGCCCTGACCCGAGCCACGTCCGGATCCGTGTACAGCCAGCTCACGGTGGGGAAGGAGACCTGGTTGCCATAATCATCGGCGCCGTTGACGCTGAGGGCGGCGGAATCTCCCACCGCCCGGAGGGTGATGGAAGCCGGCTCGAGCACGAGCTGGCTGAGCGGCCCGGGCTCCACCGTAACGCCACCCTGGGCCTGGATCCCGTCGACGCGAGCCTCAATCGTCTGGTCCCCGGCCTCCGTGCCGACCGTCCAGTCGGTCCGCACGATACCGCTTTCGTTCGTCGTACCGGTGGGCGCAGAGACGCTGCCCTGTCCGGGCAGCCACTCCACGGTCACATCCCGCACCGGCTGTCCATCGCGATCCCGGACGGTCGCGCTGATCCGCTCGATCGTCTGTCCCACCTCGATGGTCTCGGGCAGGTCCGACATGACGATCTGGGCGGGCGTCGGAACGGCTGGGCCCGACGAGTCACAGGCGGTCAGCGCCGCCAGCGCGACCAGGATCACCACGTGAATGGCTCGCATCACGATGTCCACAGCGAGGGTGAGGGTGTTCCACCGCAGGATTGCAGAAATGGATACCACCAAATCAACATATCATGGACCCCCAACGTACGGGTAGAGAGAACCCACCGGCTACACTGAGTCTATGGTTTGGCGTTCGCTATTGTTCCCGTTATTCTTTCGCGCATGACTGAGCCACGACAGACGCAGCAGCAGGATTTCCTCCGGGCCATCGTGGCGGATGACCTTCGCACGGGACGCCACAGCTCGGTTGTCACCCGCTTCCCGCCGGAGCCCAACGGCTACCTGCACATCGGCCATGCCACATCGGTGGTGCTGAACTTCGGCGTCGCCGCCGAGCACGGCGGGCGGTGCCACCTCCGGTTCGATGATACGAACCCGGAGACGGAAGAGCAGAAGTACGTCGACTCCATCATCGACACCGTGGCCTGGCTCGGCTACGACTGGGGCGAGCATCTCTACTTCGCGTCGGACTATTTCGAGGCCATGTACAACTTCGCCGAGCACCTGATAGGGGAGGCGAAGGCGTACGTGGACTCGTCGAGCGAGGAGGAGATCCGGGAGCACCGGGGCACGGTCACGCGGCCGGGTCGCCCGAGCCCGTATCGGGACCGTTCTATCGGGGAGAACCTGGACCTGTTCAGGCGGATGCGGGCCGGTGAGTTCCCCGACGGCGCCCACGTGCTCCGTGCCCGTATCGACCTGGCGGCGAAGAACATGCTCCTCCGGGACCCGGTCCTCTACCGGATCCGCCACGCTGCCCATTATCGCACCGGCGACGACTGGTGCATCTATCCGCTGTACGACTACGCCCATCCCATCGAGGACGCCCTGGAGTGCATCACCCACTCGTTCTGCACCCTGGAGTTCGAGAACAACCGGGCGCTCTACGACTGGGTGGTGGACAACATCCCGCGCGGCGAGCCGCCCTTCGGCATCCCGCCAGAGTCCCGGCCCCGCCAGTACGAGTTCGCCAGGCGTAACTTCGAGTACACCGTCGTCAGCAAGCGGAAGCTCCTGGAGCTGGTGAACGGTGGCTACGTGAGCGGCTGGGATGATCCGCGGATGCCGACCCTGGCCGGGCTGCGCCGGCGAGGATATACGCCGGAGTCGGTCCGCTCCTTCTGCCAGCTGATCGGTGTGGGCAAGGCGGAGAACCGGGCCGACATCGGTGTCCTGGAGTACGCGATCCGAAATGACCTGAACCGGAAGGCCCCGCGGGTCATGTGCGTGCTGCGCCCCTTGAAGGTGGTGATCACCAACTATCCCGAAGGCGAGACCGAGGAGTTCGACGCGCCGCTCTATCCCCACGACGTGCCAAAGGAGGGTGATCGGCCGGTGCCATTCACCAGGACTCTATTCGTCGACCGGGACGACTTCATGGAGGAGCCGCCCGCCGGGTTCCACCGGCTGAGCCCGGGCTCGGAGGTCCGCCTCCGCTACGCCTATGTCATCCGGTGCGACGAGGTGGTGAAGGACGACCAGGGCCACGTGGTCGAGCTGCGGTGCAGCTACTACCCGGAAACGAAGGGCGGCAAGTCGCCTGAGGGCCGACGGATCAGGGGCACGATCCACTGGGTGTCGGCGGAGCACGCCGCGCCGTGCCAGGTCCGGCTCTACGACCGCCTCTTCTCCGTCCCGGACCCCGAGGGCGGGGACGAAGACTTCAAGGCGTACCTCAATCCCGACTCCCTGGTGCTGGTGGAGGATGCGCTCGTGGAGCCCAGTGTGGCGACCGACGCACCGGGCAGCCACTACCAGTTCGAGCGGGTGGGCTACTTCTTCAGCGATCCGGTCGACTCCAGCCCGGGCCGGCCCGTCTACAACCGCACCGTAACCCTCCGTGACACCTGGGCGAAGGTGACCGCGCGGTCGGCCACTGGCCAGCCGGGCGTGGGCGACGTCGTGGCAGGGGCGGGGGCCACGGCGCCGGACTCGCCGCGGTCCCGCCGGGCAGCGGTGGGCGCTCGGGAGAAGAAGGGCCCCGGACCGGCAGGCGAGCCGGTGGAGCCGTCGCGGTCCCCGGAGCTGGAGGCGCGGCGTCGCCGGTACAGCGATGAACTGGGGCTTGGCGAGCAGGAGGCGGAGATCCTGACGCGGGAGCGGGCTACCGCAGACCTCCTCGATGCCGCCATCGCCGGTGCCGTGGCCAGCCCGCCGGCTATCGCGAACTGGATGATCCATGAGCTGCCCAGGGCCATGGGTGAGCGGACCATCGAGAACCTGCCATTCGGCGGGAGCGATTTGAGCGAGTTGGTGGGTCTCGTCGAGTCCGGCACCGTCTCCAGTAGCGCCGCCAGGGAGGTGCTGGCGGAGATGGTGGAGACGGGTGCTCCTCCCCGGGAGGTGGTCCAGCGCCGTGGTCTCGAGCAGTTGAGCGACCGGGGCCAGCTGTCGGAGCTGGTCGACCAGGTCATTGCCGCTCACCCGGACAAGGTCAAGGAGTACAAAGCGGGTAAGACCGGGCTGCTGGGATTCTTCGTGGGCCAGGTCATGCGACGCACGGGTGGCAAGGCCAACCCGGAACTGACAAAGGAGTTGTTGGTGCAGCGGCTGTGAGTGCCACGGGACTGCCCGCCGGACCGTGTGTGGCAGCCGCGTGCGCCCTCTTCACGCGGCTACCACGGCCCCGTTGAAGCTAATGGCGCGCATCCACGCTCTCGGTGCTCACCGGACTTCAGAATCGGTCCACTAGGCCGCCGCCACGGGCAGTGAACGCAGCTTGGCCGCCAACTCGCTGGGGGTGAAGGGTTTCGCCAGGAAGTCCGTGTTGCGACCCGGCTCCAGCCCCCTTCCCGTCCAGCGCCCCGAACAGGCAGGCGCGGGAGTTTTCGTCACCACCACATAACACGTTAGGTTGTGACGGGTCGGCAGCTACCCTGAACCGGAGCCAGCGATGAGATTGACGAATAGTCGTGGTCGCGTTCGCCTGCGCATGGTCGCCCCAGCAGTCGTTGTCTTCCTGGGGAGCACCATGTCCGTCCTGGATGCCCAGGTCCCGCCCCTCTTGCCCGAGCCCGTGGTGGCTGCCCTGGCCGGCGAGGTTTCTGGCGATGTCGTGCTGCGGGCGGTGGACGTTATCTCCGAGCACCACCGGATGCGCGGGTCAGCCAGTTACCTGGCGGCGGCGCAGGCGGTGGCGGAGCGCGCCCGGGCCTACGGCCTGGCGGAAGTCCGGGTGGAGGAGTTCCCCACCGACGGGCGGACCTTCTACGGGACGCAGCGTTCCCGGCCAGCATGGGATGCCACGTTTGCCGAGCTCTGGGAACTGGCTCCGGACGGCAGGGTCGGCTGGCGCCGCGCGGTCCGTCATGCGAGCTGGGAGGCACTGCCCATCTCCCTGGCTCAGGACAGCCACAGCGGCCGGGCCAGCGCCGAGCTGGTGGACGTAGGGGCCGGCACCGATCCGGCGGACTACCAGGGTAAGGACGTCCGGGGCAAACTGGTCCTGACATCGTCCCAGCCCGGTGCGGTCGCGCCGCTGGCAGTGGGTCGCCACGGCGCCGCGGGCATCGTGAGCTGGGCCCAGAACCAGCGGAGCGCGTGGTGGGGCGAGGACACCCGGCTCGTGAGGTGGGGGCACCTGGAGACGTTCTCGCCGTACCGGACCTTCGCGTTCATGGTCTCGCCGAAGACGGCGGGCGAGTGGCGCGAGCGGCTGGCTGCCGGCGGTACGGTAATGCTGGAGGCGGCAGTGGAGGCGGGACAGGCGCCCGGTGCGTACCACATCGTCACCGCCGCCATCCCCGGTGCCGACCCGGCGCTGGCCCACGAGGAGATCGTCTTCACCTGTCACCTGGATCATCAGCGACCTGGCGCCAATGACAACGCCAGCGGATGCGCCGCGATCCTGGAAGCGGGACGCGCGCTGGTCAAGTTGGTGGAGGAAGGTCTGATCGAGCCACCGACCAGGACGATCCGGTTCGTCTGGCCACCGGAGATCGAGGGTAGCCTGACAATCCTGGCCGCCCGCCCCGACTGGGCCCGCCGGGTCAGGGCCGTGGTCCACCTGGACATGGTGGGCGGCGGCCCCGAGACGAAGGCGGTGTTCCATGTGACCCGGGGGCCGGCCAGCCTGCCCTCCTTCGTCAACGATGTGGCCGAGGCCTTCACTCATTTCGTCAACGAAGAGACGTACCGATTCGCCGCCACCGGCCATGCCGACTACCCGCTGGTGGCACTCAGCGGCGGCCGCGAGCCGCTCATGGCAAGGTTCGCCGACTTCAGCAGGGGGAGCGACCACGAGATCTATACGGAAGGCTCCTGGCGGATCCCCGCCGTATACTACAACGATTGGCCGGACCGCTACATCCACACCCAGCGCGACGAGGCGGGCAACCTGGACGCCACCAAGCTCCAGCGGGCCGCCTTCCTCGGCGCCATCAACGGCTACTTCCTGGCCCGCATGTCCGATGACGACGTGCCAGCGGTCCAGCACGCGGTGGAGGTCGCCCGCCACCGCCGGGCTGCCCAGGATCTCCGGCGCGAGACGCAGCTACAGGGCGACGAGGTGGCCAGCTACCGCCGGTTCCGAGCCGACTTCGAGCGCAGGCTCGATGCCTCGATCCAGGAGTTCCTCCGGCCAGTGGCGCCCACAGCGCCCGCACAGGCGGCGGCTGAGCTGCGGTCCTGGACGGAACGGTTGACGCCGCCGGGTTCCCCCCGGACCGCGACCACTCCCGCCGCTGACGTGATCTATCGCCGGAACCCGGCGCTCCAGGGCACCATGACGGCGTTCGGCTACAGCTACATCGACGAGCACCTGGGCGCCCACCGGGTTGCCGGCCTCCGCCTGCTCCGGTACGGCGGGCTCTGGGGCAGCGGTAGCGAGTACAGCTACGAGGTGCTCAACCTGGTGGATGGGTCCAGGTCCGTCGGCCAGATCCGGGATGACGTCTCCGCCATCTACGGGCCGGTGCCCATGGGGTTGGTGGCAGAGTACCTGGGCGCGCTGGAGAGCATCGGCGTGGTGGCGCGGTAGGGCACCGGCCCCGGCCCGCTGGCGCGGTCCGGGGCCGAGCGGAGCAGCCCTTCCATGATTTCTAGGCTAGTTGCTCCTCAAGCGGTGCTCCCTGGGCGGCTCCTGGTCCAGCAGGTGCGTCACGAAGTAGTCCCAGGTCTTGCGCACGAAGAACGGCTCGTTGGCGAAGCCGTGGCCACGGTTCGGCATGACGATGACGTCGAAGTCCTTGTTGTGACGGATCAGCTCGTTGATGAGCAGGAGCGTCATGTTGGGGTGGACGTTGGCGTCCATGGTCCCGTACGCCAGCAGGAGCCGGCCCTCCAGGTTCTCGGCCAGGAGGTGGAGCGCCTGGTTGGTGTAGGTGTCGGTGCCATCGGGCAGCTCCTCGAGGGGGCCCTGCCACTTCTCGCCCCAGTAGTAGGTGTAGCCCCTGTTGTCCAGGTTGCCCGCGCTGGACACGCCCACGTGGAAGAAGTCCGGGTGCCGGAGCAGAGCCGCCGCGGTGGCGAACCCGCCGCCGGAGTGGCCGTACATACCGACCCTGGACAGATCTATGTACGGGTGCCTCTCCGCCAGCTGTCTCATGGCGGCGATCTGGTCCGGTAGCCCGTTGTCCGCCAGGTCGCCGTAGTAGTAGGTATGGAAGTCGGCGGAGCGCATGGGCGTGCCCAGAGCGTCGATCTGTACCACGACGAACCCCAGCTCCGCCAGGGCCTGGGAGTTACCGCCGCGCGACGCCTGGAAGGTCCGGGGCCCGATGCTCCCCACCTGGGGACCCGGATAGATCCTGTTGATGATGGGATAGCTCCGGTCCGGGTCGAAGTCCGACGGCCGGAACATGAGCCCGTGGATCTCCGTCGCCCCGTCCCGGGCCAGTGCGGTGAACGGGATCGGCGCCGGCCAGTCGATCTCCTCCAGGCCGGATATGTCCGCTTCTTCCACGGTTATGACTGGCCCGCCATCCGCCCGCCGGAGCATGGCGACCGGGGGGCGGTAGGGCGTGGAGTGGCTGTCCACGAAGTAGCGTCCGGAAGGTGCCATGGTGACGACGTGGTCCGCGTCCTCGGGCGTGAGCAGAGCCACGTCGCCGCCATCCAGACTGACCCGATACAGGTGCCGGAAATAGGGGTCCCGCCCCGCCTCCCGGCCGGCGCCGGTGAAGTAGACCCAGCCGCCCGTCTCGTCCACCTGCATGACGTCGATCACCGTCCAGTCCCCAGAGGTGAGGCGACGGATCTGCTGGCCGGTGTCCAGGTCGTAGAGGTAGAGGTGGCCCCAGTCGTCTCGGGGCGAGTACCACAGGAGCTGGTTGCGCTGGTGCAGGACCCGCCAGTTGGGCCCGCCGCGCCCGGCGGCGCTGCCCTCGAAGAACGGCTCGAGTGTCTCGGTGATCAGGTCACGGACCTGGCCGGTGGTGGCGTCGGCCAGTCTGAGGGTGACGGTGTTGTAGTCACGGGAGACGGAGGTGAAGGCCAGCCAGCGGCTGTCCTCGCTCCACGCGGCGTCGCCCCAGGCACCGCCCCGCATCATACCGCAGCAGCTGGAAGTCCGCTGGTGGTCGGGCGGGATGGGCAGCCGGACCATGGTCCCGTCGACGACGTCGATGATCACCCGCTCGTACATGGGGACCACCGTGTCGCCCGGGAGCGCGTAGGGCCAGGAGTGGAGGATCGGTCGGCCCTCGGCCATCTGCCACAGGTGCATCTCGCCCACGCCCCGCTCGTCCAGCCGGTAGGTCGCGATACGCCGGGAGTCGGGCGACCAGCGCACCGCCGGCCGGTCGCTCCGGCGCCAGCCCTCGTTGTCGGTGGCGTAGCCGTACCGCTCAGCGCCGTCGGTGGTCAGCCGACGCTCCTCGCCCGTTGCCAGCTCCCGGACCCACAGGTCGTGGTCACGGAGGATCACGGCCCGCTCGGCGTCCGGGGAGAGGGCCGCGTTCTGGACCCGCTCGATGGGGGCGGTTGGCGGCTCGCAGCGGAACTCCATCACGTCACACTGCCAGCGGCGGCGGTCCAGCTCGAAGCCCAGGCCCCGGCCGTCGTCGGCGAAGCTCAGCGCCTGGAGGGGAAGCTCCCAGGCACTGTACTCGACCCCAGTCTCCTCCGTCAGCGCCTGCGCCAGCCGCTCATGGTCGAACGCCCGGTCCCGCGTCCCGCGGACGGGGTCGATCAGGATGAACTCGTGGCCCTCGGCTATCCGGTTCCGGTACCAGAACCGATCGCCCTCGACCCACTGGGGCTGGACGGGAGCGCCGAGCACGAGCTGGTTGACGTTCCAGCTCATCAGGCGCTCAGCCTGGGCGTAACGAGCCGACCAGTCGACCTCGGCGGCAACACCGGCCACGGGTGCCACTTGCTGCGGCGGCGGAGCAGGAGCACAAGCCGAGAGGCTGGCGGCGATCAGAACGAGCAGCGTTGCAGGTGCCTGGTATCTCATTTTTCATTTTCGTGAAAGAATCCTGGCCCCGGCCTGAACCGACCTGCCGGGAGACTGGAGGATGACATCACGGTCACCGACTGGCAAACCTCGGCAGGCAGAGAGGTGGCGTTGCGTATCGGGCGGCTGGCAACATATTCCTCACAATGTCGCTCCCCCAACAATGGGGGCGAGGAGAGACAGGGAAGGGAGGAGCCATGTCACGTCGGACCCGCTCACGCCGCAGTCACCGCGCCACCTGGCGGGCGTTCTTGCCGCTGGCGGTTCTGGCGGTGTCATCGGTCACCGCCTGCCGGCCGCCTGTCGCCGTCGATGATGGCGTACGGGTTCACAGGGGCGGCGATCTGGTAATCGCCAACGTGCAGGTGATGGTCCGGGACAGCGTTGCCGGGGATGTGATGGTTGCGGGTTCGGCCGTCACGTTCGCCGGCGAGGCTGGCGGCGATGTCCTGAGCGCCGGTGGCAACCAGAGGCTTGGCGGCACGGCCATGGGTAGCCTCCGCGCGGCGGGCGGGCAGGTGCGGGTGGATATGGACGTGGGCCGTAACGCCACTCTTGCCGGAGGGCTGGTCGTGCTAGGCCCGGATTCCCGGGTGGCGGGGAACGCGTACCTGGTGGGTGGTAGTGTCTTGGTGCGCGGCTCGGTGGACCAGCTGGTGAGGATCGGCGCCAGGGACGCGGTCATCGACGGCACGGTGGCCGGCGACGTGCTGGTCGAGTCGGGCACGCTCCGCCTGGGTCCTGGCGCCGCCATTGAAGGCGACCTCCGGTACCGACTCGGCCGGGGCGAGGAGCTGGTGCTGGAGGAAGGTGCGCATGTGGGCGGGGAGATCCTGCCACTGTCGACCAGGCCGGGAGCGTGGGCCCGATGGGCGCTGCGGGTAGTGCGGGTGCTGGGCTTCCTCCTGGCCGGCCTGGTCGTGGTGCTTCTGTTGCCACGGCTGACCCTTGCCGCCGAGCGACGGCTGGGGACCAGACCGTTGGCCTCCCTCGGTCTGGGGATCGGCCTGCTGGTCCTTGTGCCGCTCCTCCTGGTCGTGCTCGCGGTTACCATTGTCGGGTTGCCCCTGGCCGGCGTAGTCCTTGCCATGGCAGGCGTGGCCGCCTACCTGGCCCCTCTGATCCCGGCCCTCTGGCTTGGGCGGGTCCTGCTCAGCGGCTCATCGCGACCTGAGCGGGGCGAGCTGGCCATGGCTTTCCTGGCCGGCGGCGTGATCCTGGCCCTCCTGGCCCTGGTCCCGTATGCCGGGCCCGTCGTCCGCATCATCGGGACGATGATAGGCCTCGGCGCCTTGGTCATCGCCCTCTGGGAGGGAGCCGTCGAAGTGGCAGGATGAAGGCGACAGTCGAACCATTGATACTTCCGCTGCTTGACCTGGTCGCGCGGCCGGAACAGTTTCAAGGTTCTCGAAACCAGGTGTCCCAACGGAGGCCCGTGCAGAAGTTTCCCCCTGTACCCGAACAGATGGACGCCATCCGGCGAGGTGCGCTGGAGGTGATACCCGAGGAGGAGCTGGAGCGTAAGCTCGAGCGGAGCAGCGCCACCGGTAAGGCGCTGGTCATCAAACAGGGATTCGACCCCACCCGGCCGGACCTGCATATCGGCCACGCCGTCTCGATCCGGAAGCTCCGCACGTTCCAGGACCTTGGCCACCAGGTGGTGTTCGTGGTGGGCGACTATACCGCCCGGGTTGGCGATCCGTCGGGCCAGAGCGAGACCCGGCCGCGTCTCAGCCCCGAGGAGATCGAGGCGAACGCCACCACGTACGCGGAGCAGGTGGGCCGGATCCTGGCGGTGGATCGGGTGCGTGTCGAGTTCAACTCCAAGTGGCTGGCGCCGTTGAACCTGGCTGACATCCTGGAGCTCACCGCCGCCTACACCGTGGCCCGGATGCTGGAGCGGGACGACTTCGAGCTACGGCTCCGGGAGAAGCGGCCCATCTCCATGATGGAGCTGATGTACCCGCTCATGCAGGCGTACGACTCGGTGGCGCTGGGAGCGGACGTGGAGCTGGGCGGAACGGACCAGAAGTTCAACCTGCTGGTGGCGCGGACCATCCAGGAGCGCTACAAGCAGGAGCCCCAGGTCTGCCTGATCATGCCGCTGCTCCGGGGCACGGACGGGTCGGTCAAGATGTCGAAGAGCTACGACAATTACATCGGCATCGCGGAGCCGCCGGAGGAGATTTACGGCAAGACCATGTCCATCACGGACGAGCTGCTCGAGGAGTGGTACGTGCTGGCATCGCCTCTGGTGGGTGACGCGCTCGAGGTGGCCCTCAGACGGAGTCGTGAAGACCCGTACCAGGCGAAGCGGGACCTGGCCTGGCTGATCACTCAGATGTACCACGGTGAGTCTGGCGCCAGCCGGGGCAAGGAGCACTTCGACCGGGTGGTCCGGGAGAAGGAGCAGCCGGAGGACATACCGCGGGTGGTGGTCCGCCTGCACCACGAGAATCTGCGGTTCAGCGACGGCCGCGTCTGGGTGCCGGGGCTCCTGGTGGTGGCTGGCCTGGCCGCGTCCAACGCCGAAGCCGTCCGGCTCGTGGAGCAGGGGGCCGTGGCAGTGGCTGGCCACACTGTCAGGGACCGCAACGCCCGACTGCCGGCGCGGGCCGGGGAGGCCCGCGTCCTCCGTCGGGGCAAGCGCCGGTACGTAGAGGTCCACTTCGTCGACTGAGGAACAGCGATGGACACGGCACGCGGAGCCGCTGACGTGCAGCAGCCGACCAGGGTCGACAAGCCGTGGGGGCATGAGCTGATATGGGCCGACACCGACGCATATGTGGGGAAGATCCTGCATGTGCGGGCAGGCCACGCCCTGTCGCTCCAGTACCATGAGCGCAAGGACGAGACGATCCACCTGCTCCGGGGCAGAATGCGGTTTCTGGTAGGCCCGTCGGTCCACGAACTCGAGGAGGTCGGTCTGGAGGAGGGACAGAGCTTCCGGATCCGGCCGGGGACCGTCCACCGCATGGAGGCCATTACGGACGTTGATATGCTGGAGGCGTCCACCCCGCACCTGGACGACGTGGTGCGCCTCGAGGATCGTTACGGCCGCTCGTGACCGAGGTCTACCTGGGGCTCGGGAGCAACATGGGTGACAGGGAGCGTCACCTGGCCTACGCGTTGCACCAACTCCGGCGGGCCGGTGAGCTGACCGGCGTATCGGCCGTGTACCAGACCGAGCCGGTGGGCTACCTGGACCAGCCTACGTTCCTCAATCTGGTGGCTCGCCTCGAGACGGACCTGGATCCAGAAGCGCTACTGGCGCTGGCCCGGGAGACGGAGGCGGAGCGTAGGCGCGAGCGCTCCTTCCGCAACGCGCCCCGTACCCTGGACATAGACGTGCTCCTGTACGGAGACCGGACCGTGGACCTGGAGGGGCTGACCGTGCCGCACCCCAGGATGAACGACCGGGCGTTCGTGCTGGTCCCGCTCCTGGAGCTGGACCCGCTGCGCCGGGAGCCCGGCTCCGGCCGGTCCTACGCGGATATCCTGGCGGCAGCTGGTGGCGCCCAGGAGCTGGAACCGTACATGCCCGGGCCCCGGTTGTTGGAGCTGGCCTCGGAGGTGGCGCCTGAGCAATAGGCCAATAGCCGGTAACAGGCCGCTGGCCGCGGTGCTGGTCCTCCTGGTGGCGGTCGTCGCTCTGGCCTGCCCTCGCCCGGACCCCTCCCTGGACCGGGCGGAGCTGGCCGCCATGATCGATTCGCTCCTCCCGCCCATCGCGGAGGCCAGCGGGCTGGAGATCAGGCGGCCAGTGGATTTCCAACTCCAGCCGGCGGTGGAGGCCAGGGCCTTCATAGAGCGGCAGCTCGACGAGCAGGCGGCGGAGTTACGCGGGACTGAGCGGTCGTACCGTGAATTCGGGTTGCTCCCGGAGACGCTGGACCTGAGAGGGCTGCTCCTGGAGCTGTACACCGAGCAGGTGGTGGGATACTACGACCCGGGCACCACCCGTCTGTACGTGGTGGAGGGGATGAGTCGGGCCGCCGCCGAGCCGGTGGTTGCCCACGAGCTGGTCCACGCGCTCCAGGACCAGCACACCGATCTGGATTCCCTGGTAGCACCCGCCCGCGGCAACGACCGTCAGATGGCGGCCCAGGCCGCGGCGGAGGGGCAGGCTACGGTGGTCATGATGGCGTTGCAGGCCGCCCGGTTGGCCCGTCGGCCCATCGATCCTGCCGCCCTACCCGACCTGGGGCCCGTGCTGGGACCCGCCCTCGAGGCGGAGCACGAGGAGTTCCCGGTCTTCGCCCGTGCCCCGCGGATCGTCCGGGAAGCCCTGTTCTTCCCCTACCTCCATGGCGCCATCTTCGTCCAGGCCCTCTATCGGCACAGGCCAGTCGATGAAGACATCCCGGTCCCGTTCGGTGACCTCCTGCCCACGTCCACCCAGCAGGTGATGAACCCGATGGATCGCTTCATCCGGACCAGGGCGGAGCCACTCGAGATCAGGTTCGGCCCGCCCTCGGCGGGCTGGTCCATCGCCTACGAGAACACGTTGGGCAAGTTCGAGCTGACCGTCCTGCTGACGGAATACCTGGGCGAGCCCGCCGCCGACGTGGCCGTGGGCTGGGCTGGAGATCGGTACGCCCTGCTGGACGGCCCCGGCGGGCTCACGGCGCTGGTCTGGTACTCGGCCTGGGAGGATGCGGCCGCCGCGGACCGCTTCGCTACCCGCTATCGCCAACTGATGGAGAGGCGCCCGGAACGGGTGGGTGAAGTCGTCCGCCAGGAGCTCGAGGATATCCCCGTCGTCCGGGTGGTCAAGGTGGCCGCCGGTAGAGATCCGGCCGCCGTGCCCGCGCTGGCCATACAGTCGGTCGAAGAGCAGCCCGACCTGTAGTGGGACCGGCAGCAGCGGTCTGGCATTTGCCGTTATAGAAGGGTGATCGGAAAGGGGAGAGGGCCGCGCGCCTGGAGGTCTGCGCGGTTCAGCCGAGAGCGCCGATGAGGCGTAGCAGCGCTACTGCGAGCGAGGCGCCACGACGGATCAACCGCGCACCCCCTGGCGCCCAACATGAGATCCGATATGGAGATGCGTACCTGGGAGTTGGAGCGGCACGGCCCCGCTTCCGTCGTTGGAACGACTCGACGTAGCTACGGCTATGCCTTCGGCGTCCCGCCTAGGAATCAGGGTCGTGGCGCTCCCAACGCGGTCCACTCCCATTTCCGATCACCCTTCTAGGGCCGCAATGCTCAGCGCCCCTCAACCCGGGATCGCCGTGAGGCCCGCGTTCCATGCTTGATGAATACACCATCGGCGTCGAAGAGGAGTACCAGCTCGTGGACGCCCACACCGGTGCGCTCCGGAGCCAGGCCAGCGACGTGCTGTCGACCGACTGGGCCGATGCGTTGAAGGGTGAGCTGCAGGAGACCACTGTAGAGATCGAGACGTCAGTCTGCGCCAGCTATGACGAGCTGACCGAGGAGCTGAAGCGGCGCAGGTTCCAGGCCGCCACGACCGCGGCAGCCGAGGGCCTCGAGATCGTCTCAGCCGGCCTGCACCCGTTCAGCGGCTGGGAAGGTCACGAGTTCCGTACGGCTGACCGCTACACGGCCATCAAGAACCTTCACGACCGCATCGTCCGCCAGGTCTACGTCTTCGGGATGCACGTCCACATCGGCATCCCCGAACAGAGGGACCGTATCCCCATCATGACCGGCGTCCGGGGCGTCCTGCCTCACCTGCTGGCCCTCTCCGCCAGCTCCCCGTTCCTGAGCGCCGACGACACCGGCTTCGCCTCCTACCGCGCTGTCCTGTGGCGCCAATTCCCCTACACCGGCGTCCCGCCCCGATTCCACAGCGAGGAGGACTACGAGGAGTTCGTCCTGCTCCTCCTGCGGAGCGGTGCCATCGGAGACCGGGGCAACATCTACTGGAGCATCCGCCCCCACTTCTCCTTCCCGACCCTGGAGTTCCGCGGGATGGACGCGTGTCCCAGCGTAGAGGATGCCGCCGCCATTGCCGCACTGATCCGGCTCCTCATCGCAGGCGTCGCCGAGCAGCGGGTCCAACCTCCCGACAGGGGCGAGCTGAGCGCGGAACAGTTCAACACCGTACTTACCGAGAACGAGTGGTACGCGGCCCGGTTCGGCCTGAACGGATTCCTGACCGACCCCCGGGAGCCCAGCGGTCGGGTCGCTGTCCGTACCGGGATCCGACGATTGCTGGACGAGGTGGCGCCGCTGGCCTCCGAACTGGGTGAAACAGATGTGCTCGACCGGATCGAGCAGCTCCTCCAGAGAGGCAGCGGCGCCGATCGTATGCGACAGGTATACGAAGAGCGCGGATCCTACCAGGAGGTGGTGGGCTGGCTGGTCAGGGAAACCCTTCTCGGTACCGGCTTCGATCGGCGGCGTAATCAACGCCACACGGGAGACCAGGGGCCGACCAGGCGGGGCAGTGGGGCATGATGTGCAGCGCCACGGCGGGGACCCGCCTGCGGTTTGACGCTATGGACACCTGCGGCTATGTTTCCGCGGCTCTTCTTGTTGGACTCCACCCGACGCGGTGGAGCAGCAGATTACTCTGGACGGAGTGGTGATGGCGCTCGTCGAGCGCGTGATGGACAGGACGGTCGCCGGGGCGCTGGAGGCGCGGGCTGCCGAGGATGGCGACCGCGTCTTTCTGATTTCCGGATCCCGCAGGTTCACCTACCGACAGGTGAACGAGCAGGCGACGGCGTTGGCCGCGTCACTCCGGGAGTTGGGCATCGAGCGCGAAGACCGCATCGGTCTGGACCTCCCGAACTGGACCGAGTTCATCATAGCGCTGTTCGCTGCCGCCAAGCTCGGTGCAGTAATCGTCCCGCTCAATCCCCGCTACACGGTGCCGGAGCTGCAGTACATGCTGCGGCATTCGGAGGCCAGCGCGGTGGTTTGCGCCGAGGACTTCGCCGGCATCGATTACCTGGAACTGTACGAGGGCTTCCTGGGCTCGCTCCCCGAGCTCCAGTACCTGGTCACGGTGGGTGAGGCCGACCTCTGGTACGACGACCGCATCTACCAGTTCGAGGACCTGATTTCCAGCGGCGAGGGTCGCCCGTTCGAGGCGGAGCACGTATTGCCCGCCGACACCTTCGCCATCCTCTACACGTCGGGCACCATGGGCAAGCCGAAGGGCGTGGCTCTGACCCATGAGAACATGCTGGTCACAGCCGCCGCCACGGTGGACACGCTGGGGCTGACTCGAGACGACGTCGTCTTCGGTGTGACCACCGTCTTCCACGTGTTCGGCCTGGGTCCGGGTATACTGGGCACGATGGTGGCGGGAGCGTCCCTGGTCCTCCAGGAGCAGTTCGAGCCGGCGGACGCGCTGGCCGTGATCGAGAAGCACAGGGCCACGGTCCACTACGGCGTGCCCACCGTCTTCATCACCGAGCTCCGGGAGTTGGAGGAACGGTCCTACGACCTCTCCTCGTTGAGGACCGGGATCGTGGCCGGGGCGCCCGTGAGCGATGATCTGGTACGACGGATACGTGAGGAGCTGTGCCCGGAGCTGTGCGTCGCCTACTCCCTGACGGAGACGGCCTCCACGCTGGCCATGACACGTCCTGACGACCCGCCGGAGAAGCATCTGTTCACCGTGGGTCGGCCGCTGCCGGATGTGGAGTTGCGGATCATGGACTTCGACGGCAGCATCCTGCCGGTGGAGAGTCTGGGCGAGATCGGGGTAAGAGGTCCTGGCGTGATGCAGGGCTACTACCGTCAGCCCGGTGAGACCTCGCACGTCTTCGACGAGGACGGCTACTTTCAGACAGGCGACCTGGGCATGCTGGACGAGGAGGGTTTCCTCCACATCGTAGGGCGCCGGAAGGAGTTGATAATCCGCGGTGGGTTCAATGTGTACCCCCGCGAGGTCGAGGACCGGCTGCACGCTCATCCGGCAGTGATGGATGTTGCGGTGATCGGCTTGCCGCACGAGGTGCTCGGCGAGGTTGTGTGTGCGTGTGTCGTGCCCGTCGAAGGCGCGATCGTGACCGGCGAGGAGATCAGGGAATGGTGCCGGGCCACGCTGGCGGACTTCAAGGTCCCTGACCTGGTCCGCTTCTTCGACTCGTTCCCTCTGACAGGGAGCGGTAAGGTCCGGCGGGTCGAGCTGGCGCGGATGCTGAGCGCCGAGGAATCGAGCCGCAGGCCATAGGGATGTAGCCGCCAGGCTTCTTGGCCGTCACAGGGGCGCAGGCGCTCCGCGACCGGCTGCCGGCCGACTGAAAGGTCCGCTGCCACCCGCGACCGGAGTCCCTGGCTCCCCTGGGCGAGTAGGGGCCTCGCGGCAGTGATATGGAACGGAACTGTCAAGCGAGGAAAATGCAGACAATCATGACGGCCCCCCATCGGGGGGCAACGGGCGCATCCAGCGGACCTGGCGGCGCACCCAACGCAGCCCTGCTCATCGATTTCGATAATGTGACGATGGGCATCCGCAGTGACCTGACCCGCCAGCTCAAGGAACTACTCAACAGCGACATCATCAAGGGCAAGGTGGCCGTACAGCGGGCTTACGCCGACTGGCGCAGGTACGCTCAGTACATCGTGCCGCTCTCCGAGGCGTCGGTGGACCTGATCTTTGCTCCGGCATACGGTAGCTCGAAGAAGAACGCCACCGATATCAGGCTCGCGATCGACGCCCTGGAGCTGGTGTTCACCCGACCCGAGATCGGCACGTTCATCCTGCTGTCGGGCGACTCCGACTTCAGCAGCCTGGTCCTCAAGCTGAAGGAGTACGGGAAGTACGTGATCGGGGTGGGACTGCGGGAATCCGCGTCGGACCTGCTGGTCCAGAACTGTGACGAATATTTCTCCTACTCGACGCTGACGGGTCTGACGCGGGCGGGCGAGGAGGACACAGTCGGCGCGCTGGACGCGTGGGAGCTGGCAGAGCGGGCGGTCAACCAGATGGCGGCCGACGAGGATGTGATGCGTTCGGACCGGCTGAAGCAGGTCATGCTCGAGCTGGACCCCACCTTCGACGAGGGCGAGCTGGGCTTCACCAAGTTCAACAAGTTCCTGGTCGAGGCGGCGGGCAGGGACCGCCTGGCTCTGCGGAAGCTGGACAACGGCCAGTACGAGGTGCGGCCCTTCGAGCAGGCGTTGGCGGAGGCGGCGCCGGAGGCCAGGGAGGAGCGGCCCAGGGGGCGAGGTCGCAGGGATCGGAAGGAGGAGCAGCGGCCCCGACAGCCCCGTGAGGACCGGGCCGCTGCCGTGGCGGAGGCGGAGGCGGAGCCCGCGCCCCATCAACGGGAGCCTGAGCCCCGACGTGAGCGACGTGAGGTCCGGGCGAGGCCGGAGGCTCGCCCCGCCGCCGAGGCGCCCAAGGTCGAGCAGCGCGCGGCGGCCCGACCCGCGCTGAGGGAGCGGCGAGCGGACGAGCTCCAGGCAGGATACGACCTGGTGCGGCGAGCGGTCCAGGACCTGGTCCAGCGGCCTGGCGACAGCGCCCGAGACTCGGACATCAAGCGGAAGATGCTGGAGCTCGAGCCGGGATGGGACGAGTCGAACCTGGGCTTCACCAAGTTCAGCCGGTTCCTGCGGCAGGCCCACGACGCGGAAGTGATCGACCTGGCCAGGAGCGCGGAGGGCTACTACGAGGCGCGGCCCGGCCGCGCAGTCGCCGGCGCCGCTCCTGAACGCAAGGAGCGGGGTCGAGAGCGGGAGCGGAAGGAGCGGACACGGCCCAGGGAGGCCTCCGCCCGCGCGACTGCTGCGCCAGCCACCTCGCCCGAGAGGGAGGTAGAGGCGGCTGCGAAAGCGGCGCCAACAGAGGACGTAGAGCCAGTGGCCGAAGCGGCCATCGATCGCAGGGCCGAGCCGGTTGAGCCGGTAGCCGAGGTCGGTGCCGAGGCCGTGGAGCCGGTGGCGGCCGGACCCGGCGAGCACCGGGAGCGAGAGGGCCGGGAAGCTGATCGTGGCCCCGGCCGCGGTCGTGATCGTCGGCGAGAGCGGGTTGCCACCGAGGCCGGGGCAGAAGCGGAGGCCGCGGCGGGAGAACCGACTGTGGCGGCTCGTGAGGAAGACGTCCCGGAAGAGGGGGCGCGGACGGAGGAGGCAGCGGCCGAGGCGCCCGCCGTGGCGCGACCGCCCACTCGCGCCGTCGGTTTCGGGGGCAGGCGCGGTCGTCGAGGCGCCGCCGAGGGCCCGCCACCGCTCCTGCCGGGCCAGGTCGTTGGCAGGAAGCGCGGTGCTGCAGAGGAGCAGACTGTTGCCGGTCCTGAGGAGCCGGCCGAGCCCGCTGACGAGATCCCGGCCGACATGGCCAGGGACACGGCGCCGGTAGGTCAGTCCGAGGCAGCGGCTGAGGCTGGGGCCGGTCCCAAGGACGACGAGCCTGAGGATGTGATCGTCGCGGCGCCTGCGGTACCTGCCCGAGAGCCGGTGGTCGAAGCCGCCGCGCCCGCCGACATCGATGAGGCTCTGACCACCGAGGAGCCAGCCGCCAGTGAGGCACCGGGCGCGAGCCCCGTGGACCCGACGGCATTGGGTCTGCCAACGGAGCGAGGCGCGGTGATCCGGTACCTGTCGAACAGCTACCAGGGCGTGGGCCAGAAGACGGCGGAAGCGCTCATCGATGCCTTCAGCGCCGAGGGCGTGTTCCAGGGTCTCAACGACCAGCCAGATCGGGTCAAGGAAATCCTGGGCGGCGGCCGCCGTACCGAGGTCCTGCTGAACGCGTGGCAACGGGATTACCGGCGGCGGACCACCGGCGGCCATTCCAGCGGGCCGCAGGCCGAATCCAGCGATTCGTAGTCTGGATGAGCTGATCCCAGGGGCGCCGCTCCCGGCCGACTTCTACGCGAGGCCGGCCGAGGAGGTGGCGCCCCTTCTGATCGGTAAGCTCATCAGGTCTACACTCGGTGGGCGAGAGACCGCAGGCCGCATAGTAGAGACCGAGGCGTACACCGGGCCCGACGACCCGGCCTGTCATGCCGCCGCCCGCATTGGCCGCACCCCTCGCAACCAGGCCATGTACGGCCCTCCGGGAACCGCATACGTATTCCTCAGCTACGGTATTCACTGGTGCCTCAACGCCGTGACTGATAGTGAGGGCTACCCCGCCGCCGTTCTCATCCGCGCTCTCGAGCCCGTGGCCGGACTCAAAACCATGCGAGAGCGACGAGGTGTCCCCGACCGGGACCTGGCCCGCGGCCCCGGTCGCCTGACCCAGGCGCTGGACATCACCGGTGCCCTCGACGCCCACCCCCTGGACGCCCCGCCCCTGACCATCCACGACGCACCAGCCGTCAAGCCCGACGCCATCCTCGCCGCCCCCCGCATCGGGATCACCCGCGCCGCCGACTGGCCTCTACGGTTCACCCTCCGCGGCAGCCCCTGGATCAGCCGCTGAACCCCCCCGCGAGCCCCCCGCGAATCACAGCGAGCCCGCCTGCGAGCGCTAGCCGAGCCCGCCTGCTGGCGCGCAAGTGCCGGCCCACCGCTCTCGCCCCTGGCACAGCCTGTGCGACCAGAAGTGAGTGAGAACGCGAAGGTGTGTCTGCAGCATAGAGGAGGCTTCATGGCCACGGTTCCCGGACCAGATCCGAACAAACCGCCACCGATTCCCGGTGCGCCCGCCCAGGAGCCGCCGCGCGAGGAACCCGAGCCGGAGCGGTACGAGCCGGCACCCCGGCGAGAAGATGAGTCCGATCCGGGTTGGGCACCTGAGAAGTGGACGCCGGAGAAGGAGGAAGAGGAGGTGGGCACGCCCACGCCTATGTGACGTTTGATGGCTGCCGGCCGATAGGATCGGCCGACAGTCGCCAGGGTGTAGGAAGGCGGCCCCGGGGCGAATCCAGTCGGGGCCGCTCTCGTGGGCGCCGACATCGAATCCCGGTCACCCCTCCGCTAGGGGGAGACGGCAGGTTGTCGCTCCACATCTCCCTGTCTTTCTTCACCTCCACTCCCTAAATTGGCGGCCGGACCAACCGAGGAAGGAGTGATTCCCAGTGAACACAGTGGTGTGCATCAAGCGGGTCCCGGATTCGGAAGCCCGGATCAAGGTGGCGCCGGACGGTCAATCCATCGACCCGACCGGGCTGAAGTTCATCGTGAGTCCCTATGACGAGTTCGCGGTGGAGGCGGCTCTCCGGCTGAAGGAGCAGTCGGGTGGTGGCGAGACGGTGGCACTGACGCTGGGCGACGCGGCGGCCGGGGAGCAGGTTCGCTCTGTGTTGGCCATGGGCGCCGACCGCGCGATCCGGCTGGACGGCGAGGGTTCGCCGGACGGTCTTTCGGTGGCCAGGGCGCTGGCGAGCGAGCTGAGGGAACTGGGTCCTGACCTGATCCTGTTCGGCATGAAGGCCATGGACGATGATCAGCAGCAGGTGGGCCCAATGGTGGCCGAGCTGCTGGGCCTCCCGTGCGTTACCGTGGTGGCCGAGCTGGAAGCGGAGGACGGCAAGGTGTTGTGCCATCGGGAGATCGAGGGCGGCACCGAGGTCGTTGAGCTGGAGCTGCCCGCCGTGGTGACCGTCACGAAGGGGCCCTACGAGCCGCGATATCCGTCCCTGAAGGGTATCATGGCGGCCAAGAAGAAGCCGCTGGAGGAGAAGCCGGCGGAGGTCCCGGCCTCGCGGATCAAGGTCAGGCGTTACAGCGAGCCGCCGGCGCGGCCGGAGGGCAAGATCGTGGGCGAGGGCCCGGACGCGGTTCCGGAGCTGGTTCGCCTTCTTCGTGACGAAGCCAAGGTCCTGTAGGAGGCGAGCATGTCGAGAATACTTGCCATAGCGGAACAGCGGGATGGCGCCCTCAAGCGGATATCCCAGGAGGTGGTGACGGCGGCCCGTCAGGTGGCGGACGGGATCGGTGGCGAGGTGGACGTGGTGGTGGTGGGCGCCGCCGGTATAGGTGCCGCGGCGAAGGCGCTGGGCAACTACGGGGCTGACCGTGTGCTGGCCGTGGAGCATGAGGCTCTGGGGGCTTACAGCCCGGAGTCCTACACCAAAGCCATAGCAGACCAGGTCCAGGCGGGCGACTACTTCGCGGTCCTGTTTCCGGCGACTGCCGTGGGCCGGGACCTGGCGCCACGTGTGGCCGCCAGGCTGGACGTGCCGCTGGCCTCCGAGGCCACTGCCCTGGAGATCGAGGGGGAAGAGCTGGTGATCCGGCGGCCGGTTTACGCCGGGAAGGCTTTCGTCGACCTGACGCTGGACGCGGCTCCCCGTATCGTGAGTGTCCGGGCAAACATCTTCCGGGCACACGAGAGCCCCCGTGAGGCGACGGTGGAAACGGTGGCGGCCGAGCCCCAACCAAGCAAGGCGCGGGTGCGGGAGGTCCATGCCGGCGCCGGTGACAAGCCGGACGTCGCCGAAGCGACCGTGGTGGTGGCCGGCGGACGGGGTTTGAAGGACCCGGAGAACTGGAAGATCCTGGAGGATCTGGCGGACGCTCTCGGTGACGGGGTGGCGCTGGGTGCGTCACGGGCCGTGGTGGACGCCGGGTGGCGGCCCCATGCCGAGCAGGTGGGTCAGACCGGGAAGGTCGTTTCGCCCCAACTCTACTTCGCCGTGGCCTTGAGCGGCGCGATCCAGCACCTGGCGGGCATGCGCACCGCCACCACGATCGTCGCCGTCAACAAGGATCCCGACGCGCCCATCTTCAAGGTGGCCGACTACGGGATCGTGGGCGACGCCTTCGAGGTGATCCCCCGCCTGGCGGATGAGATCCGGAACGCCCGCGGATAGACGGGCACCGACTCGATCGACAGCCCGCCTGTAGACAGGAGCGGGAACGCAGAGGCCCAGGCAGAGGCCGCGGCGAGACCATGAGGGGGCGAGGATGAGTCGTCGTGCTCGCGCTCTACCGGCTCGCTCGACGGATCTCGATCCGCGGCCTCTGCGCGTTCTCACCTCTCGCGCCGGTCACATGCGTCTGTAGCGCGGTCCGCTCCCACCCTCCCGCGGCATCCATCTGGGCCCGATCACGTCGGTGGCTTTGCAGTCGATGCAGTTGGGGGCGTTGACCACCAGGTTGCCGTCGTCGTCCAGCTCGTAGACATCGGCGGGACACATATGGACGTAGAGCCGGGCTGCCTCCGGGCTGACGTCCTCTCCAACTATCAAGTGACTCGGGATGTCGTCGCGGGTCTGGTTGCCCGACTTGAACACTGCGTCCACCTTGCTGAACGTGAGGGTGCCGTCGGGGGTGAACACGTCCGGCTGGCGGGTGGTGCGACGGGGTACGGCGGCATCGGCTTCCATGTCGATCTTACCGCCGGGGAACCGTCCGCCGGTGATGGTCATGAGCGCCGATTTCGCGCCGCCCCGGTAGAACCCGTCCTTGAAGGCTAGTCTCATGTTGCGCGTCCGGTACAGGTCGCTCACGATGAAGCTGGAGTCCACGGCGCGGTCATAGGCCGCCAGTCGGCCCGCGGAGGTGTCATCCTCCTGGAGGGCCTGGAATATGGCCCGGGCTGCCAGGATCCCGGACTGCACCGCGTAATGGATGCCCTTGAGAGACGGCACGTCGACAAAGCCGGCTGCGTCTCCGAGGATCACGACGCCGTCACCGCTGCGACGCTGGGGGATCGAGTAATAGCCCCCCTCGGGGATGGTCTTGGCGCCCCATTCCACCATCTCACCACCCTCCAGGTACTCGCAAAAGAGAGGGTGCGTCTTCATGTGCTGGAGCAGCACGTGCACGTCCAGGGTGGTGTCCCGATAGTCCATCCCCACCACCAGTCCGATGGCCACCAGGTTCGGCTCCAGCGGGTACATGAAGCTGCCGCCGAAAGCGTCGTCGGGGAGCGGCCAGCCCATGGAGTGGATCACGCTGTCCACAGGCTTCTTCGTCTCCCAGATCTCCTTGACGCCCAAGGCGTAGACCTGCGGGTTCTCCGAGGGGATACCCTGCCAGTCAAGGTACGCCCGGGTCAGGGGGCCCCGGCTGCCGCCGGCCAGGGCCGTGACCCGAGCCAGTACGTCAGTGGGCGGAGCGTAACCGGTGCCCGGGGACCCGTCCCGACCAAGACCCGTGGGCGCTGTCCGCACGCCGACCACACGGTCATCATCGATCAGGAGCGAAGCGGCGGGAAAGCCGGTGAAGACGTTGACGCCCGCCGCTTCCGCCTTCTCACCCATCCAACGCACTATCTCCGAGATGGACGCCATACGGTTGCCGTGATTCCGCATGGGCGGCGGGACCGGGATGCGTATGGACCTGTTCTTCCGAAGCAGGTAGACCCGCTCGTTGTGGACCGTGCCGCGGAACGGGAAGTCATCATCCGGCACGCCGGGGAACAGCTCCCGGAACGGCCCCGGCTTGACCACGGCGCCCGACAGGTTGTGCTCGCCCAGGCCCTCCGCCTTCTCGAGTACGGCGATCTCGGTCTCACCCGGCCCATCGCCTCTCTCGTTGGCCTCCGCCACCAGGCGGGCCAACTCGATGGCGCCTGCCAGCCCCGCAGGCCCGCCACCCACGAAGACCACGTCCATGGGGACCGCCTCCTCGTCCGGCTCGTCGCGCACCAGTAGACGGTCCCGGGGCAGCGACGGCTGGTGCCGCAGCGGTACGATCTCTTCAGCCATGTCTCGACTCGCCGGTGAGTGTGTCCGGTAGAACTTGACAGTATATCGTCCTGGCGCCGTTGCAGGAATCGAACCGGCGCAGCGGCGCAGGCGCTGTCACTGGCTGCAGTGGCTCGCACCCGGACGTGGCAGGTACGAGGCGCTGGTAGGCGTCAGGCAAAGTCATCGCTTCGTGCCAGCCGCTCAGCCCGGCGGCGCTCGGCGGCCGTGTTCACGTTCAGGAAGCTCCGCCCCGGGTCGCACAGCTCCTCTACCCGGGCCAGCGGGATCCGGCGGGTCCTGACCTGGTCGAAGAACCCGATCATCCGGTGATCGCCCTGCCGGATCTGGTTCTCTATGGCCGGCAGGCAGTCGACCCGGTAGGCTGCGAACAGCGGCTCGACACCACGGCGCCCCCGACTTTCAGGGACGACCAGATCGGGTCCGTCCGGCTCCCCGTAACGTCCTGCATCTGCGTGGCCGAACGCCTGGTCCCGGACCCGCTCCAGCAATGGGAGGCAGGGGAACGGCAAGTCGCAGGCGACTGCCAGTATCCCCGGCCGCCCCTCCTCACGGGCCCAGAGCAGCCCCGTATGGATGCCACCGAGAGCACCCAGCCCCGGTCGGACGTCCGCTCGGACGGGGAGTTGGAGGTCGGCGAAGATGTCCGGCTCGTTGGCAAGGAGGACCAGGTCCGGCGTAACCTGTTCCAGGACCCGGGCAACACGGTCGATCAGCCGGGCGCCAGCAACCACCGCCAGCGCCTTGGGCGAGCCGTAGCGGCGGCTCTGGCCACCGGCCAGGATGGCGCCGAAGGGTGCCTTGGCGCTCCTCATTCGCGACCTGCCTCGTCAGTCGTGCGGAGCGGCAGGAGGTCTGGTGGGAGCGGTGCGACGGGGCGCGGGCTAGTGCTGCTCGTCGCCCTCGATGCCCTCCTGGAACGGGCCCTCGGGGGGCTCGTACGAGCGGCCTTCCTCGATGGCCTTCTTGACGTCCCTGGTGCCGTACATCTCGCTGAGGTCGTCAGGGTGGAGGTGCTCGCTGGTGTCGCTGGTCGCCCTGTCACCCTCGCCCAGCTGCTTCGATGCCGCGGCGTCATCGAGCACCGCCCGGTCGGCCTCCCCTGGCCGCTCCTGGCGGGCCAGCCGGTCGACGACCACGTTGTTCTCGTACTCGATGGCACCGAGTCCGGCCAGCACCTGCTCGATGTGCTGTCGCTCGCCCTCGGTGCCGACCCTGCCCTCGATACGGATGCGTCCGTCAGCGACTTCGATATCCAGGACATCCGGGTCGAAGTCCGGGACCTCGTCGAGCCGCTGCCGGACGAGGTCGTGCACGTCCTCATCGGACAGGTGGTCAAGGTTGAATACGTCTTCGTAGTCGTGGGCCATCTTTCTCTCCTCCGGTTCCGGGGCCGGAGGAGAGTATTGCAACGGCGGTGCCGCGGATCAGAGGCGGAACGATGCGCCCAGGCTCAGATTGAAGGCCTGGGTCCACTCCCTGTCATCTATCAACCTGGCCGGTGTGATGAAGCCGGGCGGCACATGCAGGCGCCAGAACAGGTTGCGCGCGTCGAGACGGATGGTGTGGCGCTGACCGAGGAACCATTCGGCGCCGACGCCGACGTGGCCGGTGAAGCCGGTCCGGAAACGGACACGCAGGTCCACGTCGTCCCGGATCTCCTCCTCCGGCGAATGATCCGCGGCCACCGAGAAGGCACCGCCCAGCCCTAACAGAGCGTATGGCTGGATGTTGTTCCACGTCCTGGGCCCCGTGATGTCGAACCGGAGCGAGGCATCCGTCAGCAGCAGCGTGAGGTCGGCGGTGCCCTCCTCCACGAGACCCACCATGGGGTCTTCCCGTATCTGCTCCGGTGGGATCTCCGCGTCGTCACGGTCGTAAACCGTGCGACTCGTCGGGAACAGTGCGACGCGGCTGTCGAAAGTGAACGGGCCGGTCACCCTGATCGCGAAACCCACACCGGCAGCGGGTCCGGACCCCGGGCCGGTCCCGATAGTGCCGCGATCGGCGAATATGTAGGTACCGTAGCCATAGAACCCGATACCTCGTTCCACGAAGTCGTAGGGTGAGGTAATGACTTGCGAGGTCGCAGGGGCGGCAGCCACCAGCAGGGCTGCCGCAGCGGTCAGGGCGCAGCGCTTGGACACAGGAACGTACCAACCTCCTGCCCGGACCGACAGGTCCCGGGCCAATGGGAACTATGTGCGAGAAGCTAGATACGGCAACGTGTGCACGCAAGCGAGACGCGGAACGTTTGACGGCAGTACAGCCCCGACCTTAGGTTGGGACCGCTGATCAGCTGGACCAGCACTCTGCAGGGGTTGCGATACCATTGGTCTCGGCCCGTCCTCGACCTGCTCGAGCCGGGCCAAGCGATCCGACGATCCACCGCCGAACCTGATCGGTAGCAAGAGTAGCACGTGATGAAGCCAGATACTCGTCCCTGGGTCCTCATACCCATCGCAGCAACACTGTTCGTGCTGGTGTCCGCCGCCCCTGTTCGACTCGGTCCGGGTGGCGGTCTGCCGTCGATCGCCGATCCGGGCCCGAGCCCGACCACGGGCAGGGTCGAGCCGGCCGCCGCCGAGCCGACCGGGCGGGGCACTGCCCTGGAAGTGGCCATGGCCGAGGCGGCCTTCGGCAGGAGCGGAGCACTCCGGACCCAGGTAGTCGGGCCGGGCCAGGCTCTCCGGCTGGAGCTGACCTGGCACGCTCTACCCATCAACTCCATACGCTACCGCTGGCGGCCGGTCCTGGGCACGACCGGGGCCGGGTCCGGTGGCAGACTGGGCCTGAAAGACGTGGCCACGGCTCCTACGGCTCCCGGCGTCTACGAGCTGGAGCTGGAGTCCGACGGGCGCCAGATCGAGTTCGGGGAGAAGTTCCGCGTCGTGGTCAACGTCCCCTTCGAGCGGAAGCGGAGCGGCCGGATCGGGCCCTACCGCCTCGGTCGCTGGCCCACCGAAGGCGAGGGCCGGACCGACGAGTATGCTCCGCCAGCGGGTTTCATCGAGGTGACGGAGGCGAACCAGTCACTGCCACTCAGCGAGAATTTCACCCTCGGCCAGTTCCTGACCAAGGACCAGGAGTCGGTGTGGCCCAAGTACGTGGTGGTGGACCCGAAGCCCGTGGACAAGCTCGAGCTCGTGTTGCTCGAGCTGCGCGCCATGGGTATTCGCGCCGATCGCATGGTGGTCATGAGCGGGTTCCGTACGCCGCATTACAACCAGCGACACCTGGGCAACAGCCCCAGCTCCCTCAGCCGGCACCTGTTCGGCGACGCCGCCGATGTCTGGGTCGAGAACGGTGCGGACCGCTCAATGTCGGATCTCAACGGCGACGGGCGACGGAACGTGAACGATGCCCGGGTGATCCTCCGGGCTGTGGACCGGGTGGAGCGGCGCCATCCCGACCTGGTGGGCGGAGCAGGTGTCTACCGCGCCAACAACGTACGAGGTCCCTTCATCCACATAGACGTGAGAGGCCGTCGCGCCCGCTGGTGAGGCTCGCCTCCGGTAGGTGTCTTCAGCCTCTGCCCAGCCTCGCATCCGGTCGAGGACCTGTCCGCTTGCGGCGGCGGCGGGGCGGCGGCTACCTTCGCCCGCGACACCGAGTGCCCTGCGGGGGGGGCGGCCCGACCGGGACCGCCGGTGAACGGAAGCGCGGAGGAAACGCATGGCAGGTCTGATGGACGGCAAGAAGGTCATGGTGTTCGGCGTCGCCAACGAACGCAGCATCGCCTGGGGCATAAGCAAGGTGATGCACGAGCAGGGCGCTCGACTGGGGTTCAACTTCGCCGGTGAGACGCTGGAGAAGCGGGTCCGGCCGTTGGCGGAGAGCGTGGACGCCGAGCTGGTCGTCCCGTGCGATGTGACTGATGACGACCAGGTCACGGAAGCCTTCGGCCGTATCCGTGAGACCTGGGGCGGTCTGGACGTGTTGGTCCATTCCCTGGCCTTCGCCCGGCGCGAGGAGCTGATGGGTCGCTTCTCCGACACCAGCCGCGAGGGCTTTCTGAAGGCCATGGAAGTCAGCACCTATTCGCTGGTCCACCTGAGCCGGGAAGCCGCTCAGCTCATGCCGGACGGTGGTAGTATCGTCACCATGACCTACTACGGCTCGGAGAAGGTGGTGGAGAACTACAATGTGATGGGAGTGGCCAAGGCGGGCCTGGAGGCGGCCGTCCGGTACCTTGCCGCCGATCTGGGGCCCCAGGGTATCCGCGTGAACGCGGTGAGCGCCGGACCCATCAAGACACTGGCAGCCGCCGGTGGTGTGAAGAACTTCCGCGGCCTCCTGACCCTCTTTGAGGAGAAGGCGCCACTGCGACGCAATGTGACCCAGGAAGACGCGGGCCATGTGGCGCTGTTCCTCTGCTCCCACATGGGCGCGGGAGTGACGGGGGAGGTCCTGCACGTGGACTCCGGGTTCAACATCCTGGGCCACTGATAAGCGTTATGAGGCGCTACTCCGATCGCCGGGGCAGGAGCTGGGATGTGCTGGTGGGGCGCGAATCCTTCGGCGCGTTCTATGCCATCTTCGTCCCCGCGGCCGGTAATCCGGAGGCGGCGCGCCAGGCGCTCCTGGAGGCGGACTCCCAGTTGCGCGCGGACGCGGAGCTGGGCGAGCTCACCGAGAGTCAGTTGCATGATCTGTTGGAACGTTCCGAGCCCAAGGTGTGACATGAAGACATTCAGGGGAGAGGATGGACGGGAGTGGGTGGCCACGGCCATGGAGGAGGACGCCCCACGCCACCACGGCCGCTGGTACCTGGTGCTCCACCCGGCCGACGAGCCGGGCCTGCAGCTGGTGCTGCCCGAGGTGCGATGGCAGACACCCCACACCGCCGACCGCTCGATCCGGGCCATGTCCGAGTTCGAGCTGAAGAGGCGGCTCCGGATGGCGGGAAACCGGGTGGAGTCTCCGGGCACGATCAGAGACTCGTTCGGCGCCTGGCAGCAAGGCGGTCCCGGAGCGAAGGGCGGCACCAGGGCGGGGTGAGCCAGGAGTGAGTGACCCTGGCGCCATCCGGCGCGCAGCCAGAGAGGTGCGGACGGCCTTTGCTCCCGACCCGCGAATAGATATCTTCGACGTCCGGGTCCGGAAAGACAGTGCCGGCACGGTCGTCGAGGGAGACACCACGATCCCGGCAGCGGGCGAGATGTTCAGACGCCTCCTGCAGGAAGCAGGCGACCAGACTGATGTCCGCCTACGCTTGCTTCCCGACAGATCCCTGGAGCCGCGGAACGAGGCATTGGTGCGGGCGCCCATCGCCCCGGTCTACCGCCGGCCCACCATGAACTCGACCCAGCTCACCCAGTACGTGCTGGGTGCGCGCCTGACCCTCCTGTCGAGACGCGGTCGGTTCTTCCGGGTGAGAGGCGAGGACGCCCACGTCGGCTGGGTCCATCGGGGCTACCTGTCCCGGGGTGAAACCGACTGGGCCCTGCGATGGGAGCGGGCCGAGCAGGGTGAGCCCGTCGTCTCTCTTGGAGCGGAGGTACAGGACCAGACGGAGAGCGTGTTCGCCAGACTGCCATGGGGCTCACGGGTCATCCAGCAGGCGGGCGGCAGGCTGCTACTGCCCGACGGCCGGACCGGCGAACTGGCGTCAGGCGAAGTGGTGGCCGTCGACCGGATCTCAGACCGATTCCCTCCTCGTGGCGAGAGCGTCGCCCGTACCGCACGCCGCTGGATCGGATCGCCCTACCTGTGGGGCGGAGTCACGCCCCACGGCGTGGATTGCTCCGGCTTCGTCCAGTCGGTCTGCTGGATCCACGGAATGGCCCTGCCCAGGGACTCCGACATGCAGGCCCGGGTCGGCGCTCCGGTGGAGCCGGGGCCCGAGTTCCAGGCACTGCGCGCAGGGGACCTGCTCTTCTTTGCCGAGGGCCGGCGAGTCGATCATGTAGCGATGTCCCTCGGTGCTAGCAAGATCATACATGCGGCCGCCGGAAACGGGGTCGTGGACATGAACGACCTGTGCGGAGATACAGCGTTCGACTCATTCCTCCGCCGCATCCTGGTGGGAGCTCGGCGGCTGCTCCACCATTGAGTCGCCGTCGCCCGGCTGCAGTCGCGCAGGTGGCGACACGGATCTTGCGGTGCACTCCGCATGACGACAAGTTAGTTCGGTCGGCACGACGGCCGTCGGGTGATGCGCGCCCCCCCAGGTCGGGGTGGCGCGTTTTTTTCATAGCCCAACGTACCCACGTCCGAAACCCATACCTTGGAGCAGCAACTGATGGCGGAGTCATTGCGTTTCCTGATCGCCGACGACGAAGCACTGCACAACCTCGCCCTGACCAGTCAGCTCGAAGCACTCGGGCATCAGGTCATAGCGACAGCGTCCAACGGACAGGAAGCCGTCGAGATGGCACGCGAGAAGCGGCCCGACATGGCAATCCTGGACATTCGAATGCCGGTCATGAAAGGCCCGGACGCCGCCAAGCTGATCCACGCCGAGACAGCCATCCCCATCATCATCCTGTCCGCGTACAGCGACACCCGTACGGTCGAGGATGCCACCCGCTCGCCCATCTTCCATTACCTGGTCAAGCCGGTGGACCCCGACGACCTGGCCCCTGCCATCTCCGTGGCCAGAGCCCGGTTCACCGAATGGAAGCGGGCGCGCGAGGAGCGTGACACCCTCGAGCTGAAGCTCGAGGAACGCAAGATCCTGGAGCGTGCCAAGGGCATCCTCATGGAGAGCCGCCAGATGACGGAGCAGGAGGCGTATCGGTTCCTCCAGAAGACCAGCCAGGACAAGAACACGCCCATGATCGACCTGGCCCGGAAGATCCTGCTGGCGGCGCCGTTGCTGCAGAAGGGCTGAGGTCGGGGTGCAGGGCACCGACGTGGAGCTGACCGCGAGAGGCGCCAGCTTGTCGAGTCGTGAGGCAGGGTCGCGGCGTGAGGATACAGGGGGCGCCCCGGCAACCATCCTGGTGGTCGATGACGAGCCCATGGCCAGGGAGACGCTGAGCGACCTGCTGGAAGCCCACGGCTACCACGTGGTGACGGCAGAGGACGCTGAACAGGCATTCGATCGCCTCCACCAGGCCGACCTCATCCTGCTCGATGCCATGCTGCCCGGCACCGACGGTTGGACCATATGCAGGGAGATCAAGGAGCGGATCGACCCGCTCCTGCCCATCATCATGGTCACCGCCCGCACCGCGCCCGAGGACGTGGTCAGGACGTTCGACGCAGGCGCCGACGACTACGTGCCGAAGCCGTTCCAGGTGGCCGAGCTGCGGGCCAGGATCGACTCCCGGCTCAGGGCGCACCGCGCAGAGCAGGCCCTCCAGGATGCGAACCGTCAGGCCTCCGAACTGGCCGAGCAGAACTATCGCCTCTACGAACAGGCTCGCCGCGACGCGGAGGATCGGGCCGCCCTGCTCAGAGAGCTCGACCACAGGGTGCGCAACAACCTGTCCATCATAATGGGACTAGTCAGCCTGGAACGGACGAGGGGATCAGGCAGACCCGCCGCCGAGGCGCTACTGAGCCTCGAGAACCGGTTGCGGGCGTTCCTGCTCGCCTACGAGGCGTTCCGCCGGAGCAACTACCGGGGCGTGCCGCTCAAGGACATCCTCCAACGTATACTCCAGCGCCTCACCAACACACTCCGGCCTGGGAACCACATAACGACCACGGTCACCGGCGACGACGAGCTGGTACCTGAACGCTACGGCTTCGCCCTGGCTCTGGCCATCAACGAGATAGCCTCCAGCGCCCTCCGCTCCGGGTTCCGCGAGAACAGCAACGGGCAGATCGCGGCCAGCGTCATGCTCGAGCCCGATCGCTTGGAGATCGTCGTCGCAGACGACGGACTCGCACGCACCGCCGTCGGACCCACAGAGGCCGAAGCGGGAGGCGAAGAGTCGGTGCTGAGGGCCATTGTGGAAACGGAACTGGGCGGCCGGATCGTCTTCGAACCGACCGCCCAGGGTACCCGCGTCAGGATAATCTGTCCGATGGAACGGGAGCCCCAGTCTCAGTAGATGGCCAGATAGCGGTCGATCTCCCAGTCGTGCACCTCCGCACGATACTCCTGCCACTCCTGTTCCTTCGCCGCCAGGAAGTGCTGGAACACATGCTCGCCCAGCGTCTGCTGGATCAAGTCGCTCTTACGGAATTCGGCAATCGCCTCACCCAGGTCGCTGGGTAGTGTCTGGATCCGGTGGCGTCGCCGCTCGCGAACCGTCAGCTCGAAGATGTTCTTGTCCACCGGGTCCGGTGGATCGATCTGGTTCCGGATCCCGTCGAGACCGGCCGCCAGTTGGACCGCCAGCGCCAGGTACGGGTTCGTCGCTGGGTCCGGCATCCGCAGCTCCAGCCGGGTCCCCTTCCCGCGACGCGCCGGCACACGCACCATGGGTGAGCGGTTACGATGGGACCAGGCCACGTTCACCGGCGCCTCGTAGCCAGGGACCAGGCGCTTGTAGCTGTTGATCAGCGGATTCGTGACGGCACAGAACGCCCGAGCATGCTTCAACAGACCACCAGCGTACCAGCGCATGACCTGCGACAGCCCGTCCGGGTCCTCCGCATCGTAGAACGCGTTGTCCTCCCCACTGAACAGAGACTGGTGCGTATGCATGCCAGAGCCGTTCTGTCCGAAGATGGGCTTGGGCATGAACGTGGCATGCAGGCCATGGCGAAGGGCCATGTTCCGGACTACGAACTTGAACGTGGCCAGGTGGTCCGCCGTCAGTAGCGCATCCTCATACTTGAAATCGATCTCGTGCTGGCCCGGAGCCACCTCGTGATGTGCCGCCTCCACCTCGAAGCCCATCGCCGTCAGCATGTTCACCATGTCCCGTCGCGCTATCTCCCCGAGATCCACCGGTCCCAGGTCGAAGTAGCCGCCCACGTCATGGGTCATTCGAGTCGGAGCACCATCCTCCGTCAGATGGAACAAGAAGAACTCCGCTTCCACTCCCGCCATCATGTGGTAGCCGAGCTCCGCCGCCGCCCTGATCTGACGCTTCAGAACATGCCGGGGATCCCCCGGAAACGGCTTCTCGTCCGCCGTGTACACATCGCAGATCAACCGGCCCACGCGATTGTCCGGATCGCCCCACGGGTACAGCGCGAACGTGTCCAGGTCAGGCTTCAGGATCATATCGGACTCCTCGATCCGCACGAAACCCTCGATCGACGAGCCGTCGAACAGGATGTCGCCGTCCAGAGCCTTCTCGAACTGGCTCTGTGGCACCTCCACGTTCTTCACCACACCCGTGATATCCGTGAACTGGAGGCGCAGGAAACGAACGTTCGTACGCTCCAGCACCCCCCGGACATCCTCCTTCGTGGCACCAGCCGTCCGCCTCGTCTCAGGCGTCGTCGGCCGTACCTTGTGATCAGGCACGAGCTCCTTCCGTAGGCCGTTCAGCTCCGAGCCCGCCCTCGTGCTGCCTCTTCCAGTTCGCAAAGCCGACCTCCTCTCAAGGTCATTGGTGTGGTGTCAATGAGTCGCGACGAATTGAACGGCCGGCTCACCTGCTGTCAAGATGTAGGTCGCACTTTGTTACGAAGTCGCGTTACAAGGTGCAAAAAGTCGGCCCAGAAGCACTGTCGAGGAGACGCGTCGTTGCAAAATGTCACAAACTGGGCAAGATCAAGACCAGGACGGAGGATCAGGAGCGGCCCCGACTAGAAGAGTGATCGGAAAGGGGTGCGGGCCGCGCTGGCAGCGCCACGGACACACCAGGTTCAGCAGGAATCGCACACGCCCAATACCTCCAGGCGATACCCCTCCACGGAGAACCCGGGCACCTGACCCAGCTCGGCTATGGCACCGGTGTCCAGATGACCTGGAAGGTCGCGAATCCTGCCGCACACCAGGCAGCGGGCATGAGGATGAGGTTCCGTACGGCCGTCGTAACGGGCCGAGCCGTCACCGTACGTGAGCTTCGAGGCAAGTCCGCAGCTCACCAGTGTTTCCAGGGCCTTGTATACCGTCGCCAGAGAGATGTCCGGGATCACCTGGCGCACGGACGTGAAAACGGCGTCCGCGGACGGATGGTCCCCGGTGTCCAGCAGGTACCGGTAAACCGCCGCACGCTGCTCGGTGTAGCGCTGGCCGCTGGCCTCCAGCGCATGGCGCAGCCGATTCTCCGGAACCGTCCCGTCGCGGTGACTGTTCCCCGACATGGTCGCAATCCCGTCACGCGGTATCCTCATGGCCGCCAAGCTAATATGGCGCGGGAAGTGCTGTCAATAGCGATTCTTCTTTTCCAGAAAGGAGAAGGCATTGAAAGACAAGGGGATAGGGACGAGGAAGGCGGGGGTCGTCGCACTGACCAGGGATCTCATGTTCGCCGCCAGGATAAGGGGTGCGGCGCCGGAGGCGGTGACGGTTCACGCAGTTGATTGCTTACTGGAAGAAATAGGGCCTGAGACGCGACTCGTCTTGATCGATCTTGACGTGAGCGACGCTGCGGGCGCGGTGGCGAGCGTTCGTGCCAGTGGGACAGGTGCCCGCATAGTTGCTTTCGCTCCGCATGTGGAGACGGAGGCAATGGCCAGTGCGGGTGCTGCGGGAGCGGATCGAGTGATGGTCCGAGGGCGGTTCGTGCGGGAGTTGCCGGATCTGGTAAAGGAGGTTTGAGGAGGTGTGAGTGGTGGCGGGCGGGAGGTCCCTGGCAGGTGTGGGGGCCGCTTCCGCTTGGAGGCGGGCCCCGGCGTCGGCGCGGTGCGTGGGTTTCAGGCTGCGTCGGCCTCTTCCTTGCGCTTGCACTCGATGCAGTACCTGGCGTGGGGCAGTGCGTCGAGTCGATCGAAGTCTATGAGTTGGCCGCAGGAGTGACAGAACCCGAAAGTATCGGGCTCCTTGTAGAGCCTGCGGAGCGCTTCCTCGATGCGATAGAGGTAGCGACCCTCTTTGCTGGCGAACAGGAGCATCTTCTCCCTCTCCATGGCGTCGGTGCCGAGATCCGCCATGTGATCGGAGTAGGAATACAGGTCGGAGTCCGCTTGCTCGGCGGACAGCTTGGCCAGTTCGTCGTACCGCCCGAGGGAGCGGAGGGCGCGCTCGCGCTCCCGTAGCAGGCGCTTCTGGAGGTGCTCCAACTGCTTCTTCGTCAGCTTCTTCGCCATGTCCCAGCCAGTAGCTAATCGGCGGCGGGGAAGAGCCGATCTCCCCCGCGGAGCCGGTTGATCACCGGTATAAACGATAATTTTAGCGACGGTTTGCCTTCGAGACAACTGTCAAGCCCAAGGAGTCTCCCCATTGCTTCATGCGGCCGGAGCGACCCTGGCGGGCTACTCCGACGGGTTCGGCCGATCCGGCTATTCTCCTGCCCCGGGGCGACCCAACCTTCCAGCAGCGTGACACGGTGGGCTCGGACGGGTTGGAGGAAGCGGAGTGGGCACGGGTCTATGGAAATTCGATACGGACTGCGACAATTTGTCGCGAAAGTCCTGTCCAGCCCGTGGCGTGAGCCCGTGGCGTGAGTCCATGGCGTGAGCCCGTGGCGGATTCACCATGAGGGCGGTGGTGGAGCACCTGATCCGGCAGTTATGGCGGTCAGTCCATGGGTGTTCCCATGACCAGGGCGAAGCCGTCGGCACCCACCACCCAGCGGTCGATGGTGAAGCCGCTCTGGAGGAACAGGTCGGCCACCCGCTGCCGATCGAACTTGCACGAGATTTCCGTCCGGATCGTCTCACCTGAGGCGAAGCGGTACGAGCCGGCACCGGGGATGGTGACGGTGAGTCCCCTGCGGGCGACCAGGTGCATCTCGATGCGGTGTTCGTCAGCGTTGTAGAACGCCTGGTGCTGGAAGTCCTGGAGGTCGAAGTCGGCGCCCAGCTCCCGGTTGAGCACGCGCAGCAGATTCAGGTTGAAGCGGGCGGTGGTGCCGCGGGCGTCGTTGTAGGCTCGTTCCAGGACCTGGGCATCCTTCTCCAGGTCGACCCCCATCAGGAACCGGTCGTGCCGGGTCATGGCCGAGCGGGCCTGGCCCAGGAGCCGGGCTGCCGGCCCCGGCTCGAAGTTGCCGATCGTGCTGCCGAGAAGGGCGATTATTGCCGGTCGGCCCAGATCGGCCGGAACTTGGAAGCTCGTGGTCATGTCGGTTGCCACCGGGATGACCTGGAGCCGGGGATATTGTTTGCGGAGGATGGTGGATTGCTCCGCCAGGAACTCCTCGCTGATATCTATCGGGACGTAGGTCGGTGCGGCGACCCGCTCCTGCATGGCCTCGAGCAGGATCCGTGTCTTCTCCGCAGACCCTGCCCCCAGCTCGACGAGCGTTACCGGTCCGAACTCATCGATCCACTGCGACGTCCACGACTCCAGCAGTCTACGCTCCGCCCGGGTGAGGTAGTATTCCGGCAGGTTGGTGATCTCCTCGAAGAGCTTTGAGCCACGCTGGTCGTAGAAGTACTTGGGAGGGATCTCCTTCTGGTCCCGGCGCAAGCCTTCGTCCACCTCCGCCAGCATGCGTGCGCGAGCGGTTGCCTCTGGTGGCTCGGCCGACTGGTGCTCGACGTCGATCATCTGGCAGGCGCTTCGCTTTGTCATCACTGGCAGTCCCGGGGAAAGGGCGGTTGATCCTCTCACCATCCGCCCCAGCGGGGGCATGCCGGATTCGTGCCGGACCGGCCGGCTGTGGCACTGGCGCTTCCTCGGTGGAAACCTGGAAGGTAGCTTCCGCGTATTGGCAGGTGCACGACTGAGAGGTCAGGCCCGGGAGGTGACATGGAGGAAGTGACGCGGAAGCGTCTGTTGCGTCGGTTGGAGACGTTGCCCGAGGAGCAGTTGTACCAGGTACTGGATTACATCGAGTTCCTGGAGGCCAAGTACGCCAGGGCGGCGGCCCGGAAGCCGGATCCATTCCAGCAATTCGCCGAGCGGGTGGAGGACCAGATGCGGGTGCGCTCGCTGGCGCCGAGGGCCATGCGCGGGACGATGCGGGTCATGAGCACGGCGGGTAAGGTGCTGGACGGCGTGCGGGATCTGGGTCGAGGTCTGTCTGCCCCTGCCGGAGGCGGTGCCAGGTCGGCTGAACGACCGGCCACACGACCTTCGTCAGGCAAGCCACCCGAAGACGAAGACACCGGATCGGCTTGACACCTTCCCGAGACCGCGCCTAGGTTCCGCCATGGAACGAGGAACCAGAATGGCCCGACCGAACGAAACACCCGCGGGAACGCCCATTGGCGTCTCGCGGGTGTCGCGCATCACGGAGGACGGATGAACCCATCGGCACGCGCGCGTATCACCGGCGCAGCACTCACCTTCGATGATGTATTGCTGGTGCCACAGTATTCGGAAGTCCATCCCCGGGACACGTCGGTGGTCACTCGCCTCACTGATCGGATACAGCTGAACATCCCGCTCATCTCGGCCGCCATGGACACGGTGACGGAGTCCCGGATGGCCATGACGATTGCCAGGGAAGGGGGCATCGGGGTCATCCACAAGAACATGACCATTGATCGCCAGGTCCTGGAGGTCGACCGGGTGAAGCGCTCGGAGAGCGGGATGATCATGAACCCCATAACCCTCAAGAGCGATGCCTCGTTGCGTGACGCCCATCAGCTCATGAGCCAGTTCTCCATCAGCGGCGTACCTATCATCGACGAGACGGGTCTGCTGGTGGGGATCGTCACCAACCGTGATCTCCAGTTCGAGAGTGACCTGGACCAACCAATCCAGGACGTGATGACCAAGGACTCACTGGTCACCGTTCCGGTGGGCACTTCCCTCGAGGAGGCGGAAAGGATCCTGCACCGCCACCGGATCGAGAAGTTGCCGGTGGTGGACGAGGAAGGAAAGCTGCGGGGGTTGATCACTGTCAAGGACATTTTCAAGCGCCGCGCCTTCCCCAACGCCTGCAAGGATGAGCATGGACGCCTGAGGGTCGGCGCCGCGGTGGGAACGTCCCGGGCCGACCGTGACCGCGCCGAGCAACTCCTGGCAGCCGGCTGCGATCTGCTGGTCATCGATACCGCCCACGGCCACTCCGCCGGTGTGCTCCAGGCTCTCGCGGGCCTGCGGGAACGTTTTCCCGACGCCGACATCATGGCGGGAAACGTAGGCACGACCGCGGGCGCTCGGGCCATGGCGGAGCGCGGGGCCAGCGCGGTGAAGGTGGGGATCGGCCCCGGAAGCATCTGCACAACCCGTGTGGTGACCGGTGTAGGAGTGCCGCAGCTAAGCGCGATCATGGACGCGGTGGACGGAGTTGACCCGAAGGTCAGCTTGGTAGCGGACGGGGGTGTCCGCTACTCGGGCGACATAGTAAAGGCGATCGCCGCAGGCGCCCATGCAGTGATGATGGGTTCGCTGCTCGCGGGCACCGAAGAGAGCCCGGGTGAGAGCTTCCTGCTGGAAGGCCGGCGCTACAAGACCGTGCGCGGAATGGGATCGCTGTCCGCCATGGAGGAAGGCTCCGCGGACCGCTACTTCCAGGACGGGGAAGGCCGGAAATTCGTGCCGGAAGGCATCGAGGGTCGTGTCCCCTACAAGGGGCCGGCATCGGACGCGATATACCAGCTCGTGGGTGGGCTGCGTAGTGGCATGGGCTACTGCGGGTGCGCTGACATCGAAGCGCTCCGCACCAGGTCCCGGTTCGTCACCATCACCGGTGGCGGACTCCGGGAGTCACACCCACACGATGTGGCCATTACCCGGGAGGCACCCAACTACCACCTGTAAGCCGCCGGTTCGGTGTCAGCACCGATGCCTCGATGCCGGGGCTCGTCGCACGGCGCGACGAGCCTTTTTTCGTCAGGTGGGGGCGCGCTTCTTGCGCTCCAGCAACACCGAATACCAACCATTACGGCAGGAAACGCCATGATCTCACGCGACCAGGTTCAACGTTTGATCGAACGGCCCATCAGCGGACATAGCATCCTCTCTGCCTTTCTCGATATGTCCGTGAACTCGGACAACAAACGCACCTACCAGGTCTTCCTGAACAAGGAGAAGGCGTCGCACCAGGAGTTGGACAGTGATCGTGAAGGCAAGCATCGAGAGGCCCTGGGTGCGGCGTTCGCCCGGCTCCAGCGCTGGATCGACTCGAATTTCGATGAATCGAACAAGGGGGTCGCAGTATACGTTGAGGTTGGCGGAGACTGGCTCGAAGGGTACCAGCTCCCCATCCCCGTGAAGAACCGGTTGCATCTGGACGCGCGGCCGGTGGTCGGCCCCCTGGTCGAGATAGTGAACCAGTACCGCCACCACGGCGTCGTGCTGGTGGATCGCCAGCACCTGAGGCTCATGAGCTTCTACCTGGAACGCGCCTTCAACGAACGGGAGGTCACCACCGACCCCATACCCGCACCTCACGACATCAAGCGCGGCGGTTTCTCCGCCCCCGACTACCAGAAGCGTAAAGCCGAAGAGACACGGCACTTCTTCAAGGAGTTCGCCGTCGAGGTGGAGAATTTCGTACGCCGGCACCGCCCCGATGACCTGAGCATCCTCGGGACCCGCGAGAACGTGAAACCGTTCCTCGAGTACCTGCCACGGGCCCTCCAGAAGATGATCCTCCACACCGACAGCATCGAGATCGATGCGTCCGTCGAAGAGATCCGCCGCAAGCTGGCCCCAGCCTTCCAGCGCAGCATGGACGAAGAAGAATCCCGTTCCCTGGACCTTCTGAGGGACCGGGTCCGGCAGGACCACATGGCCGTCGCTGGCTTCGAGGGTATCCTCGAGCAGATCCAGGCCGGCAAGCTCCAGACCCTCGTGATGGCTCGGGATACCGAGTATCAAGGCGGCCGCTGCGAGGAATGCGGGTTCCTGTTCGCCGGCAACAACGATACCTGCACCTACTGCAACGGCAGCGTAAAACACCAGGTCGACCTCGTGGAGGAGCTCCTCCGCCTGGCAGGAAACCAGGACCTGGATGTGGAGTTCGTCCGCCGCTCCGCCCTCGACGACCTGGGCAGCGTCGGTGGCCTGCTCAGGTTCTGAACGACCCGCCGGCGCGGCTTGACTACCGGTCGCGCCGGCCCCAACTTACTTGTGCCTCCCCGGTTCACTTCCGTTCAAGCAGCTACGGAGGCAGACCGATGTGGCACTCCATTCAACAAACGGCTTCCCCTGAACGGCCAGATGACATGGCTCCCGAAACCATAATCGGCAGTGGGAGCCGCGAGCCGAATCCCGCGCCCCGGGAAGACTCCCTTCTCAACGCCGGCTCAGCACCCCGGCGACGCGTCAGATTCGTCGACAGCGCCCGCGAAGAACACCGCCATGGCGTCACCATCACCGTTCGCCTCGAATGGCAGGACGTCATCCACTCCGCTTCCGCTACCGGCGAGAAAGGCTCCGCCCTCGAGCTCAAGACCACTGCCCAGGCTGCGCTGGACGCCGTCGAGAAAGTATGTGGCCAGAGCGTGGGGTTCCGGATCATCGGAGTCAAACAACTGCAGGCCTTCGACTCCACCCTGATGGTCGCCTCCCTGGTCCGCCTGGATGATCCCGGACAGCGCCTGGTGGGTGCCGTGATCGCCGGCGACGACCGCATCCGGTCCGCTGCCGTAGCTCTCCTCAGCGCGCTGAACCGCGCCCTCGGCAACTATCTCCACACCTCCGACTGACCCCGGTCGCCCCTGTCGCCGTGGGGAACATCTGTTTTGGGCGCGCGTATGATTCCTCCAGTTGCTCATACGAAGGTCGGGAGGAGATCATGGCCGGACTGAAGCGCATAGCCTGGATTTTCGGGTTGTTCGCCCTGTCAGGAGTGGTGGCGTGGGGTGTCAGCGGCTGGGGTCCTCCTGCGGAGCCTGCGCCGGTTGATGTGCTGCTCGAGGAAGGTGTGCTGGACGAAGCGGAAGCCTACACCTTCCGATCGGAGCCGTTGCAGCCTCGGCCGCGGGACGAATGGGACCTGACGGCGACGCACAATGACCGTGTGCAGTTCTGGATCGACTTTCTGAAGGGTCGCAACAAGGACCGCACGCATCTGTGGCTCGAGCGGGAAGGGATGTACGGCGAGTTCATCAGGTCACAGCTTCGTGCTCGGGGGATGCCCGAGGATCTGTTCTACCTGGCGCTGATCGAGAGCGGTCTGTCGAACCGTGCGGTATCGCATGCGGCGGCGGTGGGCATCTGGCAGTTCATAGCTGAGACGGGACGTCGTTACGGACTTGAGGTGTCGGCGTACGTGGACGAGCGACGTGATCCTGTGGCGGCAACGGAGTCGGCTCTGGACTACCTGGAGTACCTGTACGACCGGTTTGGCAGTTGGTACCTGGCCGCTGCGGGCTACAACAGTGGTGAGAACCGTGTGGGCAGGATCATGCGGCAGTTGACCGGGAGCGAGCGTGGCACTGATGCGGACTACTGGCGCATTGCTCACCGCCTGCCCCGCGAGACCCGTGACTACGTGCCATTGATGCTGGCGGCGGGCTTCATAGGCAAGGACCCCGCTGCTTACGGGTTCCATGGCATCGAGCATCAGGTGCCGCTGGCGTTCGACAAGGTGGAGGTGGGTGGCGAGATCAGCCTTGCGGCGGTGGCCGAGGCGGGTGGCGTGACCGAGGCGGTTGTCCGTGAGCTGAATCCTCATCTGATCCGGGGCGTCACGCCTCCCGGCCGGGACTGGGAGGTCAGGGTACCGGTTGGTCATCGAAGGGCGGTGCTGGCCAACCTGGACCGCGCGGTGGAGGAGGTTCGTGTAGCGCTGGTGACCCACCGTGTGAGGCGAGGCGAGACGCTGACGCACATTGCGCGTGGCCACGGGGTCCGGGTGGAGGCGCTGCGGTCAGCCAATCCTGGCGTCAACGCGACCCGTCTGCAGGTCGGGCAGACGATCCAAGTCCCCGTTGGTGGCCAGGAGGTCAGTGGCGGCGAGCCGGAGCGGTGGACCACGTATCAGGTGCGGCGAGGGGACACGTTGTCGCACATTGCCGTGCGTCATGGCGTGACCGTGAGGCAGCTGCGCCAGTGGAACGGCATCGGGACCCGGATCTATGCGGGTCAGCGGCTCCGGATCCAGGCGTAGGTCATATGAGACACACGGCGCGGCTCTGTTTTTGTACGTCGCGCCGTGTGTGACTGTTGGTGGTGGTCGAGGATGGCGCTCCTACCCGAGGGCGCCGCCTTCGGGACGTGGCGCTTCGGGGCCCTCAGCCGTTTCTACCTCTTCTTCCGTGACTCCGACCACCTCCCCGTCAGCGAACTCCACCAGGTATCCCTCGGTACTATCGGCGGCGTTGTCCGGCCCCCACCGGCCCACCACTTCGCCGACCTGACCGCGGTAGCGCTCCGACTGTTGGTACCTCGGATTGGTGACACGAATCCAGTGCATGCGATGCCTCCAGTATCTCAGCGCCTCTGTCGGGGTGACCAACGCACATGGCGCGCCATCGTCCATCGGCGCTGATGCTGGGGGTCCGATCATTGGTCAGAAGCGTGAGCGTCCGACCGGTCTACCTCACACCTCTCAACACCGCGTGAGCGTAGCCGTTGTCGGGGTCTCCGCCGGCAGCCAGCACCGAGTCCACCGTTCCGGGGCCACGGTTGTACGCGAGGAGCGCCAGCCACAGGTCGCCGTCGTAGCGCTCGATCATCTGGCGGAGGTATCGGAAGCCGAGGCGGAGGTTGGTTTCCCGGTCGAAGAGGTCGGCGTACCGTAGGGACGGGTCCAGTTCGAACGCGGTGGGCGGCATCAGCTGAGCGAGGCCCACGGCGCCCACCGGACTGATAGCCCGGCGGTGGAAACCGCTCTCGACGCGGACGAGTTGGAAGGCGACAGCGGGATCGATCCCTTCCGAAAGGGCTATGTCGGTGATAGAGGCTGCCAGGTCGGCGGGAATCGAGTAGCGGGCGGAATAGCCGAGGATCTCCTGGACCCGGTTCAACTCCAGCCGTACGAGCTCCAACTCGCCCTGTCGGGCGTGGAGCGTCAGCCTGGCTTGTTCCGTCTCGTGGTGCAGCCGTGTCAGCCGGGTCCCGTCCGAGCTCGCGGCGAGCTGCAGGCCCAGCAGGAAGGCGATGCCCATGAGGATCGCCTGACGCATCGGAGAGTGGAATATGGCCCAGAGGCCCCGAAGCTTGCGGCGCGCTCTGTCCCGCCGCTCCGCTTCCCATGCTGCCAGCGTCCCGGAGATAGAGGTACGAGACCGCGCCGCTCCGGCTCCTGGAGCCGATGCCTTTCGCCCTTCGGCCTGCCTCGCCAGCTCACGGAGAAGCTGGGTGCGGGTGGGCTTGTTCGTGCCGTCCGAGGATAATCCCGGTGTCATGATCAGCCTCCACGTATGGGTTCCTGACCGGAAGCGCTGGGGACCCGCAGTCGGCAGCAGGGGGGCGTGGTCACCCTGTCTGGATTAACCATACAGGTGCAAAGATAACCCTGAATCGGTGGGCTGCGGAACCCATCTCCTCAAGAGCTTGCGGTTCTGGGGGTTGCGAGCGTGTTCAGGAGCGAAGGGCTGTGCTGATGCCGGCCAGCAGCCAGCCCAGGGTCAGTTGGGGGTTGGCGTTGATGCGACCCGCGTCTCTGGCCGTATCGACCAGTGCCAGTGCCACAGGGAGGCGGTCGGGTCGGAGCTGCCCTGCCATGGCCTCGAGTGTGTCCAGCGCGTCCAGCGCCACCACCTGGTCGTGGGCGCCGGCAGCGACGGCGGCCAGGTCACGGAGCCAAATGGCCATTGCGTCCAGTGTGTCGGCGAAGCTCCCCCTGGCACCGAAAGGTTTCTGTGCGAGGGCAATGGCGAGTCTTCGCTCGGGGCCGGGGTCGAGGGTGCTCCGTATCCACTCCAGTGCGCTACTGCGGATGGTCTGGGCGTGCGTGGGCTCCCCGTCTCTCGAGACGAACGAGAGAGCGGCCCGTATCGAGCCGCGGCCGAGTCTGGCCAGGACTGCGGCGTCTGGTCGGGGGACGTCCGCCCGCTCGTGCAGGAAGGTAGCTATCTCGTCGACCGAGAAGCTCGTGAGTCGTACCGGCAGGAGTCTCGACCGGATGGTGGGCACGAGAGCTTCGGGGTCTCTGGCCGTCAGGATGAACACGGTAGCGGGTGGCGGTTCCTCCAGGATCTTGAGGAGGGCATTGGCCGCTTCCTCGCTGGCCTCCTGTGAAACCAGGAGCTCGGCGTCTCCGATGATGAACACCTGCCTGCTGGCCATGGCCGGCCGCGTGACGCCTAGTTGCCGGATGGTGCGGACCTGTGCGATGTACAGCCCCGCCGGCTCGTCCGTGTCGGCCAGGTACAAGGGATCGCCCCGGCGTTCTGCCAGCGCCGCGAAGCGCGCCTCTTCGAGGGCTGCGGCCAGCTTCTCTGGCCCCGCAGTTCCTTTGGGTCGAGGCAGAGGGAAGAACCAGTGAATGTCAGGGTGCTGGAGGTCCAGGGCCAGGCGGCACCCCCGACAACGACCGCACGGTCCGCCCGGTTCGGGCCGCTGACAGACCAGGAGGCGGGCTAGCCAGCGCGCCAGGCTCTGGCGTCCCACACCCGGCATTCCGTGGATGAGGATGGAGCCCGGCAGGTCGTCCCGTTCGACGGCGGCGGCGAGTCCGAGTCGAACGTCATCGTGGCCGAAGACCTCGGTGGTCAGCGCGGTTGCAGCCATGGCAGCGGGTCAACGGGAACGGGTGTCCGGTCACGGACTGGTGCATGGATCTGGAGGTACAGGTGCGAGCCCTCCTCCGGGCCTCGCCCTACGGTGCCCAACAGGTGGCCCGCCGGCACGTCCTGACCCTCGCGCACGCGGATCTCGCCCAGGTACAGGTAGAGGGAGTAATAGCCGCCGCCGTGGCTCAGGACCACGCCTGGTCCGAAGCCTTCCATAGGTCGCGCCACCACTACCGTTCCGCCGCCCACGGCGTGGACGGATGTGCCGGGCGCCGCCGAGATGCCGATCCCGTTGCGCCTCAAGGTCACGCCGCCGGGTCGGCGGTCCGGGCCGAAGCGGTACAGGAGTTGGCCGTCGACCGGCCACCGGAGCTGGCCCAGGTTCTCGGCGGACAGGGTCGTCACCGCTTCCTCTACGCCAGCGGCGGCCCGTCTTCGCTCCAGCTCCAGGCGGCGCCTCTCCATCTCTTCGATTAGCGTCGTCAGGCGGCGTTCGTCGCTGGCCAGCTGCTGGATCCGCCGTTCTGCCTGCGTCACCTGCCCACGGACATCCCTCAGTGCCTCTGCCCTCGATTCTTCGAGTTCCTGGAGCTGGGCGAACTCCGTGAGCTTCTCGGCCCGCAGGTATTCCAATTGGGCGAGGTTGTGCTGGAGCTCGTGCTCCTGAGATGTCAGCTTTCGTTCGAGCGCGCCTATCTCCTCGAGCAGGAGCCGGTCGTGCACGGAGATGAGGTGCAGGTACTTGTAGCGGTTCAGGAGGTCGCTGAAGCTCTCGGCGCTGAGCAGGACACGAACCGAGTGGAGCGGGCCCTGCTTGTAGATGGCACGGAGGCGCTGACCCAGCACCACGTTTCGCTCACGCAGCCGGTCCCGGCTCTGGACGAGCTGCTGACTGATCTCCGCCACGTTGGCCGTGAGCGTGGTCGTCTGGTAGTCCAGCTCCGCCAGCGCCTCCGCCGATGCCTCGACCTGTCGCTCTATGTTGCTGAGCTCGACCGAGATATCACGGGCCCGCCCCTCCAGCTCGCCCATGGATCGCTGGAGCCGCGCCCGTTCCGCCCGGATCTCTTCGAGCCGTGTCTGGCTGGCCCGGATCTGCTGCTGCACCGTATCCTGCTGGGAGGCAAGCCCTCCCGGAGGGATCAGGGACAGCAAGACGGCGGCCGCTGCCAACGACCCCCGCCGCCAGCGGCTCGATCCGGGCGGGCATGGTGCCGGTCCGGTCAGGCCGGTGCGGCCGGCCACAGTGCGGCGTGGCCGGAGCGGATCCAGTGACGAAACGGCTGAGCTACTGCTCATATCTCCTGCAGGTGACGGTGCACGGCCACCGCACTGGCCACCATGCCGAACACCGAGCCGATCACTATCCCCGTCACTATCCAGAGGTCCGGTATCCAGACCAGATCGACCACCGCGTCGGACAGGAGACGGAACACGATGAAGGTGGCCGGCAGGGCCAGGAGCGAGCCGGCGGCGCCGGCCATGAGGCCTTCCAGCAGGAATGGTCTCCGGATGAAGCTGTTGGTGGCGCCTACCAACCTCATGATGCGGATCTCCTCGCGCCTGGCGAACACGGCCAGGCGGATGGCGGCGCCGATGATCAACGCCGCCACCGCGGCGAATGCGATGCCCACCACGACGGAAGCCGCGGCGGCCACACGTCTCAGGAGGTAGACCTTGTCGAGCCAGTCCTGGCCATAGCGCACGTCCTCGACCACGGGATAGTCGCCCAGGGCGGCGGCCACGCGGTGCACGGCCTCGGCGGACCGCTGGCCGGAGTGGAGGGTCACCTCGATGGAGGCGGGGAAGGGATTGGTCTCCAGGCCCGTGAAGACAGCCTCGAAGTCGCGGAGCTGGATGCGGGCCAGCTCCAGGGCCTGACGCCGGGTTATGTGGATCACATCCCGGACGTGGGGCAGACCGGCTACATTGGCCCGCAGCGCCTCGATTTCTGCGTGCGATGCGTCATCCCTCAGGTACGCCACCACCTCGACCCGCGCTTCCACCTGGTCCAGCACGATCTGGATGTTGTGGGCGGCCACGCCGAACAGACCCAGCACGAAGACGGACAGGGCGATCATGGCTACTGACAGGCCGGTGAGGAGTGGCGCGCGTCGGAACCCGGCAAGTGCCTCGCGTATCGCGTGCATCACGCTTGCTCCTGTTGCGAGTCGTAGACGACCTTGCCGTGCTCCAGCTCCATGGTCCGCACACCGACACTTCGCCGCAGGATCTGGGCATCGTGAGTGGCGATCAGCACAGCGGTACCCGCGGCGTTGATGTCGCGGAAGAGCTCGTGGATCCCTCGGGTCGCCCGCTCGTCCAGATTGCCCGTCGGCTCATCCGCGAGGAGCAGGATCGGCTCGTTGGCCAGCGCTCGCGCCACGGCCACCCTCTGTTGTTCGCCGCCTGAAAGCTCCGCCGGGTGCGCCTGCGCTTTGGCCGCGAGCCCTACCCGGGCCAGCAGACGGCCGACCTTGGCGCGGATCACGGCGGGTCTCGCTCCGGTCACCTCGAGGGCGAAGGCCACGTTCTCTGCGGCTGTCCGGTCCGGGAGCAGGCGGAAGTCCTGGAACACGTAGCCGATCTTGCGACGGAGCATCGACACGTCCTTCGGTCGCAGTCGCCGTGTGTCGTAGCCGTTGACCCTGACCTCCCCCTCCGTGGGCATGTCGGCCACGTGCACGAGGCGCAGGATCGTAGTCTTGCCGGCACCGCTGTGCCCGGTGAGGAAGACGAATTCCCCTTTGCGGATGCTCAATGTGACCCCGTCGAGGGCCCGGCCCACCCGCGGGAATTCCCGGCTGACGTTCTGGAAGTGGATCATTCCATTGGTACCCGTCGAGGTCGGGCCGCGAGACCGGCGGCGAGCCTCAGAGCCTCCTGCATCGAGGATGGATCAGCGCGACCCTGTCCGGCTATGTCGAGTGCGGTCCCGTGGTCCGGGGATGTACGGATGAACGGCAGTCCCAGCGTCACGTTCACTCCGGCACCGAAGCTTACTGTCTTGAACACCGCCATGCCAACATCATGGTAGGGGGAGATGACCGCGTCGAACTCGCCGGCGATGGCCCGGCCGAACACGGTGTCGGCGGGAAGCGGCCCGACGACGCGGACGTCCAGCCGCAGCAACTGCTCAATGGCCGGTGTGAAGACGCTGGCCTCTTCATGCCCGAACAGGCCGCCATCGGAGGCGTGAGGGTTCAGGGCGCAGAGCGCTATCCGTGGCTCCCCGATGTTCCACAGGTCCTTGAGGCCGGAGGCGGTCAGCAGGGTCTGGGAGACCAGCCGCTCGACGGTCAGCGTCTGCGGCACCGAAGACAGAGGGATGTGAATGGTCGCCAGGTTGACCCTGAGCGCGCCTCCCACGCGGGTCCGCTCCGCGGCCATCAGCATGGCCACTTCCGGGGCCGACGTCAGCGCCTGCAGCATTTCCGTGTGGCCCGGGTAGGGGTAGCCGGCGGCGGCCAGCGCCGTCTTGTCGATGGGCGCGGTAACGATGCCGTCGACCTCGCCGTCCAGTGCCAGCGTTACCGCCCGTTCGATGGCAGCGCCAGCGAGTCGGCCTGCCTCCGCCTCGTCACCCCCGTCCCAGTGCCCCACGTTCAGGTCGGGCTCCACCCCGGTCCCGGACGGCCCGACGATCACCAGGTTGGCGGGGGGCGCCTCCAGCGCCGCCGCTGTCACCTCGGGGCCTATGCCCCTGGGATCCCCCAGGGTGACGCCAAGTCTAGGTGGGGCCCGGGTCATCAGGCGCGACGAGGCTCAGACCGTCACAGACGGATGTCGATGTAGGTGCGGCGTCGGAGCTCGCCGATGATCTCGTTCACGAGCTTGTCCTGCTGGAGGTACTGCCGGACCTGTTCGCGAAGGTCCCTGTCCTCGGCGGTGTAGCGCCCTTCGGCCACCACCCGATTCACCCGCACCACGGCGTACGTCTCCCTGGCACCAGGCATCCTGAACGGTCCGACCACCTGCCCGGTGGCTGCGCCGCGTAGCTCGGTCCGGTAGGGCGCGGGCAGGGAATCCTGCGGGATCGGTCCGACACGTACCTCTTCGGAAGGCGGATGATTGGCCAGCTTCCGCACACTGTCCGCAGGCACACCCTCTTGCAGCGCCCTTGCCGCCTCGGTAGCCCGCTCGTGCGTACGCGCCTCCTCCGCCGGGGTGATCTCGGGACTGATCAGTATGTGACGGGCCTGGCGCTCGGCCCCCCTGATCCGGTCCACTCGGATGATGTGGAAGCCGAAGGAAGTCTCCACCACAGGGCTTATCTCACCGGTCCGGAGCGCGAACGCTACCCGCTCGAACTCCGGTACCATCCGCCCGCGCCGGAACCAGCCCAGCTCTCCGCCCCGTTCCCTGCTCCCCGGGTCGGCGGAATGTCGCCGGGCCAGAAGGGCGAAGTCCTCGCCCGCCACCAGCCTCTGGCGGATGCTCTCCGCCTCTTCCCACGCCGCCTGTCGCGCCTCCTCCGACGCCCTGGGCGGGACCACCACCTGGTCGAACTCTATGGTGGCCGGACGCGTCCCCAGCTCGTCGGCCCGCTCGTCGAGGAATGCCCTGATCTCGGCGTCCGTGACCGGTGGCGGACGTCGGTCGCGCTGGACGGTGGCCATGTACTGCCGCTGGATGGCCGCCCTGCGGAGTCCGCGCTCTGCGATCCGCCGATAGGCGTCCAGCGACATACCCTCCCGCGTGAGAGCCTGCTCGAAGGCGGCGCGGCCGCCGAACCGGCGCTCCTGCTCAGCTATGGCCGCGTCCACCTGGGACCTGATCTCCTCGGGAGCCACGATGACGGAATCCCGGTGGGCGGCCTGGAGGATCAGCATCTCGGTGATCAGGCCATCCAGCTCCTGCCGCTGGAGTGCCTCGAGCGCCTGCGGGTCAGTGGGCACGACCTCGCCGAACGCCCGACGTCGCTCGATCTGCTCCTTCAGCTCCGATTCCAGGATCACGCTGTCGCCCACCACGGCCACCACCCGATCGATCAGGTCGGCCTGTGGGACGGCCTGAGCATGGAGGACGGAGGGTGCCAGAAGCACCAGGGCGACAACGGCTGCGAATGACTTCATGCTGTCCATCTTCTGCTGGGAACGTGACAGGCAGGCTGGATCGCCGACCAGCCTCGTCCCTAATATCCCCGCCGGGCTCGGGAGTTCCTCCCGTGTCCCGCTGCCGACCCCGATCCCCATGGGGCCGGTAGCGGGTGAGGCATCACCGCCGCGTTCCGGTTCCGCCGGCGGCTGAGGGACCGGGCAAGGCCTACTCTAGGTCAGGGATCTATGTCAGGGAGCGGGAGGTCCGTGCCCGGCGGTATAGGCCTCAGCTCCTGGTCTGCCTTCTGCTCGCGCTTCGTCTCCGCCCGCTGGACGACAGTGGGGAACGTTCGCTCGTGGATCCGCCAGTCCGCCTGCTGACGCAGCACGTAGGGCAGGCCGCCCAGGGGGAGCAGGCCCTGCTCACCGGCAAGGATGCCTGCCATGAATGTCGTCACCCGCCGCTCCACTGCCTGGGAGCGGGTCTCCCCCTCCTGCAGCTCGCCGACGAGCCCGGCGAACTCGGCAACCTCGATGATCTCCTCCCGGATGAGCGCGGCAACGGAGTCCCGCTCCTCCTGGGGCACGTTGATGCCGCGACTACGGGCATCATCGAGGACCAGCTGGTTCGTCGCCACGTCCATCAGCAGGGCCTCGATCTGCTCATCGCCAGCCGTCTCGAACTGGGCCCGCTGCTGGGGCTGCATGCGCTGGGTGAACTTCACGAAGTCGCCAGCCGTCAGGGCGCCGCCCTGCCACGTGACCAGTTGTCTGGCCGCGGCCCGAGAGGCCAGCCTCGGCGTCGGTCGCACCGCCAGGTTCCGGGCCGCCTCCGCGGCGCCCTTCTCCGTGCGCATACCTGCTGGTCCGGTGAGCCCATCCACATACTCCGACAGCGACTGCTGGCGCCGATCCTCCGCCACTCGACGCCGGAACTCCTCACGCTGCTCGTCGAACGCGGGCGTCTCCCTTTCGTCCACCTTGATGATGTGGAGACCGAACAGAGTCTCCGTCACCTCGCTGACCTGGCCGGGCTGGAGCCGGAAAGCCGCCTGCTCGAACTGGGGGACCATCATGCCCGGCTCGAACCAGCCCAGGTCACCGCCCTGTGGGGCGCTGCCGGGATCTTCGCTGTAGCGACGGGCAAGCTCGCTGAAGTCTTCGCCCTCGATGGCCCGCTGGCGCAGGTCGTCCGCCTCTTGCTGCACCCGCTCCCTCTGGGCGGGCGACGCGTCGTCAGGGTAGCGGAGGAGGATGTGGCGTGCCCGGACCCGGCCCGTCGCCTGCTCCTCGAACAGGCGCCGGAGCTCGGCCTCGTCCATCACCGTGTCCTGGGTCACTACCTGCTCGCGCAACTCCATGAAGATGCGCTGCTCCGTGTAGGGCTCGACCAAGGGGTCCAGGTCCAGACCTGCCAGGGCCAGGTCACGAGACAGCACATCGGCCAGGAGCGTATAGTCCACCCACAGATCCGCGATGGACGCCGTCACCTCGGTGCTCGCCGGGATCCCTGGGTTCTCCGCCAGCATGTCGACCGTACCATCGACGGTCAGTTCGTACTGCCCTGCGCGGGCTACGGTGCCGGTGTGCGCGCCAATGGCATCGCAGGCCGTCACGGTCACCAGCAACAGGACCAGTGGAAGGAATCGCTTCATCGTCTCTCCTGGAATATCACGGGACGCGCTCAAGATACCGGAGCCGTCACGCCGGTACAACCCGAGTGCGTCCTGCAAGTTCCTGGTCGTGGGGGCGTCGGCGGCCCCCGTCGGCAGGTCATGAAGCGGTGGCTTGCCCGGCGTGGACGGCCAGTCTCTGGAAGGCGGCCGCCACGGCGTCGGCAAGATCGCCGGTGCCGAGCCGGTGGAGCACCAGCGACAGGGGCTCCAGTCGTCGGACCTCAACCTCCACCAGGCTGCCGTGGAGGCTCGTTTGTAGCGCCGTCAGTCGCGGGACCACGTCCCGGCGGAAGGTTATCCGCGCGCTGTCGCCCGACACGTGGATGCGCTCCACGCCCAGGGCCTGGCCCAGAAGCCTCAGTCGCGCGCTGGCCAGCAGGCGGCGCACCTCCGGCGGCGGGGCGCCGAAGCGGTCCGCCACCTCCTCACTCAGGGCCGCCACCTCGTCCACGGTGCCTGCGCGAGACAGCCGACGGTACAGGTGGAGCTTCTGGGCCGAGTCGGCGGTGTAGGCGTCCGGCAGGTAGGCGGGGCCGTCCATGGACACGTCGGGTGCGGGATGCGGCTCTCGCTCTTCCGCGCCCTGGAGTCTGGTCACGGTCTTCTCCAGCAGGCGAGTGTAGGTGTCCAGGCCAACGGCGTGGACGTTGCCCGACTGGTCGGCGCCCAGGATGTTGCCCGCCCCCCTCAGCTCCAGGTCCTTCATGGCGATGGCGTAGCCGCTGCCGAGCTCCGTGTGGTGCTCCAGGATCCTGAGCCGCTTCTCCGCTTCCAGGGGGATGCCCTCCGGGGCCACCAGGTAGCAGAACGCCCGGTGATGGCTCCTGCCAACCCGACCCCGGATCTGGTAGAGTTGGGCGAGGCCGAACATGTCCGCCCGATCCACGATGAGCGTGTTCGCCGTCGGCACGTCGAGCCCGTTCTCGATGATGGCGGTGGTGACCAAGACGTGGAATCCCCCGTCCAGGAACCTGGCCATCACCCTGTCCAGGTCACGGGGCGGCATCTGGCCGTGAGCCATGTCCACGTCCGAGCCGTCCGGCACCAGGCTCCTCACCCGCTCGGCCACAGTGCGGAGTGACTCGATGCGGTTGTGGACCACGAACACCTGGCCGCCCCGGTCCAGCTCCCGCAAGATCGCGTCACCTATCACCTCGTCGATCCATGGGACGACGTGGGTGATGATGGGCATCCGGTCACGGGGCGGCGTCTGGATCAGGGATACATCCCGTAGGCCAGCCAACGACAGGTGCAGGGTCCGTGGGATGGGTGTGGCGGTGAGAGCCAGCACGTCCACGTTCCGCTTCAACTCCTTCAACCGCTCCTTCTGCTTCACACCGAACCGCTGCTCCTCGTCCACCACCAGGAGGCCCAGGTCGCGGAACTGGACATCCCGCTGGAGCAGCCGGTGGGTCCCTACCACCATGTCCACCTGGCCGCTGGCCAGCTCGCCCAGTATGGCGCTCTGCTCGCGCACCGTACGGAAGCGGGACAGCGCCTCGATCCGGACCGGGTAGTCGGCCAGCCGCTCCTGGAAGGTGTGCAGGTGCTGCTCCACCAGGATGGTGGTGGGCGCCAGCAGCGCCACCTGGCGACCGGCCTGTACGGCCTTGAACGCCGCCCGGATCGCTACCTCCGTCTTGCCGTAGCCCACGTCCCCTATGATCAGGCGGTCCATCGGTCTCGGCTCCAGCATGTCCTGCTTGACCGCCTGGGTCGCCTCCCGCTGGTCCGGGGTGTCCTCGTACAGGAAGGCGCTCTCCATCTCTCGCTGCCAGCGGGTGTCCTCGGGGTAGGGCGGACGCCGCGACAGCTTGCGGGCGGCATACAGCTCGAGCAGCTCCGTGGCCAGTAGATCTATGGCTTCCTGCGTCCGCTGCTTGATCCTCTTCCAGGTACGGCCGCCGATCTTGTGCAGCGAGGGCGGCTCCGCTTCCTCCCGGTCCGGGACCCAGCGCTCGATCAGGTCCAGCCGGTACACGGGCAGTCGCAGGACCTCACCGCCGGCGTACTCGATTGCGAGCGACTCCACAGTCATACCGCCCACGCTCACCCGTTGCAGGCCCTGGAACCGGCCGATCCCGTGGTCCAGGTGGACCACGTAGTCGCCAGGCTGGAGCTGGCTCAGCGTCTCGATGGCGCCGCCGCCCCGGAACCGGCGGCCTCGCCGGATACGGCGGGCACGCCGGAAGATCTCGTGGTCGGTCAGCACACGGAGCGGCTTCTCGCCCTCCAGCACGAAACCACCGCTCAGCGTGCCGATGGCCAGGCTGGTGCCCGCAGGCACCCGACCGGCACCGCCCAGGAGTTCGTCCAGGCGCTCGAGCTGGCCAGTGTTGTCGCACAGGATCAGGGAGCGCTCCCCCCGGGCAGCGGCAGCGGCGAGGAGTGTGTTCAGCCGGGAGGTGTCCCGGTCGATGGCCTCAGGGGTGCGGGCATCGAAGCGGAGCTCCGCTTCCGCCGCGCAGATTATCCTGCCGAAGCCCGCGAGCCGCGACCGGACCATGTCCGGCGGGAGGAGCAACTCCTCCGGCGGCTCGGGCGCTCCCCCTCTCCGCTCCTCGACGGTATGTAGCTCCAGCAGCTTCTGCCATGCCTTGAGGAAGGGCCGCTGGTCGTCCTCCTGGAGGTGGATCAGGATGGTGTCCTGGGGCAGGGTGTCCAGCAGGGATCGACGGGTCACCGTGCCGTCTCCAGCCAGCCGCAGCTCGACGGGCAGGATGTCGGTCCGGTCCAGGCCACCGGTGGAGCGCTGGTCCAGTACGTCGAACTCGCGGATCGAGCTGACCTCATCGCCCCAGAACTCGATACGGACGGGGTCCTGGGCGCCGAAGCTGAAGAGATCCACGATTCCGCCACGGGCGGCGAAGTCGCCCACCTGTTCCACCAGGCTGGTCCGCTCGAAGCCCATGGCCTCCAGCCGGTGCGCGAGTTCGGCGGGGCGGACCTGCTGGCCCACGGCGATCGTCATGCGCAGGTCGGCAAGGGAGCTGGGTATCCGCTCCCGTTCCTGGATGGCCCGTACGGTGGTGACCAGCAGCCTGGCCCGGCCGGCGAGCAGCGCCTCCAGCGCCTCGACGCGCTGGCCGCTCACCTCGATGTGATGGTCCTCGGCCTCGAACGGCAGCGCCTCTCGTTGAGGGTAGAGGGCAGTGGCGCCCGGCTCCATCAGCGCCGACAGGTCTGCTTCGATGCCTTCCGCCTCCTGCGGGTCACTGGTGACGACGATCCAGAGCCGACGCTCCATGTCAGCCGCCAGCGTTGCCACCAGCGCCGCCGGCAGGGCGCCCGGCAGGTTCGCCGCCCTGACCGTTGCGCCGGGGCGGGGTAGCGTCTGGCGCAGTGATCGGTACGCTGCCTGGGCGCGGACGCCTTCGAGGATCGACGGGTGCATCAGCCTGGCTCTGGTCGCATGGTCATCGGCGCTGGAAGGTACACCGGATGGCGGATCGTTCAACCCGCCGGTCCCGCCACCGAAGGGCTCCCGCCGGCTCCGACCGTGGCAAAGCACGTACCCGTCATCTGCCGGTCAGCCGCGCATGCCGGTCAGCCGCGCACGAACCGCGTGCCCTGGTGTACGTGAGGTTGGCCCGCCGCTGATCATGGCCTATCTTGTGACCCGCGAACACGGTGGCCCCCGGATCGTCGGGACCCCCAGAACCACAGCAGCAGAAAGCTCCGATGAGTCTCAGAAACCTGGCAGTCGCACTCCTGTCCGCCGCGCTCGTTGCGTGCTCCACGGCCACGATCGATGTCGGCCTACCCGTTGATGTGCGGGCTGCGAAGTCGACGATCACCGCCGAAGACATGTACAGCCGTGTCGCCTTCCTGGCCAGCGACGAGCTGGAGGGCCGCGACACGCCCAGCCGCGGTCTGGAGACGGCCGCCGCCTGGATCGCCGACGAGTTCGAACGATTCGGCCTTGAGCCGGGCGCTCACGACGAGTGGTTCCAGCGCTACCCCTACCCACTCGAGGGCCTCGACACCGTCGAGACCAGAGTCGAGATCAGCGGCGGCGCCACCCATGCGCTGGAGTACGGCGTCGAGTTCTTCGCCCAGCCAGGTTCCACCCCGCGCAGCCCCGCCGGAGTGGTCTACGTGGCCGACCCCGCTGAGCTGGAACGGGGGCCTGGCGCGGGACTCCGTGACCGGGTGGTGCTGGTCCCCCTGGGCGCCACTCCCGAAGCCGCCCGCGGCGGGCTCCGCTTCGGTTTCCAGACGCGGGCAGAAGTGAGCGAGGCGGTCGCCCGGGCCCGGGATGCCGGCGCCGTCAGCGTCGTCTTCGTCATGGATGAGAGCGTCAGCCCGCAGCAGGTGGCGGCGCTGGCACGTACCGCTGGCGCGCCCAGCAGAGTCATGGGAGGACGAGCTTCGGCCGAACAGGCCGCCACTTTCTTCGTGAGCCACAACGCCGCGCTCAGGGTCTTTCGGATGGCCGGCCTCGACGGGTCGGAGCTCCTGCGACGGCAGCGGGTGGATCTCCCCGTGCCGCTCCCGGGGATCACCATGGCACTGGCGGCCCCTCTCCTGGCACTGGACCAGGCCGAGCCACCCAACGTGGTGGGGATCCTGATGGGAAGTGACCCGGTCCTGCGCGATACCTACGTGGTGCTAAGCGCCCACGTGGACCACATCGGCATCGGCCGGCCTGACGCCACAGGGGACTCCATCTACAACGGCGCCGACGACAACGCCTCCGGGACCGCCGCGGTCATGGCCATAGCCCGCGCCTTCGCCAGCCTGCCGGAGCCGCCCGCCCGATCAATCCTGTTCCTGGCGGTGAGCGGTGAGGAGCGGGGGCTCCTCGGGTCCCGCTGGTTCGCCGACAATCCCACCGTACCCATCGAGAGCCTGGTGGCGAACATCAACCTGGACATGATCTCCCGGAACGCGCCCGACAGCATAGTGGTCATAGGACAGGAGTACTCCTCCCTCGGGCCCCTGGTCCAGGAGGTGGCGGAGGACTACCCGGAGCTGGGCCTGACCGTTTCCGAGGACCTCTGGCCGGAACAGCGGTTCTTCTTCCGCAGTGACCACTTCAGCTTCGCCGCCAAGGAGATCCCGGCACTCTTCTTCTTTTCCGGCGTGCACGAGGACTATCACCGGCCCAGCGACCGGGTCGAGCGCATCGACGCCGACAAGGCCGCTCGCGTAGCCCGTCTGGGCTTTCTCCTTGCCCTGGAAATAGCCGAGCGCCACGAGCCGCCGGTATGGGTGCCGGAGGGGCTGGAAGAGGTGCGGCGTATGACCCGGCGATGACGGCCGCCCTGGTACCGACGACAAACGAGAGACAGGTATGGGTATCCGCTTCGTAGATTCGATCCTCGCACTCGTCACCGCCGCGTGCATCCCGTTCTCCTTCTACCTGGTGGGACACGGTCTCGAGAACATGACCGCCTGGCCGTGGCTCAGCGCGGGACTGGTGCTGCTGGCTGGAGTAGGGCTGGGCGCAATAACCGTACGCCGCTTTCGTAGCTACGCCGCCCACCGACGAGACGCCGCTGGCCACTGAAACTGTGCCGGTGGGTCCCGGACAGCCACTCCCGTAGTTATCTTTCAAGGCTGTTACTGAGTCGGGGTTCTTACTGGAGGAGTGGGGCCGTCGAGTGCGAATCGAGCATATCCGGAACTTCTGCATCGTGGCCCACATCGATCACGGGAAGTCGACCCTGGCGGATCGCCTGCTCGAGACCACCCACACCCTGGACGAGCGGGCGATGCGGGAGCAGGTCCTCGACTCCAACGAGCTGGAGCGGGAGCGGGGGATCACTATCAAGCTGCACGCCATCAGGATGGACTATCTGGCCCGTGATGGTCGTCAGTACGAGCTGAACCTGATCGACACGCCAGGCCATGTGGACTTCACGTACGAGGTCAGCCGGAGCCTGGCCGCGTGCGAGGGTGCGGTGCTGGTAGTGGACGCGAGCCAGGGCATCCAGGCCCAGACGCTGTCGAACCTGTTCCTGGCCATGGAGGCGGGTCTGGAGATCATCCCCGTCCTGAACAAGATCGACCTGCCGGGCGCGGAGCCGGAGAGGCGTCGGGCCGAGCTGGTCGATCTCCTGGGCGTTGACCCGAAAGAGGTGCTGGTCGTCTCGGCCAAGGAGGGTCTGGGTGTGGAGGACCTGCTGGAGCGCATAGTGGAGAAGGTCCCGCCCCCTGTGGGCGACCCCGATGCTCCACTCCGGGCGTTGATCTTCGACTCCTTCTACGACAAGTACCAGGGTGCCATCCCCAGCATCCGCATGGTGGACGGTCGGATCCGGAAGGGCAGTGTGGTCACCTTCGGCGCCACGCCTTCGGAGTACGAGGTGGACGAGGTGGGCTTCATGCGCCTGGGCCGGGTTGCACAGGAGGAGCTCACTCCTGGCGACGTGGGATACGTGATCGCGGGGATCAAGCGCGTGTCGGACACGCGGGTCGGTGACACGGTGCTGGATGCGGAGGCCCCGGCCGCCGAGCTGCTGCCGGGCTACCAGGACGTGAAGCCAATGGTCTTCAGCGGCCTCTACCCCACGAACCCCGACTATTACGAGGAGCTCAGGGACGCTCTGGAGCGACTGCGCCTGAACGATGCGTCGCTGCACTACGAGCCTGAGACGTCCACGGCCCTCGGTTTCGGCTTCCGCTGCGGGTTCCTCGGCCTGCTCCACATGGAGATCGTGCAGGAGCGGCTGGAGCGGGAGTTCGACCTGGACCTGATCACAACCGTACCCAACGTGGAGTACCACGTGGTCCTGTCCGACGGCGGAACGGAGGTGGTCGAGAACCCGTCGTCTCTTCCCTCCCGGGGCCGTATCGAAAGGATCGAGGAGCCGTACGTACGGGCCCGGATCATGTGTCCCGCCGAGTACATCGGGAACGTGCAGAAGCTGGTCCACGACCGGCGGGGCGAGTACGTTCACATGCACTATCTGGATCCGTCGCGGGTGGAGTTCCTCTACGAGGTCCCGTTGGCCGAGATCGTGCTGGACTTCTACGACAAGCTGAAGGGCAGCACCCGGGGCTATGCGTCCCTGGACTGGGAGCTCGCCGAGTACCGGCCCAACGACCTGGTCAAGCTGGACATGCTCATCAATGGGGACCCGGTGGATGCCTTCAGCGTGATCATCCATCGGGACAAGGCCTACGAATATGGTCGGGAGATGGCGGCTAAGCTGAAGGACCTCATCCCGCGCCAGATGTTCGAGGTGGCGATTCAGGCGGCCATCGGCACGAAGGTCATAGCCCGGACATCGGTCAAGGCGCTGAAGAAGGACGTGACGGCCAAGTGCTACGGCGGTGACATCACCCGGAAGCGCAAGCTCCTGGAGAGGCAGAAGGAAGGCAAGCGCCGGATGAAGCAGGTGGGCAGCGTGGAGATCCCACAGGAAGCGTTTCTGGCGGTATTGAAGGTAGGGGACTGAAGTGAGAGTCCCCGTCCTGGCGGGCCCGCTCCGAGGGCGGTGGTGGCTGGCCGGGAGTCGAGGTAAGATTCTGCGTGTCCTGGGCGGTACCTATGAACCGGAGCAGACACGCCTCTTCATGGAGCACGTGAGCCCACGGGACACGGTGTTCGATGTGGGTAGCCATACCGGGTACTACACGCTGCTAGCGGCCGGGGCAGTGGGCCGTCATGGTCGGGTGTGGGCGTTCGAGCCCGATCCGACCAATGCCGGTTTCCTCCGTCGTCATGTCCGCATCAACGATCTGGACAACGTGCGGGTGGAGGAGGCGGCGGTGACGGACCGAGAGGGTGTGGCCTGTTTCGGCGGCGGTTCCGGGAGTGGGACCGGGCGACTGCTCGACAGTGGCGAGATCAGCGTGCGGACCTCGACATTGGATGGCACCTGCCAGCGTCATGACCTCCGGCCGTCGCTCATCAAGATGGACATCGAAGGTGGGGAGTACGCAGCGCTGTGTGGAAGCAACATGCTCATGCGCTGGGTCAGGCCTGTGATCCTGCTTTCGACTCACGGGTCGGCAGGACGTGAAGCCTGCCTCACCCTGCTGGATGAACTGGAATACTATGTGGATCCCGTAGGTGCGTCGAGCGTGACGAGCGCCAACGAGTTCCTCTGCCGCCCCACGCCGCGTAGGACTGGGCCCATGGGAGTTGAGGGAGATCGAGATGAGTGAGAACGACAAGCGGTGGATAGTGGGCGTGGACCTGGGTGGCACCAACATCGTGGTGGGTGTCTTGCCACTGAATGGCGGTGACGGTGAGGTCCTGGGCCTGCAGCAGGCGACGACGGAAGCTTCCAAGGGAGCGAAGTTCGTCGTCGACCGGATCGTCCACATGGTGGAAGATACGATTGCCCAGGTGTGCAGGGACCATGATGGCAGCAAGTCCGACTTCGCGGGCATCGGCATCGGCTCACCCGGTCCGCTGAACCGCAGCACGGGCACCATAATCAACACGCCCAACCTGGGCTGGCGTAACTTCCCGCTGCGCGACCTGATCTCCAACGCGGTGGGATTGCCGGCGGCTCTGGACAACGACGCCAATTGCGCCACCTATGGCGAGTGGTGGCTGGGCGCCGGAAGGTCGGTGGACAACCTTGTCGGGTTCACGCTGGGTACCGGGATCGGCGGCGGCATCGTCCTGAACGGCGAGATCTTCCATGGTGCCAGCGACGTGGCTGGCGAGATGGGACACATGACGCTGGACTCCACCGGTCGGAGGTGCAAGTGCGGGAACTACGGCTGTCTGGAGGCCTACGCCTCCGGTCCCGCCATAGCCCTGCGGGCGGTCGAGGGCATCGAGGCGGGGGCGGAGACGATCCTTCCCGACCTGGTGAACGGCCGTCTGGAGGACCTGACTGCCGCCACGGTCTACGAAGGCGTGGTCCTGGGCGATGCCTACGCCAACGAAGTCATGACCGAGACGGCCAAGTTCCTGGGCACGGGGATCGCCAACATAGTGAACATCCTCAACCCCCAGATGGTGGTGATCGCCGGTGGCGTGACGCGTGCGGGAGACCACCTGTTCGTCCCCCTCAGGGCGGAGGTCCGGCGGCGGGCATTCAAGAGCGCCCAGGAGGCGTGCAGCATAGTGCCCGCACAGCTGATCGGTACCGCGGGTGTTATCGGCGCCATCGCCATGTTCAAGAAGGAAGTACTCGGCGCCGTGTGATGTCCAGTCCTTTCTCAGCGCCGATGCTCGGCCACCCGGCGACCCCGATGCCCCGCTGGTCACGGGCTCCGGGAGTGATTCTGTAGCCATGCGTCTGGGCGTCCTCGGCTCCATGGTATGGGATCGTATCGAACATCCCGCTGGCGGGCCCGTGGAGCGCTGGGGCGGCATCTGCTACTCCCTTGCGGCCGCCGCTGCCGCGCTGCCCGGCGGCTGGTCGGTCCGGCCCATAATCAAGGTAGGTAGCGACCTGGCTACGGAGGCCAGCTCGTTCCTGGAATCATTGCCGGGCCTGGAGCTGCCCGGTGGGGTGCTGGAGACGCCGGCGCCGAACAACCGGGTCAGGCTCCTGTACCGCGACGCGCACCATCGGGACGAGGAGCTGACGGGCGGCGTGCCGCCTTGGGCCTGGCACGAGCTGGAGCCCCTGGTGCGAGGCCTGGACGCACTGTACGTGAACCTGATCTCGGGGTTCGAGCTGGGTCTGGAGACGGCGGTGCTACTCCGCACCAGCTTCCACGGGCCGATCTATGCCGACCTGCACTCCCTGCTCCTAGGCACCGGTACGTGCGGCCGGCGAGTGCCTCGCGTCCTTGAGCGCGCCGACGAATGGTTGGCCGCCTTCGACGTTGTCCAGGTGAACGAAGACGAGCTGACTCTCCTGGCGGCACGCACCGACCCATGGGAGTTCGCCGGCGGTGCAGTCTCCCGCATGGTGGCGGCGCTGCTGGTCACCCTCGGCCCTGAGGGCGCTGCGATCGTGGCTCGCACCCTGGAGCAGCGGCCCTGGGACATGCCGCCAGGTGCTGTCCACCGGCTCCGTGTCCCCTCCACCCCCATGGCCACGGCCGGCGATCCTACCGGTTGCGGGGACGTCTGGGGCGCCACCTGCTTCGTCGAGCTGATGGCCGGACAGACCCTGGCCGCGGCGGTGCGAGCGGCCAACGAGGCGGCGGCCAAGAACACCAGACATCGAGGTGCTGACAGTCTGCACACCTTCCTGAGGGAGGCCACGTGAAGGTCATTACCGTGCCCGGGACCCTGGATGACCGGTCCTTCGAACAGCTGGCGAGCTCTCTGCCGCCAGCCCAGGGGGAGCGGGTCCTGGTGGATGCCCGGCGAGTCCGGTGGGTGGATCCCTACGGGATGCTGGGCCTGCTGGCGCTGGGTCAGGTGCTCGGCGACAGGGCCGGTCCGCGGGAGCGGCCCCGACTCCAGTTGCCCGATTCGACCGAGGTGGTGAGCTACATGGGGCGGATGGGCTTCTACAACCGCGCCGCGGCGCTATACGAAATGCATGGCGCCCCGCGCAAGCAAGCGGAAGGAACCTCCGACGTCCTCCTCGAGATCACGCCCGTGACCTCGCACGTTGACGTACACCAGATAGTGGACAGGGTGAATGAACGGGCCCTCACCATCCTGACCCGGCAACTCCTCTACCCGCTCAACGAGGCGTTCCAGTTCAGCGTGATGCTGTCCGAGCTGTGCCAGAACATCATCGAACACGCGGGCGCCAGCGGCTGGGTGGCCACGCAGACGTACAACTGGGCGCGCCGGCTGGGTCGCAAGGTGGTGTCCATTGCGGTCATGGACCTGGGCGTGGGGTTCCACGGCTCCCTCGGTGGCGAGCACGCTGCCCGGTACGGTGAGCGCTGGAGCGATGCATCGGCGCTCCAGGCCGCCTTCATCCACGGGGTGACCCGGTTCCAGGATCCGGGGCGGGGACAGGGACTTCAACAGATCCGCCGCCAGACCAGACGGTGGGACGGTTGGATCGCCATCCGCAGCGGTACGGCCAGGATCGCCGATGTGCCAACCTGGAGCGATGGAACACCGCTCGAGGAGGGCCTGGCACCGTTCCCCGGTACCCAGATCAGCATCATCTTGCCGTCCCGCGTAGTTGACCAGGGTGACCCGGGGCGACCGGAGGAGGGAGCATGACCGAGCTGGGACGAGTGATTCCGTTGCGGTTCGACATGTCGGAAATGGTCCGTCGCTCCGTGGCCACGCTCTATTCTCACCTGGTGACGAGGCCCACCGGTCAGGCGCTGCGCATGGGTATAGAGGCGCAGATCGCCGAGCTGGGAACGATGTGCCTGACGGTATTGGACTTCAGCGAGGTTGCTGTCCTGGACTACAGCTGCGCCGACGAGGTTGTTGCAAAGCTGATCAAGCGGTTCCAGCGTGAGGACCGGCCGGTAGAGGCGTACTTCATGGCTCGGGGCATAGAGAACCGCCACCAGGAAGCCATCGATGTGGTGCTCGGCCGGCAGGGCCTGGCCATCACTGCCGAGCTGGCGGACGGTCGAGTCACCTTGCTCGGCGAGGCATCCGCTTCCGAGTTGGCGGCCTGGAACGGCCTCGACGCTCTCGGTCGTGCAGCCCCGGAACAGGTGGCCGAGGCGACCCGGTCGCCACAGGCAGAAATTAACAGGGCCCTGGAGTCGCTGGCGCGCCGACGGGTGGTGGCGCGGGTAGACATCCCGCGCACCTATTTCGCCCTCCGGCCCCTCGCCGCCGGGTCGCTCAGCCGCTCTTGAGGGCTGGGGACAGGATCCGGTTGATGGCCTTCAGCGTTGCGATCGCCGAGGCAGTCTCGATATCCGTCTCGACGGGGTGGGCGCCCACCAGCGGGAGAGGCCGGCGGCCCGTGCGAGGCGAAATGGCCAGGACACTGATCAGGGTGTAGTCGCCGTCCAGGGCCTGTACCACGGAAGCAAAATCCAGCTCTATTTCCAGGCCGTTCCCCGCGACAGCCTCTCTGGCGGCACTCAGCGTGGCCACGGCCGCCGCCCGAGCCCGGCCGTTCTTGGTGTTGACCGCGTCCGACGACCCTCTCACCTGGGAATCCCGCCAGTCGAGTTGGATGCCGACTTCCACCCGACCTCCGGTGACCGTCGCCTCGATGCTGCTGAAGACGACCCTCCCGTGGAAGCTGGTATCTCCGGTCATGGCAGGCTCATCGGGTGTTCCGGGCTGGAACGAGGCATGGACTCCCCCGGATTCCACAGGCGGTATGGTCGCCTGAGCCACCGCCCCTTCAGCCTGTTCGTCGGCCGTTGGGGCCAGCTGGGCGATGCTGATTATCCGCTGGTCGACGGGCACACCGAGACGATCCTGGAGGAGGTCCCTGAGGTCCCGGGCCAGGGACGCCGGGTCGGGTCCCGGCCGCACCAGCACGTGGATCTCCGTGGGTCGACCTTCCAGGTCCTCGCTTACACATGCCCCTACCACCGAGGGCAGCTCACGCAGAACCGCTTCTGCCGTAGTCTTGATGCTGCTTTGCCTCATTCAGAGGTACGCCACCGGGGAGAGGTTGCCACAGAATGCCTGGCCGGAGCCGCACAGTCAAGATTGCCGCCTCAGCGTTGCCGCCACTGAATCGGATATCTACTCTAATGACGTGTAAGTAGGCCTTGGCGTCACTACACTGGAATATTGGTGCCCAAGGACCGGCAGCGCCTGGAGCGCGGGGTCACATGAGGTTAACCGGGGCGAAGACCGAGACATGAGCTGCGATACAATGGTGGACCTGGCGGTGGTGGGAGCCGGCCCCTGCGGCCTGAGCGCCGGTGTCGCAGCCCGCCAGGCGGGAATGGACTGCGTCATCCTCGAGGCCGGATGCGTGGTCCAGTCCATCACCATGTACCCCACATACGGCACCTTCTTCAGCACCGCCGATCGGCTGGAGTTGGGCGGCATACCCTTCACATCCGCGGGCCACAGGCCGACCAGGCGGGAGGCTCTCAACTATTATCGGCGCGTGGCCCGTGAATTCCGGTTGTGCGTGCGGCAGTACGAGGAGGTGCTTGATATACGGGGTCGGGCCGGAAGCTTCCTGCTCGAAACCCGCACGATGGCGGGAGAGAACCGCTGTTATCGGGCTCGCAACGTGGTCCTGGCAACCGGCTACGCCGGTTCGCCCAACTTCCTGGGCGTTCCCGGCGAGGATCTGCCGAAGGTCAGCCATTATTTCACCGAGGGTCACCGCTACTACGACCAGGATTGCGTGGTGGTCGGCGCCGGGAACTCGGCGGTGGAAGCGTCGCTGGAGCTGTTCCGGTCAGGGGCGCGGGTAACATTGGTCCATTTCCTGGACCGTTTGGATCCGGGCGTGAAGCCGTGGATCCTTCCCGACATCGAGAACCGTTTGAAGAGGGGCGAGGTGCAGGTCCGCTGGGACACCCGGGTCACCGAGATCCTGCCGGACCGGATCAGGCTGCGCCACGAGCAGACGGGCAAGGCCAGCGAGCTGAGCAATGATTTTGTCCTGGCCATGACCGGGTACCATCCCGACCCTCGCCTCCTCGGTGGCCTGGGTGTGACCATCGACGACGGAACCGGAATACCCGAGCACGACCCGGGTACCATGGAGACGGACGTGCCTGGCGTGTTCCTGGCAGGTGTGCTGGCGGGTGGCAATCGACCGGACCGGATCTTCATAGAGGATGGGCGACACCACGGGCCACTGGCAGTCCGCTGCATCCTGGCGCGGCGAGGGCTGGACCCTTCAACAGACATCGCACTGGGCGTCCCGCCTGGCCAGAGGCCAGTGGACCTGGAAGCGGACGGGCCGCCCAGCCAGGAGGAGTTGGAGCGTGCTTGAACGGGGCAGGGAACTTATCCCGAGCCCCGGGTACGAAGCTCCGGCGGGTTCCGCGACAGGGCCGGCCGGGGCATCTTGAGGAGCAGGTCATGAAGACGCTGGAACAGATCAACGAGGTGTTGGAGTCGATCCGACCCGCACTCCGCTCGGACGGGGGTGACATCGAGTTCGTCGATTTCGACGAGACAGCCGGTGTCCTCCAACTTCGGTTCCTCGGCGCCTGTGGTGATTGTCCGATCTCGGAGGTGACTCTCCGACAGGGCATCGAGCGCCGGATACTGACGGCGGTCCCGCAGGTGCGGGAGGTCCGTGCGCACTGACGTGGTGTGGGGCCGCGTCTCATTCGGATGACAGTGCGGCGGTCGGCGCCCTGGTGGGGTGCCGACCGCCGTCTCGATAGGTAAGGGGAGGTTGAGGCGAGCGATGGCAGATCTGGCAGGAGTAGTGAGGAAGGCGCTCGAGGGGGTGGTGAACCCGAGCACCGGGGCAAGCGTCTTGGAGTCCCAGGTCGAAGACTTGAGGATCCAGGACGGGGTAGTCTCCTTCGGCTTCACGCTGCAGCCGGACGATCCAGGGTCGCTGGTCCGGGAGGCCCGGGCCGCGGTGGAGTCTGTTGCGGGCGTCGATAAGGTGAAGATCGATGTGCGCCTGCCCCAGAGTCTCCAGGAGGGCGGAGCCCAGCAGCCTCCGCCGCGCCAGCCAGCGCCGGGCTCGGTCCCTGCGCCCGAGCCGCAGGAGGGTCTGCTCCCTGGCGTGGACCATTTCATCGCGGTGAGCTCGGGCAAGGGCGGCGTCGGCAAGTCCACGGTGGCGGCGAACCTGGCCGTGTCCCTTGCGCGGCAGGGTCATCGAGTGGGCCTCCTGGACGCTGACATATACGGCCCGAACATCCCCATAATGTTCGGCGAGAAGCGGCGCCCCCAGGTAACGGGCAGCAGGGGCGCGGAGCGCATCATGCCCCTGGAGACCCATGGCGTCAGGCTCATGAGCCTGGGTTTCCTGTTGGAGGAGGAGCAACCGGCCATCATGCGTGGGCCGCTGGTGACCGGCGTGCTCCGCCAGTTCCTGGAACAGGTCGAATGGGGCGACCTGGACTACATGGTCATCGACCTGCCGCCTGGTACCGGAGACGCCCAGCTCTCCCTGGTCCAGACAATCGACCTGGACGGCGCCGTGATGGTCACCACACCGCAGGAGGTGTCCACCGGTGATGTCCGGCGCGCCATCCGTATGTTCGAGCGGGTGAACACCGACATCCTGGGCATCGTGGAGAACATGAGCGGCTTCGTGTGCCCGAACTGCGAGGAGCGCCACGAGATCTTCGGTGCCGGCGGCGGTGAAGCGCTGGCGGAGGCCATGGAGGTCCCCTTCCTGGGCGCCGTGCCGCTGGACACGGCCGTCCGGAGCGCCGGCGACGTGGGCGTGCCCACGGCCTTGTCAGCCCCGGACTCTCCTGCTGGACGTGCCTTCCTCGCTGTCGCGAAGCGCATAGTGGATCAGATCGCTGCGACCCGGGAGGGCGCGGCGCGGTCCTGAGGCCATGTGACGCGCGTCGTACTACTGAGCGACTTCGGGACGGTCGATGGCTACGCCGCGACCATGGCCGCCGTGGTGGCCAGCGCAGCGCCGAGCGCCCTGATCGAGCATGCCGCTCACGATATACCCGCGGGCGACATACTGACCGGGGCCCTCACCTTGTCCCGCTATGCGACTCTGTATCCGCACGGCACTGTGCACCTGGCGGTGGTGGACCCGGGCGTGGGTACGTGGCGCCGGCCCATTGCCGCCACCGTAGACGGCCGTCACTATGTGGGGCCGGACAACGGCTTGTTCACTCGTATCCTTGTGGGCAGGCAGGCTCGGATCGTGGACGTGCGGGAGACGGGGCAGGGTAGGGGCGCGTCCCCCACCTTCCACGGCCGCGATATCTTCGCCCCCGCCGCTGGCCACCTTGCCGCTGGCGGCGCCCTGGAGGACCTGGGTCCCGCCGTCGCCGACCCTGTTGTCCTGGACCTGGCCGAGCCACGACGGCACGGCCACCTCATCGGTGGCGAGGTGATCCAGGTAGATCGGTTCGGCAACCTGATCAGCAACGTCCCAGCCGGCTGGATAGCCGGCCTGTCGGAGGGAGAAGGTGGGGCCAGGGTCGTGATCGACGGGAAGGATGCGGGCCCGGTCCGTCGCACCTATGGCGACGTTGCCAGCGGCGACGTCGTCGCCCTGATAGGCTCGCTTGATCTGCTGGAGATCTCGGTCCGGGACGGCTCCGCCGCCGAGTTCCTCGATGCCGGGCGGGGGGCACTGTTAGAGGTGCGCGCCGGGTAGTGACGGCCGACCAGCGTCAGCTCTCGAGCCACTCCCGGTCCGCCGCGGACAGCCGCTTCTGCCTCGGGGCCAGGAAGCGCACGAGCAGATAGCCGACGAGGATCACCGGCACCACCTTGAACAGCAGGAAGCCCGCCAGGCTCAGGGCGAGACCGAATGCCGCACCGACCAGTGCCAGCACCACCACCATCGACACCAGGGCAAACAGGCCCAGCACGAAGAAAGTCAGCAGCGCAGAGAACATCTTCTCCTCCTCCGTCTCAGTTCGTGGCCCGACCGTCCGCCGCAGGTATCCGGCGGACGGTCACGGAGCCGAACGCGCCCTGTAGCTCGACAGTAAGCCTCCGCTCGGCGTCTTCCCAGTTGCTCGAGTAGTGGTCCCGGTTCCGGCGAGAGAAGCCGGGGCCTTTGAAGCTGGTGAGGAACGTGCTACGCCGGACCACCACCCCCACATCCTGGGGCACGGCCAGTGTGACGGAGCCCAGGGCCATGGTGATGTCCGCGGTCAGGTCGCGGCGCCAGTGACCCGAGAAGTCCAGGTTCATGTCGCCCACGCCACCTTCGGCCTTGACCACGGCGCAGTTGGCATTGGCGATGCCCACCACCCGGAAGGCCGCGGCGCCCAGACTCAGGTCCATCCGGTCGCAGGCTATGGCGTTGGGGCGGGAGAATCGCAGCCGGCTGTCGCTGGCGCCGGTCTCCACCTTCACACTCCTGACCTGGAGCCCACCCAGCTCGATATCCGCTTCCGCCGCGCCGAAGCTGAGGCCCACCTCCAATGGCACATCGGGCGAGAGTGCCAGCTTCATGTCCCCCGCCTCCTGGTTCCGCAACCGGATCGATCTGGTTCCGCCCTCCAGCCCTACGGTCAGGCGCCCGCTCCGGTACTCGGTGACCGGTTCGAAGTTCTCGGAGTCGTAGCGGATCCCGACACGGTACAGCTCGCCACTGACGCCGGGCTCGCCCACCAGCCTGCCCACCCCGTACTTCACCTGCACGTCCAGCCTGGTCTCCGACCCGAGCTGCCGGAACGAGGACACGTTCCGCCAGTCCTGGGCCTGGGCGCTCCAGGGCGCCACTGCGACCAGGAGCGCCGCGATGGCCATGCTTCGCTCAAACATTGACTTCCTCCTCGATCGGCGACGACGGCAGCGGCTCCACGGTCGGCCTCGTGCCGCCACGGGTCAGCAGGAAGGCGCCGAACCCGATCATGAACGCGAGCCACGTCAACATGATCGCCAGGAACGTCAGCAGCCCCCTCAGGAAGCCGAGCCAGGGGCCGGCCATGGTCACGATATGAGCGGCTACGAACAGGACCAGCAGCAGGCCCACGCCGGTTATCACGTAGTAGTAAGAGTTGGCCCGGGTGAACCATTCCGTGCCACGGAACCGCCGCTCGGCCAGGGCCTCACCGGCGCCATGGGCTACCGCCAGGTAGCCTGCCACCGCCGCCAGTACCACGGCCAGCGGGAAGAGGGGCATGTAGACAAGTAGGAACGGGATCCCCACGATGGAGATTGCCAGGGCCAGCGCCCCCAGGATGAAGGCGGGCAGCGCCAGGAACGAGCCGGCCAGGCCGACCAGGCCGGAGCGCAGCGTCGAGTGACGGGCCGTGTCGGCGATGGTCTCCAGGTGGCCACGGCCGAAGAAGACGGCCAGGAAGCCGAGCCCCACCAGTACGGCGTAGGCCATCAGCGTCGAGAACAAGCCCGTGATGCCGCGGGTGATGTGGCGGAAGGGCGACGGCCGCACCGGTGCCCGCGTCTCGCGCCGCATCTCGGCTCGCAACTCCTGGCGGAGCTCACGCCGGAGGTCCCGCTCCAGGGACTCCCTCAGCTCCCGGAGCGCCGGCACGTCCACTGCCTCGAGTCGGTCCGGGTCGTCCAGGGCCGCCGGGTCCTGGAGGATCTGCTCCAGCTCACGGATCCGCTGCTGCAACTGCTGGATCGTGTCAGCCACGTCCGCAGGCAGGTCCGTCACCTGGGCTGGCGGGGCGGCAATGGCCAGCGCCGTCAGCTCCCGGCTCAGCCGCTCGCCCACCTCTCCGGCCGCGGCCGGCGGCTCCCAGGCCGAAAGCAGGGCCGGCAGCTCGCTGGTGGGCGCGTCCATCGCCTGCTGGAGCAGGTCCCGCCACGACTGGTCCAGGTCACCCCGTCGCTCATAGGTCCCGATCCGTTCGCCGTTGAGCAGTACCGATCGGTCCTCGGCCAGCCGGAGCCTCAGCTCACGACCATCCTCGAACTCGAACCGGATCTCCGCGGCGTCGCGGGACATCGCGATCTCACTCGACACGACGCGGCCGGACGGATCGTCCTGGGCATGCGCCAGTGTGGGCAGCGCCAGCGCGGGCAGCGCCAGCATGGCAGCCGCCAGCGCGAAGACTCGCCATGGATGCTCAGAAAGAATACGACGCATGTTCAATTCTCCGCGCGTTGGAGCGGAATAGATTATCATAGAGTACGTAGACCGAAACGACCATCATGGTAGCGAATACGGCCGCGGCGAGGCCCAACTCCGCGCGACCCAGCGAACCGGCCAGCTGGGCGATGCCAGTCAGCCATGCCGCCAGTCCGGACCCGGCGAAGCTGGTCAGGGTCCACTCCCATCCCATCGCCAGCGTCATCGCCGTACGACCGGAGGCGAAGACCCAGATCTCCTGGGCGCTCACCGCCGGCTGGGACAGGACCCACCAGACGGTGGCGGCCACTACCAGCACCGGCATGGCCGCCACCGTGGTGGCGATGGCCCATCCGCGGTTAGTGCTCGGCGCCACCCGGCCGAGCCACTCGTCCAGCCATTCGTTGACCCGTTCCAGCAGCGGTCGCCGCACCCGCACGCCCTGCATGACCCGGTCGGTGAAGCCTGCCGACGGCGCGAGCTCCGGGAGGGACTCGAGGGCTTCGAACAGGGCCCTCAGGTCTGAAAGCTCCCCCTCGCAGTGGGCACAGGTGGCCAGATGCGACTCCACGACCGCCCGCTCTCCGCCATCGAGCGTCTGCTCGATGTAGGCTTCGAGCCGGTCTGGCGTCAGGTGATTCGGCATCTCGCTCAAGGTCGTGTCTCCGTTTGTTCGTTGACTCGCAGTACCCTACGGTACCCGATCGTCATTGGTTTCAATGACGCAGATGTTGGAGCATCCCACGCAACTCGTTGCGGCCCCGATGTATGTATGTCTTGACCGTGCCCAGGGGCAGGTCCATGATCTCGGCGATCTCGTCGTACGGTCGCCCTTCGATATGCCACAGCACGATCACCGCCCGGTATTCGGGCCGCAGTCGCTGGATCGCCGCCTCGATCTCCGAGCCCAGCTCCTTGCTGTGGGTGTAGTCCTCCGGACTCTCCGCGTTGTCCACGGCCGCGAAGGATGTGGCGTCCACCTGGTCCTGTGTCTCGGCGTGGGGAGAGCCCTCCAGGGACAGTGTCTCGGGCTGCTTCTTGCGCAGATGGTCCAGCGTGGCGTTGTGGGCGATCTTGAAGATCCAGGAGCTGAACTTGTACTTGGGATTGTACCGGTCAAGGGCGTTCAGCACCTTGATGAACGTCTCCTGGGCCAGGTCCTCCGCCAGCTCACGGTTCCGGACCATGCGGTAGATCACGCTGAAGACCGGCCGCTCGTAGCGACGGATCAACTCCCGGAACGCCGAGTCCCGCCCCTTGCGGGCGTACAGGATGACATCCTGGTCCGATAGCTTGCCGTAATCCACGATCTCCCGCGGTATTCATTAGGCCCGTGGATCCGTACGGCAGCGTTGCCGGTCCTGTTTCATGTGGGCTCGGCAGGGGACCCGGGCACAATCTAATGTAGCAGGTCCCGGGGGGACCTCGCATCACAGCACTACACTAGCGGATTGCCCGGATCCGACCATTCGGTGGTGGAGCGCTTCTCGAACGCGTCTCGCACCGCCGGGCGTGCTTCCTGCCACTCCAGTCCCATCCGTACCGGGTCCCAACCCTGGCGCAGCTCCTGCTCCACGTCCTGGAACGCCCGGTCACCGTGATGGTCACGGGCCTCCCAGCCGTAGCGATAGGCGGGCCGGTAGTATTCGTAATCCCGCTCCGGATCCACGTACTCTCTGTCGATGAACCGCTTGCGCCAGTACGCGTCCTGCGCCGCCGCCCACAACGTGCCCGGCCCGGTGGTGCCCTGCCGGTCATGGCCGCTGATGTTCATCCGCTCCGTGTCGCCGGCCTCACTGCCCAGTTTGCGCATGGCCGCGGCGTCAGCGGCGGGGTGCGTGCCGGTGCGGCGGGCTGGATCGGTGGTGGAGTTGTCCGCGTCGCCAGCATTCGGTCGGTCGGCCACGATTGCCTCCGTGCGACTGTCGAGCTATTGATCTCCAACCTGTTCGAAAGTGCAACATGCGGGCCGTGATGGGCGGCGGAAAGCAAGAGGTAGGGGGAATGCGTATCGGTCTCATCAGCGACACTCACGGCCGGTTGCGGCCCCAGGTGTTCCACGTCTTCGCGGGCGTCGATCGCATCCTGCACGCCGGTGACATCGGCCCCCCGGGGCTGCTGGTGGAGTTGGAAGCCATCGCCCCCGTCGTCGCCGTGTGGGGCAACACCGACGGCTTCGAGGTCCGGGAGCAGATCCAGGGAATGGCACGCCTCGAGCTGGCCGGCTACGGCGTGGTGCTGCTACACGGGCACCAGCTCGGCACGCCCACACCGGATGCGCTGCGGCGTGCCTGCCCGGAGGCTGATGTGATCGTCTACGGACACACGCACCGGCCCCTGATGGAACGGGAGGAAGGGGTTCTGGTCGTTAACCCCGGAGCGGCAGGCGCGGCCAGGTTCGGCATACCGCCGTCGGTGGCCATCCTGACGCTGGCGGATGAGCCCACCGTGGAGCTCATTGAACTGGATCAGTAATCGAACGTCTCCAGGTCCGGCTCCCGGGCCAGGGCGCTGAAGGCCTCGCCTGGCGTGGGCGCATCCGCCAGGTGGGATCGCACCCGGCGGAGCGTCTGGCGCAGGCGACGCTCCGCATCGGCGTCGTCAGGTGGCGGCGGCTTGTCCACCCAGTCCGGCTCACCGCTCGAGGTCGCGCCAACGTCCGGCTCCGGGCTCTCGAGCGGCTGGACGCTGATCCCCGCAGCCGCCACCGCGATCCCGTAGGCGGGAGGGACCAGCTCCTCCACGGCCAGGTCATACGCGCGTTCCGCCATCGGTCGGCTCAGCCCGTGGGCCGCCCCACGCTCGACCAGCGGCTCGCGTCGTTGCTCGTCGTCACCGCACACGGCGTCGGCCATGCCCAGCAGACGGGACAGCCGCTCGCCCAGACCGCCTGGCCCCACCTCGGGGCCCGGGTCGCTACCGGCTCCTCCATGATGCGTGGTCATGCCCGCCGCGGGTGCAAGCCATGTACCGGACCAGACGCGCGCTGTCGCCCCCCAAGGTAGATGGTCATGCGTAGCCGGGGGTGAACCACGAAGCTCAAGGCATGGTCAATCGCTCGCACTCGGCGGGATGGCGCCGGAACCAGCGCTCCACCAGCAGCATCTCCGCCAGGCTGTCGGACCCGAGACGGCCGGCCGCCGGGGGCGGCGCCGCCAGCAAGCGGTCCGTCTGCCGGCGAAGCTCCCGTCGCTCCCGGCCGTCCCTGGGCGCGGGCAGCTCCGCCCGGACCAGGCCCCGCTGGAGCACGTAGAGCCTGTCCTCACCACAATGACCAGGGACTCGATAGACCGCAGTCAGGCCGTCCAGGGCCTCCTGCATCCGGAGCAACGACCTCCTGGTCGACTCCAGGAGCTGGATCCGCTCCAGCACCACGGCGGCGTACTCGAAGAACCAGCGCTCGACCGCGCTGCGAAGGTGGGCACGAAGTCGGTCCAACGGCTCGTCGCTCTCGCCGCACAGAAAGCGACGCGCCAGCTCGGCCCGCTCCGCGTACTCACGCTCCGTGCAGCCCGCCGCGCAGGGGGCCAGGCAGCGCTGGAACTCGGCCCGGGCACAGAGCGGCGTGTAGTCGGCGCCGAACAGGTCCGCCTGGTCCGCCAGACGGAGCGGCGTGGTGGCCGGGCAGTCCCGCAGCTCCAGGGCGTCCACCAGCACCCGTACCGCCGCCCACGCCCGGTCAGCTCCCAGCAGCGGCCCGTAATATTCGGAGCCATCCTCCTGCGGACGGGTGGTGACCAGCACCCGGGGCGCCGCCTCACGGGGGATCCGGATGAAGCAGACCGCCCGCTCCCGCTTGTGCTGGACGTTGTACGGAGGACGCAGGCGGCGAATCTGACGGAACTCACGCAGGAGCGCGGCGAACTCGCTGGGATAATGGTCCCACTCCACCCGGCGTGACAGGGCGAGGATCTCTGCCGCCTTCTCGCCACGATCAGCCCGGAAGTACGAGAGCAAACGGCTTCGGACACGGACCGACTTCCCCACGTACAGAACCTGCTCATCAGGACCGATCAGCCGGTAGACACCCGGCCGGTTCTCCGCGTGCGCACGGACGTAATCCCGGAGCCCCTGGCCCGGAGACGCCGTGAGCTCAGGAGGCGCCGTGGGCTCAGGAGGCGCCGTGGGCTCAGCCAGGGATCCCGGGGTCGTGCCGGTTAGGATCAGGTCAGCCTCTGCGGGGCCCGAATGCGCGGCTATGACGGCCATCGGGTGAAGGTGGCGATTCGGCTTTTGTTCGGCAAGAGGTGGGTATCAGATTTCTCAGGCTGGCGGTTCCGCGATCATGTCCACCTGCTCGGTGGCTGCCCCTGCGCGTTCGAGCAGCTCCCGGTACCAGGCTACCGCCCGCCGGCCACGCTCTTCGTGGGGCAGGCACACCCAGAGGACGGACAGGGTGCGGCGGGTCTGGTGGTCGGTCTTGGTGCGTTGCGCGTCCTTGACGGCGTTGCCGCAGGGACCTATCGCGTCGAAGAGGCAGGGCAGTCCCGCCAGGCGTATCTCCTGCCCGCTGGGATTGAAGACGTAGCTGTCATCCTCGCCGGCGACCTGGATGCGGAACGGTGGACTGGCCCGATCCAGGTCCACCACGCTGATGGGGAACCGGCTGTGCAGCGAGACGGCGTTACAGGCGTCCACGGGCAGGTTGATTGGATCCAGCCCGTTTTCCGCCGCGGCCCGGAGCAGGTATTCGGATGCGGGCTTGCCGCGCCCGGTGGGTTTGTATCCCGCAGTCCGGAGCGCGTCTCTCACGTCCAGTCGGACCTGCTCGTCGGGCTCGAAGGGGGAGGCAGCGTCGCTCCTGAGCAGGTCGAGCAGCCAGGCTGGCGACGGCATGCTTCCCACGGGTTCGGGTAACCGGGTCGTGAACGCGGCGGGCCTCAGCAGAGGGTGTGGGGCGGCGGTGATAGGATCTGTCATGTGCGTCCTGGTCTGTGAAGGCCGGCTACCCCGCCGGCGCCTGGTGTAGATGTATGGTGATGGGGCCCGGGTCAAGTCGTGACGGTCAAGTCGTCATTACCAGGTCGTCCCGGCCAGGTCGTCCTGGCCAGGTCACGATGGTGTGACGCGACAGAAGAGCGGCGGCTGGTCCGTCACTACTACTACGGCGGGACGTTACCAGCCAGAGAGGACGGAGATCATGAATAGAGCCAAGAATAGCGCTCTGGTGTTGGCGCTTGTGCTGGGGCTGGCGGGGTGCGAGAGCTTTCAGTTGATGGCTCCCGGTGATCGGCAGTCGAGTGATGTCCTCGTGTCGGGCCAGGTACGGGTCATGTTGAAGCTGGATCGAACGGAGTTGACGCCACCGGGGGTGATCCTGGCGATGCTCCGCTACGAGAACCTGGGCGCCAGCTCCGTGGAGATAACGAGCGGTTACGGTTGCCTGTCCTTTGCGGGCGTGTACCGGGGCGAGGAGCGGATCCCGTTCCCCTCCACGGACTATTACTGCACCACGGCGGTCACCAAGCGCGAATTGGCACCCGGCCAGCAGATCGGTATGGACTGGCCACTCCACATCGGTGAACACGGGGTGGACCTTGGCCCGGGGCAGTACCGGTTCGTGGCGCAGCTGAACACCCACGCCGAGGACCTGGATGTGAAGTTCGTAGTGCGTTGACCCCGTGGGGTCGTCCTACCTCTGGCAGCTTGGGCAGTAGAACGCCGACCGGTTGGTGAGCACCTTCCGTTTGATGGCCGTCCCGCACCGGGTGCAGGGGCGGCCTTCCCGTCCGTAGACCTGGAGCAGCGGCTCGAAGCCGCCTCGTTCGCCGGCCGCGTCCCGGTAGTCGGAGAAGGTGGTGCCGCGATTGGCGATGGCTTCCTCCAACACGTCCCGGATCCCGTTACGGAGGCTGGTCGCTTCGGCGCGGGTGACCCGGTTGGCCCGGCGGGTGGGCCGGATCCCGGCGCGAAAGAGGGCTTCCAGGGCGTAGATGTTGCCCACGCCGGCCACTTTCGACTGGTCCAGGAGGAAGTTCCGGATCGGGGTCCGCGACCGCCTGGTCATGTCCCGGAGGGCGTCGGCGGTGAAGTCGTCGGCCAGGGGCTCGAGGCCCAGCTCCGCGTCGCGGGCGGGCCACTCCTCCGGCTCGAACAGCTCCAGGAGTCCGAACCTGCGGACGTCGTCGTAGAGGAGGGAGCGCCCGTCCTGGAGCAGGAGCCTGACGGCGACGTGGCGACAGTCGGCGGCCCCTGGCGCGTCGCTGAGCACCAGTCGGCCGGTCATCCCCAGGTTCACCAGCAGGCGGCCTTCGTCCTGGAACGCGATGACCACGTTCTTGCCGCGGCGTCCGACACCGGCGACTACGCGGCCCGGGAGCGCATCGCCGAACCCTGTGCCGGGGCGGCCGAGGACGTCCTCGTGGTGGACGTCCACGGCCGTGACCTTCGCTTCCTGGAGCCGGGGGTGCAGGTCCCGGGCGATGGTCTCGGCTTCAGGGAGCTCGGGCACGGCGGCTCAGCCCACGCGCTCCAGCTCGCGCCAGCCGATGTCATTGCGGAAGTAGCGGCCTTCGAACTGGACCTGCTCCGCCCCCTGGCGACTGTGCCGGGCCGCCTCGTCAATGGTTCCGCCCACGCCGGTGACGGCCAGCACGCGGCCGCCGGCTGTGACGAGGCGACCTGAGTCGCGCGCCGTGCCGGCGTGGAAGACCAGGGTCCGCGGGTCGCCCTCGATGCCCGGTGGGATGGCGATGGGCTTCCCCTTCTCGTAGTCGCCTGGATAGCCTTCGGCCGCCAGGACGGTGGTGACGGCGGCCCCCTGATCCCAGTCCAGGCGACCGCCGCGGATGGAGCCGCCGCGCGCTATCTCGATCACGGGGTCCAGGAGCGACGAATCCAGGAGGGGCAGCACCGCCTGGGTCTCCGGGTCGCCGAACCGGCAGTTGAACTCCACCACCCTGGGCCCCGCGTCGGTGAGCATGACGCCGGCGTAGAGCAGGCCGCGGAAGGGCCGCTTGCGCCGGCGCATCTCGTCGAGGGTGGGCAGCAGGATCGTCTCCTGGATCGTCTCCATGAGTTCGGGAGTGGCGATGGAGACGGGCAGGTAGGCGCCCATGCCTCCGGTGTTCGGACCCGTATCGCCCTCGCCGATGCGCTTGTGGTCCTGGGATGCGGGCATGACCAGCACGTCACGGCCGTCGGTCAGTGCGAAGACCGACAGCTCTTCGCCGCGCATCCGCTCCTCGATGACCACCTGCAGGCCGGCCGTCCCGAAGTCGTGGGCCTGGAGCATGCGGCGAGCGGCGCGGATGGCCTCCTCCTCCGTTTCGCAGACGATGGCGCCCTTGCCCGCGGCCAGCCCGGAGGCCTTCACCACGATGGGCGCGCCCTGCTCCCTGATATAGGCCTCGGCCTGGGCTATGTCCTGGAAAACCCGATAGCCGGCGGTGGGCACGCGAGCAGCCTGCATCAGGTCCTTGGAGAAGGCCTTGGAGGCCTCCAGCTCGGCGGCCGCCTGGGTGGGGCCGAAGGTGGGCACGCGGCGTTGGGCCAGGGCATCGACCAGTCCCTCGGCCAGCGGCACCTCCGGACCCACCACCACCAGGCCCATCCCCTCCGTGTCCGCCCACTGCGCCACGCCGCGCACGTCCGCCGGGTCCAGTGACACCGGCGTGGCGAAGGCGTCAGTGCCGCCGTTGCCCCTGGTGATGAAGAACCGGGCTGACGGCCGGTCCCTGTGGAGCTTCCAGAGCAGGGCGTGCTCACGCCCGCCGTTCCCAACCAGAAGTATCTTCATCTCTCGGGTCTCAACGGTTTCGGAGTGTCTCCGCGAATGCCTGCCGCATCTTCTCGGCCGCGTCCAGCGCCCCTGTGGCCAGTTGGTTGAAGAAGTCCTTCGCCTCCTCGGTGTAGGACCTGCTGGCGGCCTCGAGGTCGTCCAGGTAGGGCCTGCGCGGGTCGCCGCGGCGCTGGTACTCGCCGCGCAGGATGCGGTCGTAGTCGCCGGCCTCGACCCAGTCCCTCAATTCCGCCGCCCGCAGCGTATGGAACGGGTGAGTCGCGCCCAGCAGGTTCAACACCTTGAAGACCGTGTCCGCCACGTCGCCGCTTTCCCGGTACTCGTCGGCCTGGGCCAGGAACTCGTTCAGGTCCGTCTCATCGGGCCGACCGCCGCCGGCCATCTTCATGGATGTGGCCAGGGCCACCTGGGGGTCCTGGCAGGCCAGGAGCCCTGCCCGATCGGAGCTCAGCTCGCTCTTGCGGTACCATTCCAGGAGGCCCACCAGCACCGCCCTGGCGGCCAGCCCCACGATGGGATGGCCCATGTTGGCCAGTTGGATCAGGATGACCATCATGGTCCGGTAGAGCACGTGCCCGCTCATGACGTGGCCCAGCTCGTGGCCCATGAGGAAGACCAGCTCCCGGTCGTCCAGCAGTCTGAGGGCTCCGCTGTTGAGGACGATGAACGGCCGTTCCATGCCGTAGGCGCCGGCATTGACCATGGGCGTCTGGGACACGAACAGCGGGTAGTGCTCAGGCGCGTCCATGGTCTCCAGTACTTCCAGGTACCGGGCGTGCACGGACGGGAACTGCTTCTCGGACACGCGGACGGCGTTGGCCTGGAAGGCCAGCCTGATGGGCTTCTCGCCGAAGATGCCGAAGACCGTTCTGAGGACCTCATCGAAGACTGGAAGCCGCCGGAGCGCCGCCAGTGCGGCCCGGTCCGCCGGGTGCTCCCAGCTCTCCGCGTCGATGCCCGTCAGGATCGCGCGGTCTCGCTGGATCTCGTTGCTGGTCATTGGTCAGAGCCTCCTGTGATGGATGAGGGCCCCTACGAGTCGCGGTCGCCGACGGTTTCTCAGGGAGCGGCGTCCAGGGCGCCGGCGACGTCGGCGATCAGATCCTCCACATCCTCGATGCCCGCGGACAGGCGGACCAGCCCGTCGGTGATGCCCATGGCGGCCCTGTGCTCCGGGTCCACGGCGGCGTGGGTCTGGGTGGCGGGATGGCCGATGAGGCTCTCGACCCCGCCCAGGCTCTCGGCCAGCGCGAAGATGCGGGTGCCTTCCACCACCGCCCGCGCCCGCTCCAGCGAGCCGACCTCGATGCTGATCATGCCGCTGAACCCGGTCATCTGCCGTGTCGCCAGCTCGTGTTGGGGGTGCGACGGGAGGCCCGGGTAGTTGATCGCCACCACCTTGGGGTGCCCGCTCAGGAACTCGGCCAGGGCCTGGCCGTTCCGGTTGTGGGCTTCCATCCGTACCGCCAACGTCTTGGTGCCCCGCAGCGTGAGCCAGGCGTCCATGGGGCCTGGAATGCCGCCTGTGGCCTTCTGCATGTAGTACAGGTGCTCGGCCCAGTCGTCGTCGTCGGTCACGACCATACCGCCCACCACGTCGCTGTGCCCGTTCATGTATTTGGTGGTGGAATGCACCACCAGGTCGATCCCGAGCTCCAGGGGGCGCTGGTTGTACGGCGTGGCGAACGTGTTGTCCACGCAGGTGGGGATGCCCGCCTGACGCCCGATCTCCGCCGCTGCCGCCAGGTCGGTGATCCGCATCATCGGGTTGGTCGGAGTCTCCAGGTAGATGAGCCGGGTGTCGGTGCGGATCGCCTTGCGGATCAGTTCCGGGTCCCGACCGTCCACGTAGGTGAACTCGATGCCGAGTCGCCCCAGCACGGTGTTGAACATACGCGGTGTGCCGCCGTACGTGTTCTCCTCGCTCACCACGTGGTCGCCGGCGGACAGTCTCTTGACCACTGCCTCGATGGCGGCCAGGCCACTGCCGAAGGCGGCACCGTAGCGCCCGCCCTCCAGGGCTGCCACATTCGCCTGCAACGCGTCCCGGGTGGGGTTGGTCACCCGGGCGTACTCGTAGCCGGCCACCGGCTCGCCCAGCGCCGGCTGGACGTAGGTCGAGGTCTGGTAGACCGGCGGCATGATGGCACCGGTGCTGGGGTCCGGCCGCTGGCCGGCATGGATGGCGCGGGTGGCGAAGCGGTAGTCTCGATCGTTCATTGACGGCAGTGGGTAGCGAGTCTTGTCGTGCATGCAGTGGAACAGGCCACGGAACATAGGAGGCGGCGGTTCACGCGGCCAGCGTTGCGCCGGATCCGGATGTTCCGCTGTCGGGAGAGGGGGAAGATGTCGCCCAGCTTGAACAACAGGGAAGTGACAGCCGACGACGCGTCGCCGGACCGGTGGATGGCGGTGCTGCACGGGATCTTCGGTGCGGGCCGCAACTGGGCCATGGTAGCCAGGTCCATCGTCCGGTCCCGGCCGGAGTGGGGTCTCCTCCTTGTGGACCTGCGCCAGCACGCAGGGTCTCGCGGCTTCGATCCGCCGCACACCCTGTTCCGGACCGCGTCGGACCTGGACACACTACCGCCGGACCGGCCATTGACAGCGGTCATGGGCCATTCCTTCGGCGGCAAGGTAGCCCTGCTCCGGGGTCACGACGACCCCGGATTGGAGCAGGTATGGGTCATCGACTCCACGCCCGACGTGGGCAAGCCCTGGGGCGGCCCCTGGTCGCTGCTGAGCCTGCTCCGGGAGCTGCCCGACCGCTTCGACCGCCGGTCTGAGGCGGTAACGGCGCTCCAGGCCCGGGGAGTGGGGGAGGGCATTGCCCGATGGATGGCGACGAACCTGGAGTGGCGCGACGATGCCTTCCGCTGGCGACTGGACCTGGACGACATGGAGGCCATGCTCCTGGAGTTCTACCGCACTGACCTGTGGCCGCTGGTGGAGGTGCCCAGGCCCGGGTTGACCATCCACTTCGTCCGGGCCACCGGCTCGGCCGTGCTCGGCGCCGACGCGCTGGGCAGGATCCGGGCGGCAGGAGAGGAGACGGGACGGGTCTTCCTCCACGAGGTCCAGGGCAACCACTGGCTCAACGCGGACAACCCGGACGCGCTGGTGGAGCTGCTGGTCGCCAATCTCTGATTGACGAGGGCCGGCAGGACCCGGTACCTTCTGTTCTGGGAAAGGGGGCCGATCGCTCCGTGGCGACGGCCTCTTTCTTCTGATCGCCCGGCCGCTGCTCCCGCGGGTGTTGGCCACTGTGCCTCCGGCACCACTAACCCTGAATCAGGACCAGATGTCGTTTCAGATCCCCGAAGGCCTCATGGTCAGCGTGTCGGGCGTGCGCGGTCGGGTGGGTGAATCCCTCACCCCCGACGTGGTGACACGGTTCACCGCCGCCCTCGGCGCATACCTGCGTGATGCCAGCGCCCGGTCACCCCGCGTCGTCCTGGGCCGCGACTCCCGGACGTCCGGCCCGCTCCTGGCCCGTGCCGCGAGCGCCGCCCTGGAAGGCGTGGGCTGCCACGTCATAGACCTGGGCATGGTGCCCACGCCAACGGCGCTCCTCGCCATCAGCCACCACGACGCGGTCGGTGGAGTGATCGTCACCGCCAGTCACAACCCCGTGGAGTGGAACGCCCTCAAGCTGGCATCCGGTCAGGCCATGTTCCTGGACGCGGAGGAGGCGCTGGCCATGCGGGCATACCTCGATCGTCCCATTCCTTGGCAGCCCTGGGACAGGATCGGGGGGCGGGAGGTGGACGAAGATGCGGCTCGTCGGCACATCGACCGGATCCTGAGCCTCCCCTACCTGGACGTTCCGGCGCTCCGGCAACGGCGGTTCGTGGTGGCGCTGGACTGTATCCGTGGCGCCGGTGCGGTTACCCTGCCGACGCTGCTGGAGGAGCTGGGTTGCCAGGTCCACGGGATCAACCTTGATCCGGACGGCCGGTTCCCCCGGCCGCCGGAACCGGTGGCCGCCAACCTGGGAGAGCTGGAGGCGGTGGTGCGCGAAGCTGGCGCCGATGTGGGCCTGGCCACTGACCCCGACGCCGACCGGCTCTCGCTCGTCGACGAGCGGGGCCGCGCTCCGGGCGAGGACTATACGCTGGCCCTGGCGGCGCGACTCGTGCTCCGGCACAGAAGTGGCCCCGTGGTGACCAACCTGTCCACCAGCCGCGTGGTCGAGGACGTGGCGGCGAATGCCGGCGTCCCGTCCCACCGTGCGGCGGTGGGCGAGATCAACGTGGCCCGGCGAATGCAGTCAGAAGGTGCTGTGGTCGGTGGCGAGGGCAATGGCGGCGTCATCCTGCCGGATGTACAGCTGACGCGTGACGCTCACGTGGCCGCGGCCCTCACACTCCAGCTCATGCTGGAAACGGGTCAGACCATGAGCGAGCTCGTGGGCGCGGCGCCACGCTACAGCATAGTGAAGGCGACGGCTCCCCGGGGCCGTGGTGACCTCGACCTGGCCTATCGACGCATCGAGGAGGCAATGGACGTCCAGGTCTCCGACCGGCAGGACGGGCTGTGGCTCGGCTGGCCTGAGGCACGGCGTTGGTTGCATTTCCGGCCCTCGGGCACGGAGCCGATAGTGCGGCTGATAGCCGAGGCACCTGAAGAAGAAGAGGCGCGCCGCCTGGTAGAGGCGGCGCAAGCAGAACTGGATCGGCTGGAACGGGAGTAGACATGTGCGGCATCGTAGGATACGTGGGGGGGCGTGAGGCCACGCCTCTGCTCATCGAGGGACTTCGTCGCCTGGAGTACAGGGGCTACGACTCGGCGGGGGGGACCATAACCGACAACGGCGGTCTGGTCACCCGTAAGGCCGTGGGCAAGATCAGGGACCTGGAGAATGCCCTCCAGCGGAACGGGTTGCCCGATTCAGCGATCGGTATAGCCCACACCCGCTGGGCCACCCACGGCGCGCCGAACGAGATCAACGCCCACCCGCACAGCGATTGCACCGGTGAGATATCCCTGGTGCACAACGGCATCATCGAGAACGCCGGCACCCTGAAGAAGAAGCTGGTGAGCCTGGGCCACGAGTTCCGGACGGAGACTGATACCGAAGTCATCGCCCACCTCATCGAGGAGACCTACGACGCCTCCCTGGAGGAGGCGGTCCGTACCGCCCTGTCCCAGATCGAGGGGGCGTACGGGCTGGCCATCATGAGCTCCCGGGAGCCGGGAACGATCATCGGGGCCCGGAACGGGAGCCCGCTCCTGGTCGGCATCGGGGATAACGACGAGTACTTCCTTGCCAGCGACATCGCCGCCGTTTTGGCCCATACCAGGGACTTCGTCTACCTGGAGGATGGCGAGATGGCGGTCCTCACCCGTGACGGCTACCAGATCTACTCCCTGAAGGGGAGCCAGATCGACAAGGACGTCACCCACGTGGACTGGGACCTGGACGCCATCGAGAAGAGCGGGTACGACCACTTCATGATGAAGGAGATCTCCGAGCAGCCGGAGACCCTGGAGAACACCATGAGGGGCCGGCTCCTGGAGGAGGAGGGCACGGCCAAGCTGGGCGGTCTCCAGCACCTCATGGATGAGCTGCAGGAGACCGACGACATCATCATCACCGCCTGCGGCACCTCCTGGCACGCCGCCATCATCGGCGAGTACATGCTCGAGGAGCTGGCCGGCATACCCGTGGAAGTCGAGTACGCGTCCGAGTTCCGGTACCGGAACCCGGTGATCCGGCCCGGGACCGTGGTCATGGCCATCAGCCAGTCCGGTGAGACTGCCGACACGCTGGCCGCGGTCCGCGAGGCCAAGCGCCACGGCGCCACCGCCATGGGTATAGTGAACGTGGTAGGCTCCACCATCGCCAGGGAGACGGATGGCGGTGTCTACATCCACGCTGGCCCCGAGATCGGCGTGGCATCCACCAAGGCCTTCACCAGCCAGGTGATCACGCTGGCCCTGGTCACCCTCCTCATGGCCCGGCAGCGGAAGATGTCGGTGATCCAGGGGCGGGAGATAGTGCAGGCCCTGAAGGCGCTGCCCGAGCAGGTTGAGCGGGTCCTCGAGCTGGACGCGCCCATCCGGGAGCTGGCGCGCACCTACAAGGACGCGGCCAACTTCCTCTACCTGGGCCGGGGCTACAACTTCCCCACAGCCCTCGAGGGCGCGCTCAAGCTGAAAGAGATCAGCTACATCCACGCCGAGGGGCTGCCCGCCGCCGAGATGAAGCACGGCCCCATCGCCCTGATCACCGAAGACATGCCCGTGGTGATCGTCGCCCCCAACGACGGGGTCTACAACAAGGTGGTCTCCAACATCGAAGAAGTGAAGGCCCGGGGCGGCCGGGTAATCGCCGTCGTCAGCGACGGGAACGTGGAGCTGGCGGAGAAGGTGGATCACCTCATCACCATTCCCGAGACCATCGACATGCTCACGCCGGTGCTGGCCACCGTCCCGCTCCAACTGCTGGCCTACCACATCGCGGTGTTGCGCGGCTGCAACGTGGACCAGCCGCGGAACCTGGCCAAGTCAGTGACCGTCGAATAGATCGTGCGGGTCGTACTCCAGCGGGTGAGTCGCGGCCAGGTCCGGGTCGACGGCCACACCGTCGGTCAGATCGGCCATGGCTATGTCCTGCTTGTGGGATTCACCCACGACGACGGCGAAGCCAGTATGGTCTGGATGGCGGACAAGATCGTGGGGCTGCGCCTGTTCCGGGATCCCGACGACAAGATGAACCTGTCTCTGGACGACGTGGATGGCTCGCTCCTGGTCGTCAGCCAGTTCACCCTCTATGGCGATACCCGCAAGGGCCGCCGGCCCAGCTTCGTAGACGCTGCCGGGCCTGACCTGGCCGTCCCCCTCTACGAACGCTTCCTCGCGCTGCTCCGGGAAAGGGTCCCGGGACGAGTGGAGAGCGGCGAGTTCGGCGCCATGATGGACGTGGAGCTGGTCAACGACGGCCCGGTAACCCTGGTCCTGGAGCGATGACCGCACGCGACGCCGCGCCCGCCGGCCACACGGCGGCAGCACCCACCGGCCCCCCCATCGTCCTGGCCTCCCAGTCCCCCCGCCGCCGTGAGCTCCTCCAGCAGCTGGGCCTCGCCTTCCAGGTGGAGCCGGCCCGCGTGGACGAGTCGCTCCTGCCCGGGGAGGACGCCGCGGAGCACGTGCGGCGTTTGGCTCTGGAGAAGGCACGTGCCGTCGCCGCTCGCCGGCCCGAGGCCCTGGTCATAGCCGGCGATACCGCCGTGGTGCTCGACGACCAGGTCATGGCCAAGCCCCGGGACACCGAAGACGCCGTGGCCATGCTCCTTCGCCTCCAGGGCAAAACGCACCGGGTCGAGACCGGCGTGGCAGTGGCGGTGCCCGGTGGACGCGCCCTGGCCGACGTGGTGGGGGCGGACGTCACCTTCCGCGCCTTCGACGAGGACTTCGCCCGCGCCTACGTTGCTACCGGCGAGCCCATGGACAAGGCAGGGGCGTACGGGATCCAGGGGCACGGCGCGGCGCTGGTGGAGGCGGTTGCCGGGGACTACTTCGCGGTGGTGGGGTTGCCCATCGCCCGGGTGGTGGTGATGCTGGAGGAGGGAGGGTGGAGGTACGCGTTCGGGGGTGGGGTGAGGGAGATTGGGTGAGGGTTGAACAGCGAGAGGCCGGAAAGCGGAAGGCGGAAAGCGGAACAGCGAGAGGCCGGAAAGCGGAAGGCGGAAAGCGGAACAGCGAGAGGCCGGAAAGCGGAAGGCGGAAGACGGAAAGCGGAACAGCGAGAGGCCGGAAAGCGGAAAGCGGAAGGCGGAAAGCGGAACAGCGAGAGGCCGGAAAGCGGAAGGCGGAAGACGGAAAGCGGAACAGCGAGAGGCCGGAAAGCGGAAGGCGGAAGGCGGAAAGCGGAACAGCGAGAGGCCGGAAAGCGGAAGGGGAAGTTGAAGGTGGGCCGGGGGGTCACGCGTTCTTCCAGTGTTGGATCAGGCGGGTGAGCATCATGCCGAGGCGGTGGAGGTAGTTGTCGGCCTGGTTGATCAGGGGGCGGTCGGCGAGGCGGAGCATGCGGACTTCCCTCATTCCCGAGGCGCACTCATTGGCTGAGCCGCGTGCGCTGCTGTACCGAGCGGCCTTGCTGCCGGGCTCCTCGCTTCCCGAGCCTTCCGCGATGTTGAGGTGGATCGAGCGCGCTGAGGATTGCAGGTGCGCGCCGAGGTCGCCGAAACCCCGCGGGAGCCCGGCCACGATCGTAACCACCACTTCCATCAGCTGCATGGCCACCTTGTGGGCGTCCGGCTCTTCGAACGGATATCTCTTGGGATCTGTCATATTACCCGTAGCCTCTTCTGCTGGCGCCACGATACGTGTTGCAGCGGGGCACTCCCATAGCCCAAAGGGACGCCCCCCCTTCCGTTTTCCGGCTTCTCTCTTCCGTCTTTCCGTTTTCCGGCTTTTCGCCTTTCCCCCTTCCGTTTTCCGGCTTCTCCCTTCCGCCTTTCCGTTTTCCGGCTTTTCGCCTTTCCCCCTTCCGTTTTCCGGCTTCTCCCTTCCGCCTTTCCGTTTTCCGGCTTTTCGCCTTTCCCCTTTCCGTTTTCCGGCTTCTCCCTTCCGCCTTTTCCGTTTCCGGCTTTTCGCCTTTCCCCTTTCCGTTTTCCGGCTTTTCGCCTTTCCCCCTTCCGTTTTCCGGCTTCTCCCTTCCGCCTTTCCGTTTCCGGCTTTTCGCCTTTCCCGCCTCTCCGTTTTCCGTGTTCTCCGCCCCCCCCTGGCCCCCGAAAGCCAATTCCCCCAGGTTACGCCGTCGCGATCCCCTAACCGGACTCCGCATGACCGCGATACTCTCGATCGACCAGGGCACCAGCGGGACCGGCGCCATGGTGGTGGGCGCGACGGGCGAGATCCTGGGTCGCTCGTACAGTGAGTTCACCCAGCACTTCCCCCGGCCCGGCTGGGTGGAGCACGACCCGGCGGAGATCTGGGACGTGACCGTGCGGGTGGCCTTCGAGGCGCTTGGCATGGCCGGCGGGGTGGAGGTGGCTGGCATCGGGATCACGAACCAGCGGGAGACGGTGGTGCTCTGGGACCGGGCCACGGGCGAGCCGGTGCACCGGGCCATCGTGTGGCAGGACCGGCGCACGGCGGCTCGCTGCCGTGAGCTCCGGGAAGCAGGCGCCGAGGCCCTGATCCGGGAGCGGACGGGGCTCGTGATCGACCCGTACTTCTCGGGCACCAAGCTGGAATGGCTGCTGGAGAACGTGCCCGACGCCCGGCGCCGGGCGGAAGCGGGCGAGCTGGCGGCGGGAACGGTGGACAGCTGGCTCATCTGGAAGCTCACCGACGGTCGGGTCCACGCCACCGATCCCACCAACGCGTCCCGGACCCTCCTGTTCGACATCGAACGCCGGGAGTGGGACGACGAGCTGCTGGACCTGTTCCGCGTTCCCCGCGCCATTTTGCCGGAGGTCCGGCCTTCGAGCGGGGACTTCGGCCACGCGGACCCGTCCCTCTTCGGCCGGCCCATCCCGGTGGCTGGCGTGGCAGGCGACCAGCAGGCGGCCCTCTTCGGCCAGGGCTGCTGGCGGCCGGGGCTGGCGAAGAACACGTACGGCACCGGCGCCTTCCTGCTGCTCCACACCGGCACGGAGCGCGTCCAGTCTGAGAGCGGGCTCCTGACCACCATCGCCTGCGACGATCGGGGCCAGCCGGCCTTCGCCCTGGAGGGCGCCATCTTCGTGGCCGGCGCCGCCATCCAGTGGCTCCGTGACGGCCTGGGCCTGCTCCGGGAGGCGGCGGAGAGCTCCGACATGGCCCTGGGCCTCGCCTCGAACGATGGCGTCTATTTCGTCCCCGCCTTCGTCGGCCTGGGCGCGCCCCACTGGGAGCCGGAGGCACGTGGCACGATCGTCGGGCTGACCCGGGGAGCCGACGCTCGCCACCTGGCCAGGGCCGCCCTGGAGGCCATGGCCTTCGCCACCCGGGACGTCCTGGTGGCCATGGAGGCCGACTCGGGTGTGGCGGCGGCGGAGCTGGCGGTGGACGGCGGCGCTGCGGAGAACGACTGGATGATGCAGTTCCAGGCCGACCTCCTGGACCTTCCCGTCAAACGACCCCGGAACCTGGAGACCACCGGCCTGGGCGCCGCCGGGCTCGCCGGTCTGGCCACCGGGGTATGGCCGGATGCCGGGACTTTCCTGGGCTCGCGACCAGAGCCGGACCGTTTCCGACCGACCATGGACCCCGACGGCCGCCAGCTCCTGGTCCGCGGCTGGGACCGGGCCGTCGCAACCGCCCTGCACTGGGCCCGGGACCATGAGTGAGCGCTGGCCGCCGCTCCGCATCGCCGTCGCCGGCGCCGGCATCTGCGACGATGAGCTGATGGCACTGGCCCGGGACGTGGGCCACGCCGTGGCCGAGGCCGGGGCGATCCTCCTGTGCGGCGGGCTGGGTGGCGTCATGGAGGGCGCGGCTCGGGGCGCCGCCGACGCGGGCGGCGTCACCATCGGGTTCCTGCCAGGCTCGGACCCCCGCCACGCCAACCAGTTCATTCAGATCCCGCTGCCCACGGGGCTGGGCGAGGGCCGGAACGTGTTGGTGGCCCGCACCGCCGACGCACTCATCGCCATCGGCGGCGAGTGGGGCACCCTGTCCGAGGTGGCGTTCGCCCGGAAGGTGGGCGTGCCAGTCGTCCTCTTGAGGCCGCACCGAACCGCCGATCTGGGCCTCCCGGTGGCGAGGACGGGCGACGAGGCGGTCCGTCGAGCCATCGAGTTGGCGGCAGGAGGAGCGTGATCGGGAGCGCCGTCGCCCTCGTCCTGGCCCTGGCCTGCGCCGGACCGCACGTAGATCCGCCCGCCGACACCGTGTTCGCCGACACCGTGCCCGCCGACGCACCGGCTCCGGCCAGCAGCCTGGCCAGCAGCCCGGCCAGCAGCCCGATCCTGCCGTCCTCACCCGGACAGCGGGACCCGTGGCTGGCGGAGGACAAGCTCCAGCATTTCGCCATGTCGTTCGCCGCCACCGCCTTCTCGTACGGCGGGGCACGCTTTGTCCTGGACCCGGACCCGGCCAGCATTGCCGCCGCCGCCGCCGCCATCGGCGCGGGAGTGGGCAAGGAGATCCGCGATGCCCGTGCCGGCCGCTGGTTCAGCCTCCGGGACATGGCCTGGAACCTGGCCGGTGTGGGGCTGGGCCTGGTCTTCGTACATCACATTCGATGAGATGCATGGTGTGAGCAGGATATGACCGAACTCCTCGTCGTCGCCCTCCTGGGCCTGCTGGTGCTGACCGCCGTGGCCTTCCCGCTCATCGCCGGCGTCTCCCGCTACCGGGACTGGACCGCCTTCGAAGCCGACCTCCAGCGCTACCGCGACGCCGTCGCCGCCGGCACCGTCTGCCCTCGCTGTCGCGCCGCCAACAAGTCGGGCAGCCATTTCTGCACCGAGTGCGGCCACGAGCTGACGGGGTCTCAAGCGGGCAATGCCGAATAGGAACGCGCCTTGCGGACCCGCTCCGGCTGCCTAACCTACGTCAGAGGCTGACAACCAATTCGTGACAGAAGCACTTCAGGAGGAGCCATGGCACACCCGTTCCAGCTGCCGGACCTGCCCTACGCGGCCGACGCACTCGAGCCACACATCGACGCCCGCACAATGGAGATCCACCACGATCGCCACCACCAGGCGTACACCGACAAGTTGAACGAGGCGGTCGGCAAGCACTCGGAGTGGCGGGACAAGGAGATCGAGGACATCCTCCGGGACATCGACCGCCTGCCCGAGGACATCCGCACCGCCGTCCGGAACAACGGTGGCGGCTACGCCAACCACAACCTGTTCTGGGAGATCATGGGCCCGGCCGGTGGTGGTGAGCCTGGCGGCGAGCTGGGCGACGCCATCCGCAGCGCGTTCGGCTCGTTCAATGACTTCAAGGAGAAGGTCAACAACGCGGGCGCAACGCAGTTCGGGAGCGGCTGGGCCTGGCTGGTGGTGGGCGCCGGCGGCGGGCTCAAGGTCTACTCGACGCCGAACCAGGACAGCCCCTACATGAATGGCGACACGCCGATCCTGGGCGTGGACGTGTGGGAGCACGCGTACTACCTCAAGTACCAGAACAAGCGCCCCGAGTACCTGAGCGCCTGGTGGGGCACCGTCAACTGGGACGCCGTGGCCGAGCGCTACGCCCGGGCCAGGTAGGATGAGCGACGACGGCCGGGTGATCGACCTGCGCAGCGACACGGTCACCCGGCCGACGCCGGCCATGCGGGAGGCCATCGCCAGCGCGGAGGTGGGCGATGACCAGTTGGGCGACGACCCCACCGTCCAGCGTCTGGAGGATCGGGTGGCCGAGCTGCTGGGCAAGGAGGCCGCCCTCCTCTTCCCCACCGGGATCATGGCGAACCAGACCGCCATCGCCCTGCACGGCCGGTCCGGGACCGAGGTGGTCTGCGAGGCCCTGGCCCACGTCCTCCAGTGGGAGGAGGCGGGCGCCGCCGCATGGTCCGGCGTCCAGCTCCGGGGTGTGCCCACCCCCGACGGCGTCCTCACCGCCGAGCACGTCCGCTCGGCCATCCGGCCCGTGGGCAACCGCTACCAGCCCCAGACGTCGCTGGTCTGCGTCGAGAACACCCACAACACCGCCGGCGGCAAGGTCACCCCCCTGGACACGCTCCGGGAGATCCGGGCCGTGGCCGACGAGCACGGATTGCCCGTCCATATGGACGGCGCCCGGCTCTGGAACGCCTGCGCCGCCGCCGCCGTGGCGCCCGCCGACTTCGCCGCCCCCGCCCACACCGTCATGGTAGCCCTCTCCAAGGGCCTGGGCTGCCCCGTGGGGTCCCTGCTGGCAGGGACCGCCGAGGACATGGACCGTGCATGGCGCATACGACGGCGCATGGGCGGAGCCATGCGTCAGTCCGGCATCCTGGCCTCCGCGGGACTCCACGCCCTGGATCACCACATGGACCGCCTGGCAGACGACCACCGGCGCGCCCGACGCCTCGCCCAGGCCGCCGCTGTACTCCCACGCCTCTCCGCCACCACGCCAGACACCAACATCGTCATGATGGACCTGGCGCCCGACGCGCCCGACGCTCAGACCGTCGCCGAGCGCCTCGCCAAACAGGGCGTCCTCGTCATCCCCTTCGCCGCCCGGCGGATCCGAGCCGTCACCCACATGGACATCGACGACGACGGCATCGAGGCGGCTATCGAGGCGCTGGCAGTCGCCGGCCGATAGATCAAACCCCCGGAAAGGCCGGAAAGCGGGAAGGCCGGAAAGCGGAAAGGCCGGAAAGCGGA
>SLCC01000082.1 GCA_007126035.1 Gemmatimonadota bacterium
GCGGTGGCGGGTTGGCGGTCGGTCGGTTGGGCGGGTTGGGGCACGTTGTCCGGCACGGTCCACGAGGCGCTGACCCGCTCGCCGAAGCGGATGATGCTGGAGAAGGGTCGCGCGCCCTGGAGCGTCAGCCCGAAGACCAGGGCCACCATCACCACGGCGGAGCCCAGCTCCCAGCGCCTGGCCTTCCTGGCCGCTGCCCGCTGGCTCAGGTAGGTCTTGAAGACGCCCCAGTTGAAGTAGAGGTGGATCGGTGCGGCGACGATGAAGAAGAGGGCGAAGATGGTGCGGATGGCTCCCCATTCGGTTCTGCTGAGGCCGAGGAACCGCCAGTCGATCATGTTGGCCACCCGACCGGGCGGCGCCACGTACAGCACCACGCCCGCGGTGGCGACGATGATGCCCCCGACCAGGAGCGCGAAGGAGATGAATGCCTTGAAGCTGAAGCGTTGCTCTGTCATTGTGGATTTCCCCGTTTGCCCTCGAGATCCATGACCCCCGCACAGGACCAGACTCGCCCCGCGCCCGCATCGTTAAGACCTGCCCTGGCTCTCATCTTGCGCCCGGTGAAGCCGTGTCCACCGGACCGGTGGGGACGCGGCTCTCGCTCTGACCAGGGGGATGGGATGATCGGCACTCACCTGCGGACGACCAGCACCGGCGCCCTGCTGGTGACCATGTCAATGGCGGCCTGCCCGGCCGTGCCGCCGCCGCCGCCGGAAGAGCTGGGCGACATGGTGGTGGACGGCATCGCCTACCGGGTCGACACACAGGTGGTGGAGACGGATCCCGTCACGATCCAGGCCGACCTGGAGCTGGAGAACGTGACCCGGGAGCGGGTCGAGGTGACGTTCCCCGACGCCTGCGTCATCCTGCTCCGTGGCTATCGCGACGAGGAGCGGACGCCGCCGCCCGACTGGGACCAGGCCCGCGTCATCGCCTGCGCCCAGGTCCTGGTGCAGCACGTCCTCGAGCCAGGCCAGATCGAGCGCCACCAGACCCGGGTCCGGGCCCACGAGGTGCTGGGCGACAGCCTGCCCGCCGGCCGCTACCACCTCACGGTCTTCCTGCGCCCCGACACCAGGACCATCGAGATCGCCGCGGGCGCCGCCGACATGGCCCCATAGCCAGGTTGCGGATTCCGCAACCCGGGTGCAGATGATGAGGTTTCCCATACCGCTTCGCCACGCCGTCGTCCGCCTGGTCCAGCCGCTGGCCCTCCCGATCCGCGCGGGCCCGCTGAAGGGGCTGCGCTGGTCGGTGGCCACCGGCAGCCGTTTCCTGCTGGGCAGCTACGAGCCTCCGAAGGCGGAAGCGCTGGCCGAGCTGGTGCGAGAGGGCGACGTGGTATGCGACATCGGGGCGCACATGGGCTACTTCACCGCCATCGCAGCCCTCGGTGCCGGCCCCACCGGCCGTGTTCATGCGTTCGAGCCTCGGCCGTTGAACTACGAGCTGCTGCTGCGCCATGTCCGTCTGAACAGGCTGGACAACGTGCGACCCGTGCGTGCGGCGGTAGGCGAGGCGAGCGGGTCGGGCCGTTTCGAGAGCCGTGTCGGCACCGGTACGGGCCACCTGTCGCCTGACGGTGATCTGCCGGTGCGGGTCGTGGCCCTGGACGACCTGCACCGCAGCGGCGAGCTACCCCGCGTGGACGTCCTGAAGGTGGACGTGGAGGGCGGCGAGCTGGGCGTGCTCCGGGGCGCCGCCACCATCCTGGAGCGCCAGCGCCCGCGGCTGGTCCTGGCCACGCACGGCCCCACCCACGAGCCCTGCCTCCAGCTGCTGGCCGAGCTGGGCTACCGCTACCGGATCCTGGCCAGCACCGGGCACAGCGGTGAGACGGAGATCGTGGCGAGCTGGCCCGGTCCTTGACGTCCCTTCCGTCCGGCCGCCGACACCGACCCCGAACCCGAGACGACGGAGGAGGTCCACATGCACCCTCGCTCGACCGTCACGCTGAATACCGGCCGGGAGATGCCCGTCCTCGGCCTGGGCAGCTGGGAGCTGACCCGCGACACCGCCGGCACCGTCCTGCACGCCCTGGACCTGGGCTACCGGATGATCGACACCGCCGTCGACTACGGCAGCCAGCCCGGCATCGGTGATGGTCTGGCCCGCACCGACATCCCGCGCGGCGAGCTCTTCCTGGTCGCCAAGGTGGAGGAGGACGACGACGCCTACGACGCCACCCGTCGCTACCTGGACGAGATGCGGCAGGACTATGCCGACCTCGTGCTCATCCATCGCCCGCCACCTGCCGGCGTCGGCACCGAGCTGTGGGAAGGGCTCGTCCGGGCCCGCGACGATGGCTTCGTCCGCGACATCGGCATCAGCAACTACACCAGCCGGCAGACCGAGGAGCTCATCGAGGCCGTGGGCGAGGTGCCCGTGGTCAACCAGATCGAGTGGACCCCCTTCGGCTGGAGCCAGGACATGCTCGACTACTGCCAGCGTCGCGGCATCGTGATCCAGGCCTACAGCCCCCTCACCCGGGCTGAGCGGCTCGACGACGACCGGCTCCAGCAGGTGGCGGGGCGCTACGACGTCACTCCGGCCCAGGTCCTGCTCCGCTGGGCACTCCAGAAGGGGACGCCGCCACTGCCCAAGGCCAATCGCCGCGACCACCTGGAGGAGAACCTGGGGGCCTTCCGCTTCCAGCTCCTGGACGAGGACATGGCCCGGCTGGACGGGCTGAACGAGGAATGGTCGGCCCTGGGCGGGTCGCTCCAGTACCTGTGAGCGCACCGCCCACCTCACCAGGGGTCGGCCTTGCCCCGGCGCCGCTCCGGCCGTACTGTCGCGGCTCACGCTACCGATCCGCGGGAGGACCCGGAATGAACCGTATCGCTCGAGTCTTGGCCCTGGCCTTCCTGCTGCCGCTGGCGGCGCTGGCCTGCGACGGGCCGGTGGGGCCGCCCGGCCCGCCGGGGCCACCCGGTGAGGTGAATCGGTTCACCTACATGGATATCCTGGACGAGACGGGCTGGGGCGAGGTGTTGCTGCCGGCCGAGGCGGGCACGATCGACGACCCGCCGCACCTCACCTGCTACATCGCCGACGACGTCTGGTACTGGTACGTGATCAACACGGACTTCGAGAACGAGATCTTCTGCGTCCTCGAGGAGGAGAACGGCCAGCTATACGCCGTGCTGGATGCCATCCACCTGGCCGGCTGGTGGTTCGCCTTCGTCGTCGTCTGGTGACGGGCTGGTGGAGGACGACTTGACGCAGAGAACGGCGGAGGAGACGGAGAACGCAGAGTATTTGAGGGGGTAGCCGGGCCCGCTGCTCGGGGACGGGCGCGCCCGGCAACCTGTGTGTCATCGCCACCAGAAGGATAGCGGATTCAGCTCGCTGGCTTCGGGAGTCGGCAGGGGGGCGCCCGGCGCCACGGTCGCGCGCTGTCCGGCCCGTAGCTCCACTGTGCCGCCGTGGGTCCGGTGGGAAAGCTCCACCACCCCCTCGATGACCCGGACCGTGGTCGTCCCGTCCTCCTGGACCCGCACCTCGAGCTCGGTGCCCCTGACGGCGGCCACCGACTGGGGCGTGCGGATCTGGAGCTGCTCGTCGCTCAGACCCCGGACCGTGGCGCGCATCTCTCCATAGAAGAGGTCGAGCAGCGCCTGCTCCTCCGGGTCCAACACGATCTTGGAGTTGGTGTTGAGCACCAGCTCCACGTCTTCGGAGAGGGTCACCTGCTTGCGGGTGTGCTCGTCCGTCCGGATCGTGTCGCCCCAGTCGGGCGGGGTCACCTTTTCCTGGCCGACCCGGTAGAGGACGCCCTCGATCTCCGCGCGGTGCACGCCCAGCTCGTCATCGAAGGTTCTCTCGAGGTACAGAACGTCCTCTTCCCGGCGGGCATCCAGGGAGAGGGCGGGGGATGGCGGCAGGACGTCGAACTGGGTGCCCAGGAGGTCGTCGACCGCGGGCCCCACCCAGCGGGAGCCCGGTGCGGTGATGGTCTCGGTCCGGACGACGGGTAGCAGCTCCCGGCGGTCCAGGGCGACCCAGGTGCCGTCCGGGTCGCGGTGGAGATGGCCCGCCATCACGCCGGTGGTGGTGGGCGTCTCCACCTCGTAGGTCTTGGTGATATCGGGGACGCTGGATTCCCACTGCGGGGTCGAGTAGCTCCCCTCCGCCCAGGCGGAGACCTCCGGCGGGTCACCTGCGGAGATCCGCACATTGACCAGACGGATTTCGAGCTCCGTCGTCCACCGCTCGCCCGGCGTCTCCTCGATGCTTATTCCGTGGAGCGTTCCCTGCCATCGACCCATGTAGGGGTCTTCCGCGGCGGCAGCTCCGGACGCCATGGCCGCCGGCTCGGCCCCGCCTGCGAGCCCTGCCCGGGCTTCCGCCTCTTCTCCGCCCGCGCATCCGCCCAGCGCGTATCCCAGCAGGATGAGCGGAAGTACCGGCCGGGCCCGTCGCATCGTCATCGTTCGGCCTCCCTCACCGCAGGACGAGCTCGACCCGACGGTTCTGGGCCCGCCCCTCACCCGTGTGGTTGCCGGCGACGGGCGAGACGGGTCCCACGCCCACCGGGCGCAGGCGGTCTTCGCCGATCCCGTACCGGGCCACCAGCTCCCGGACCACGGACTCGGCCCGCCGCTGGGAGAGGTCCATGTTGTACTCGAACCGGCCCACGTTGTCGGTGTGGCCCACCACGTAGAGGTCCAGGTCGGGTCGGAGCTGGAGCAGTTCGGCGATAGCGTCCAGGGACGGGCGGGACTCCTCGGTCATCTCCGCGGCGTCGGTGCGGAAGTGGATCCCGTAGAGCGCCACGAACCCGACGTTCTCGAGACGGTCACGGAGGAAGTCCGCGTCCACGGTCACCCGGCCCACCTCCATGGGCGCGGCCTCGATGATGTCCAGCTGGGTCAGCGTGGTGTGTCCGGTGGTCACGTAGAGCGACACGTACACGTCGCCCGTCGGTTGCTCCAGGCGGGCCGCCAGGTAGCGGAAGTCGTCGCCAGCCATCCGCGGGTTGCTCATGCTGGCCCACCGCTGCCCGCTGTGCTGGTCGAAGAAACCCTGCACCCAGGCCGCGATCTCCATGAACTGCCGGGACTGCGTGGCGAACAGCTCTTCGAAACCCGCCCGCTTCAGGGCCGCCTCGTAGTTGCGGAAGACCTCCAGCGTGGACCGGCCTTCCACCTCGTACTGGAGCTGGGTGACCGTGCCCTCCACCACCAGGGAATCCGTCAGCCGGGCGTTGGTGGCAAAGCCCTCTACGGGACCGGTGGGCAGCACGTACTCATCGAATTCCGCCGTCGCGTGCCGGACCAGCTCCGACCCCTCGTAGCGGGAGATCAGCGGGTGGTCCTCGCCGTCGGCAACCGTCTGCGCCAGTGCCGGCGACAGGCTCAGGAGGAGAAACGTTGTCGTCAGCGACACGATGGAGCTCATTCTCGACATCAAGAATACCTCCTGCATTGTTCAGTTCTTCAGTCCGCTCGATCCGGAAGTCCGACTCTATCCAGGGGATGAAGGCGTCCAGGGCCGCCTCCGGTCTGCCACCGCCCTCGAAGTGGGTGAGGGAACCGCCATCCCCGGTATGGGAATAACAGGAATAGCGCCCCGACCAGCGCCAGCCAGGGGGTGTTGGTCACATCAATCGCTTTCCGCGTGATGATGGTCCTGGTGGGTGAACGTGGTCGCTGGCTTCGGCGGAGTATCACGGCACGTCTGAGTCGTTGAGGAGAGGCGGCCCTCCCAACCTAAACGCTTCGTTAGCGGGAGGCAAACATGAGCCGGAAGCGCATAACTACGCCGCCAGCCGCCGCTCGATCCTGGCCACCCGGTCGTTCAGCACCCGGAACCGCTCCTCGAGCGAGATGAAGCGCTCCTCGAAGCGAAGTTCCATGGCGGCCACGCGCTCTTCCAGCGCGGCCATGCGCTCTTCCAGCGCGACCACGCGCTGCTCCAGC
>SLCC01000213.1 GCA_007126035.1 Gemmatimonadota bacterium
CTGCTATTCCTCGGCTTCGCGCCTTGCCAGCGCGGCGCTTCGACGCTCTCGGTGCTCGTCAGAACCATCGTGAGGGACTACTAGTCCAGGTCCGTTTCCGGTGCGGAGGCCCGGGTCAGCCGGTCGCGTACGGCTTCCCACCCCGGTCGGTCCGGCACCTGTTGCGCCAGGATCAGGTCACATCCCAGGTCGTCCAGCCGGTGCAACTCCGCGTAGAGTCTGTGGGCGTACGCCTGCGGGTCATGGGGCATGATGACCTGGTGGTCTGGTGACGCTTCCAGGCCGTTCAGCGGCTCCAGCAGTAGCGCACCCACGGTCTGCCCGTTTGTGGCGGCCCGCCGGGCGATGGCGTTCGCGGCGGCCCGCTCGTCGGGGCGGAATACGACCAGGGTAGCGCGGGGAGCGTAGTGTCGCGCGCGCATGCCCGGGGACGCGTGGCGTTCCTTTGTCGTGCCGCGCCCTGGCCGACCGAGCGGTCCGGTGATGGCTTCTATGCTCTTGGTGGGCAGTGCGCCGGGCCGGAGCAGGAGGGGCGGGTCCCGGGACAGGTCGATGACGGTGGACTCGATACCGAGGCGAGTGGGTCCGGCGTCCAGTATGAGGTCCACCGCTCTGCCCAGGTTCCTCTCCACGTGGTCGGCGGTAGTCGGCGAGATGGCGGCGGCGGGATTGGCGCTGGGGGCCACTATGGGCAGCTCAGCGGCCCTCAGGAGGGCCAGAGCCACGGGGTGGGCCGGCACGCGCACTGCCACCTCCGGCAGGCCTGCGGTCACCAGGTCGGGCACGATGGCCGACCTGGGGAGAACCAGCGTCAGAGGGCCTGGCCAGAAGGCCTCGGCCAGCCGTGCGGCGGACTCCGGCCAGACGGTCACCAGGTCCGCTGCGCCATGCTGGTCGGCCACATGGGCGATCAAGGGGTTGTGGGGTGGTCGGCCCTTGGCCGTGAAGACGCGCTGCACGGCTGCCACGTCCAGGGCGTTGGCCCCCAACCCGTAGACGGTCTCGGTGGGGAAGGCCACCAGGCCGCCGGTCCTGATCACCTCCGCCGCCTGTGCCACGGCCTCGCGCGCGGGGTTGCTGATATCTACGGGGATCCGCATCAGCTCCTGCCCTCTGGGTGGGACACAGGTAGAGTCGCTCCCGGACCGGTGGTCACAGGGCCGCCATGGGCCCGGAGTCGGCCACTGTACCTCCTCCTGGGTGCTGGGCCCCGGGTACCAGTGGCATGGCCACGGTGAACAGGGCCCCGCGGTCGGAGTTCTGGCCGGCGCTGACGCTGCCACCGTGGGCCTCGGCGATTGCCCTGACGATTGCCAGTCCCAGTCCGGTCCCGCCCTGCTCACCGGAGGTCCGGGCGAGGTCCACGCGGTAGAAGCGATCGAAGACGTGGGGCAGCTCATCCGGGCCTAAGCCCGGCCCCTGGTCGGCGACCTGGAGGCGTAGGCCCTCCCCGTCCTGCCGTATCCGCACCTGTACGCTGCCGTCGTGCGGAGAGAACTTGACGGCGTTGTCCACCAGGTTCCAGAGCAGCTGCTCGAAGAGGCCGGGGTCCACGAGGGCTGTCAACTCTTCCGGCCCTTCCAGGGTGATGCTCACCCTCCGCTCGTCGGTCCGGCCGTTGAGCCGTCGCAGGACGGTGTTGGCCAGGGCTATCATGTCTGTGGACTGGAATCGCGGCTGCATCACGCCAGCGTCGGACCTGGCCAGGGTAAGGAGGTCCTGTGCCAGGCGGGTCAGGCGGTTCACCTCCTGGAGGTTGCTCTCCAGGACGCGTCGGTATTCAGCCTTCTCCCTGTCCCGTCTCAGGGCCAGCTCGATCTCCCCCTTGAGCACGGTGAGTGGGGAGCGGAGCTCGTGGCTCGCGTCAGCGGTGAACCTGCGCTGGGTCTCGAAGGAGCTGGCCAGTCTCTCGAGCATGGAGTTGAGAACCCTGACCAGGCTCTCGTATTCCTGGGAATCGGCGTCGGCCACGATCCTGTGATCCAGAGTCCCGGCGCGGATGGACTCGGCCTGGTCGGTGATCTCGTGCACGGGCTTGACCACCCGGAGGGCGAGCCACCAGCCGCCCAGGAACGTCGCGGCACCGGACAGGACCGTTATGCCTGCCAGGAGCCAGACCAACTGGCGCAGCATCTCGTTTCGTCCGGTGAGGGGCGCGGCTACCTGTAGCACGTGCTGGGCGTGGAGGTGTCCCATGCGCTCCAGGGGGTAGTAGAGGGAGCGGATGGGCATACCCTGGAAGGTCTGCTCCGTCATGACGAGCTGCATCCCCGCTGCGGTTCGGAGAGCGGCGGTATCCAGGGGCAGGTCCCGGGTTATGTACTGGGTTCTGAGCAGGCTCTCTCCTCCCGCGTCCCAGACCTGGGCGTAACGGTTCAGCTCCCGGACCTGGGCCGCCTCCTCGGGCGTCAGGTCCCACTCGTGGAACTCCATGGCGCCCGACGGCTGCTCGGTCAGGGCGCTGGCCTGGATCGATGCCACGTTGAGCAGGTTCGCGTTCAGCTCACGGTCGAGGAAGTTACGAGCCCAGACCAGCCCCACGATGGACATGGTGGCCAGTGCCGCCGTCATGGCCAGGGCCATACGCACGGCCAGTCGGAAACGGAGCGATCGCCTCATTCGTCAGCCCCGGCGTACGAGTCCTGAAGGATGTAGCCCACTCCGCGCACGGTATGGATCAGCGGCGGACCCAGCCGTCCCAGCTTGCGGCGGACATTCCCCACATGCACGTCCACCACGTTGCTCATGGGGTCGAACTGGAGGTCCCAGACCTTCTCCAGCAGCTCGGTCCGCCGGACCACCTCCTCGGGCCGGAGGAGGAAGTACTTCAGGAGCTGGAACTCCTTGGGCGTCAGCCCCAGGTCCCGGCCGCCCCGGGTGGCCGTGTGCTTGAGATGGTCCAGCTCCACATCCCCATACACCAGCCGCTCATGCCTCGCCGCACCGCCCCGCCGGAGCAGGGCCCGGACCCGGGCCAGCAGCTCGTCGAAGCTGAAGGGCTTGGTCAGGTAGTCGTCCGCGCCCGCGTTCAGGCCACGGACGATGTCGTCCTTCGAGTCACGGGCGGTGAGCAGGAGCACAGGGGTGTTCCGCTGCTCGCGGCGGAGCTCCCGTACCAGCTCGAGGCCGGTCTTGCCCGGGAGCATGACGTCGAGGACCAGCATGTCGTAGTCGTACACGTGGGCCTTGAGGCTGGCGTCCCCACCCTCGTGGGCCACATCCACGGCGTAGCCTTCTTCCCGGAGCCCGCGCTCCAGGAAGCTGGCCACCTTCCGGTCATCTTCGACTACCAGGATCCTCATTATAGCGTGCGTCCGGCAGTTCCCGTTCATCGCCCCTGATCATCCGGGGAGGATTACCCCTGACAAGGGGGTCAGGTCCGAGTGCCCAGGGCGTGTTCCGGGGTCAGGAGATCCCCGACAGCCCCCCCGTGGCCGTGACCTGATGTGGCGCACGCCGGGCGAATGGGCCGATGGTCCTTGTCCCCGGAACGGGGGGGATACATATTTCTAGGCGAAGCATTACGCCCCTCTGGGGGCGGTCGAAGGCGAGGGTGCCGCAGCTGATGCGCGGCGCCCTCCTTTTTTTTGGAGGTACGATGTCCGATCCCCTCGACAGGCAGGTGGCCAAGGAAGTTGCCCGGCGGGCCTCGGTACGTCTCGATATTCTGCGGCGGGAGCAGCCTGACCTCCTGGCGGAGCGGCTGCGGTCCCTGGACCCGGATGTGCTGACGGAGCTGCTGGAGCTGACGCGCCTGCCGAAGCTGCTGGCGGACCGGGAGCCATCCCGTCGCCATGTGGGTATCGAGGGAGTGGACCATTGCACGAACCGTCTGGTGGTGGGTTGGCCGCGGCGTGGTCATCGGGCCATGGAGCTGGAAGGGGAGGCGGACCTGGCCAATCTGGATGATGAAGACCTCATGGCCGCTCGCCGGTTCGTCCCCGAAACGCTACCCGGCAACGTTCTTGGCTGAAGCTTCCTGGCGGAGCAAGCGCCGGCTAGGACGGTCCACTAGTGGCGGTACCGTTCCGCGTCCTGGCACTCATGGCGGTGGCGTGTCTGGCGCAGACAGAGGTGGCCCATAGCTCCTGAGCTCCGCGACTCCGTCCTCCCGCCCCTGCCTGGCGGCTGGCCGGCGCTCCAGGTGGAGCGGGAGCGGGAGTATTTCCTCGAGTTGGAGGCGTTCTTGGACGGCGAATACCGCGCCGCGCAGGTGTTTCCGCCCCGGCAGCAGGTATTCAAGGCCCTCGAGCTGACATCCATCCGGCGGGTCAGGGTGGTCGTGCTGGGCCAGGACCCGTACCACCAGCCGGGGCAGGCCCACGGACTGGCCTTTTCGGTACCTCGGGGGATAACGCCGCCGCCGTCGCTGCGGAACCTCTTCCGTGAGCTGCACCAGGACACCGGCCTGCCCATCCCGGACCTGGGCAACCTGGAGCCGTGGGCGCGAGAAGGCGTGCTGCTCCTCAACACCGTCCTCACCGTGCGCGCCGGAGAGCCCGGCTCCCACGCCGGGAAGGGGTGGGAGGAGTTCACCGATAGGGTGATAGACCTGGTCAACGCCAACCGGGGCCGCACCGTGTTCCTGCTCCTGGGCAGTCAGGCCCAGAAGAAGGGCCACCGTGTGGACACAGCACGCCACGCCATCATCGAGGCGCCCCACCCGTCGCCGCTATCGGCCAGGCGAGGCTTCTTCGGTAGCCGGATCTTCAGCCGCACCAACGAGCTGCTGGAAAGAGCCGGGCGGGGTGTGGTGGACTGGGCACTGTGACGCCCACCCGTATCCGATTGTAGAAGCGCCTGGCCATGGCCAGGTGATGTACGGGGGGCGGCCCGGCAGGGAAGACCCTGCCCGGACCCTGGCACTCCCCCGGCTGGCCCCTGCGGGCGGGACCAGCCGAGCGCGCTGGTCTATCGGCCTGTTGGCTGCTGTTGCTGCTGCGGCGTGTCCGGCGGCGGTGGCGGCGCCATCGGGTCCATGGCCGGGTCCCTGGGCGTGTCCGCCGGCGCCGGCGCCGGCGTGGCCGGTGGCGGCTCCTCGAACCGGAAATCGTCCTCGAAGACGGGCTCGTCGCGCGGCTCGCATGCAGCCGCACCGGCTATCGCAACCATGATACCCAGCGTCATCAGCTTCCTCGTCATTACCTCCATCTCCCTTTCCGGTGGGTGTTGCGTCTCGAGCCCTGAGGCCCGTTCAGAGCCTGGGATCGGCACCGGACCGTTCCGAGCAGACTCGACTGTTCGTCCACCGGGTAGAGCAAGAAGAAGGCCGACGCGCGGAGTCCTGGCCCCAGCAGCAGGATCCCGGAACACCCCTTGCACCGTTTCAGGATCGGTCGGCTCGCACCCCCGCACGGGGAGGCGGGCCCGCTCATTCGGCAACTCGAGACCGGGAGGTGCAAATGAATCATCCGCGCAGGCCCGGCCTGGACACGTTCTGGGAGCAGGCAGACTGGAGTTCCTCCGGACAACACCCGTTGGAGCGGGAGCTCGATGAGCATATCGACGCTCTGGCCCGGTACAGTCGTCTCATCTCCGACGCCCAGGACAACGGCCGCGAGGAGGCCGTGGAGATCCTCCTGAGCCAGTACCGCAGGGAAGAGCAGACGGTCAAGCGGCTGCGTGAGGCACTGGCGATCAAGAGGGGCCGGGACCGCCGTCTGTAGCCTCGAGCGGGACGGGCCCCCGCCGCCAGGGAACTGCGGCGGGGGCCCGTCTTGGCTGTCGCCGCTTTGCGGGCCCGTCAACATCGCCGCCCTCTAGTAGTGGACCGAATCCGAAGTTCCGATGGCATTCGAGCGCGCCTACGCGCCCCCTGCGGCGTTACGCCTCCTCGGAATAGCGTTGCTATGCCTGCGTCGGCGCGCCTTGCCGGAGGCGCGCA
>SLCC01000145.1 GCA_007126035.1 Gemmatimonadota bacterium
TCACAGCTGTTCGGTCCCCTGGCCCTCTTCCTCCTCGGGATCTGGAGCGCCCAGGCCTGCATGTTCCTGATCCAGATGGGCCTGCTTTCCGCGCTCACGGAGTACCGCCCCCTGGACTTCCTCAAGCGGACCGGTCCCCTCTACGCCACGGCCGTCGCCACGTGCAGCAGCCTGGCGAGCCTGGCCGTGGCCCTCGAGATGGCGGGCAAGCGGTTGAAGCTGCCGGAGAGCATCTACTCCTTCACGCTCCCGCTGGGCGCGCAGTTGAACAAGGACGGCACTTCCATCATGCTGACCAGCGTGCTGCTCTTCACCGCCCAGGCGGTGGGCGTTTCGTTCGACCTGCCCACCATGCTCACCATCCTGTTGGTGGGGCTGATCCTGTCCGAAGGATCGGGCGGGATACCCGGCGGAGGCCTGGTCATAGCGCTGATCTTCGTCCAGGCCTTCCACCTGCCGCTGGAGATCGCGGTGATCGTGGGCGGGATCTACCGTCTGATCGACATGGGCAGCACCACCATCAACGTCACTGGAGACCTGGTGGGTACCTCCATAGTGGCTCACTCGGAGCGGGATCGAACGTGACGACGGATTCGACGACTGATGACGAGCTCCGGGGTGCTGTTCAGTCAGTGATCCCCAGCTGGCTCATCTTGTTGAACAGGGTCTTGCGGCTTACGCCCAGGAGCTCTGCGGCCAGCGTCCGGTTGCCGCCCGTCTCCCGCAGGGCATGGCGGATGAGGCGCTCCTCCAGAACGTTCTGGGCCCGGGAGACTGTCTCGTGCAGGTTCATGCCCCGGCCGTCGTCGCAGTCGCCTTCGCCGGCACGGGTTCCGGGCCCGCCGGCGCCGGTCAGCGGTCCGGCCACCCGCGGTGGCAGCTCCCCGGGTCCGATCTCCGGACCGGCGGCCATGGCCAGCGCATGCTCCAGGGCGTTCTCCAGCTCCCGCACATTCCCGGGCCAGGAGTAGCCCACCAGGAGGGAGAGGGCGGTGGCGGAGACGGGCAGCGGCGCCACGCCCATACGGCTGGCGTGGCGTGCGATGAAGTGGTCCACCAGCAGGGGCACGTCTTCCGGCCGCTCCCGGAGCGACGGTATACGGATGCCCACCACGTTCAGGCGCCAGTACAGGTCCTTCCGGAACCGGCCAGCATCCACGTCCTCAACCAGCTCCCGGTTAGTGGCCGCTATGACCCGCACGTCCACGCTGAGCGCCGTCTCCGACCCGATGCGTCGGACCTCACCTTCCTGTAGCGCCCGCAGCAGGCTGGCCTGGGCCGCAGGCGACAGCTCGCCCACCTCGTCCAGGAACAGGGTGCCCCCATGGGCCTGCTCGAAGGCGCCCCGCCGCATGGCCCGGGCGTCGGTGAAGGCGCCCTTCTCGTGGCCGAAGAAGGTGGACTCGATCAGGGTCTGTGGTATGGCCCCGCAGTTGACGGCCACAAAAGCCTCGCCGGATCGCTTCGAGCGACGGTGTATGGCCCGGGCCACCAGCTCCTTGCCGGTGCCGCTCTCGCCGGCTATGAGCACGGCCGTGTCCAGCGGCCCGACCCGATCGATCATGCGGAAGACGGCGTCCATGGCCGCGGAGTGGCCGATCATGTTCTCCGGCCGGAACCGCTCCTCGAGTTGGGTCTCCAGCGCCTGGACCCGCCGTTCCAGGTCCCGTGCCTCCAGGGCCCGGTCGATGACCAGCTGGAGCTCGTCATTGTCGAAAGGCTTGGTGATATAGTCGAAGGCGCCCCGCTTCATGGCGTCCACGGCGGAGGCGATGGTGCCGTGGGCGGTCATGATGATGACGGGCGGCGACGGGTCCAGCGTCTGGCGCAGGGCATCCATGGTGGCCACGCCGTCCATGCCCTGGAGCCGCAGGTCCAGGAGCGCCACGTCCGGGGCGAACTCGACAGCCCGCTCCCGGGCCTCCTCGCCGCTGCCCACGGCCAGGACCTGGTAGCCCGCGTCCTCCAGGAGGGATGTGAGTACGCGGCGGATGGTGGGCTCGTCGTCGACTATCAGCAGTCTCACGCTCATGGTCGCTGCCGCTCCGGGATCCGGATGGTGACCACGGCGCCCGCCCCCGGCTCGCTCTCGAGCTCCATCCGACCGCCGTGCCGCTCCACGATGCCGTAGCAGATGGACAGACCCAACCCCGTGCCGGTCTTCTTGGTGGTGAAGAAGGGATCGAAGACCCGGTCCAGGTGCTCGCGGGAGATGCCGTCCCCCGTGTCCGCCACCTGGAGCCGGACCTGCCGGCCGGCCCGCTCCGCCGAGACCCGCAGCTCGCCGCCGTCGGGCATGGCCTGGAGCGCGTTCAGCATGACGTTGAGCAGGACCTGGCGGAGGAGGCCCGGGTCCGCCTGTACTGGTAGGGTGTCGGGCGTCGCCGCCACCACGTCCACACCCTGGGTCCGGGCCCGGGTCCGGATGAGGCATGTGCTCTGGCGCACCAGCTCCGCCAGCTCCACCTCCTCGAAGCCGGGCGCCTCCCGGCGGGCGAAAGACAGCAGGCCCTGCACTATCTCGTCGATACGGTCCACCTCCGCCAGGATGTCACCGGCCAGCTCGTGCCGGTCGCTACCCTCCTGGTAGTCGCCACGGATGTACTGGATCGCGGAGCGGATGGAGGTGAGGGGGTTCCGGATCTCGTGGGCGGCGCCGGCGGCCAGCTCACCCGCCGTGGCCAGGCGCTCGGCCTGGTACATGCGCCGGACGCGGGACCGTTGCTCCGCCGTGAGCGCCGCGTTCTCGCAGCCCAGGGCGGCCTGTCCCGCCATGGCCAGCAGCAGGTCCCGCTGGGCGTGACTGGGCCATCGGGGGTGGCCCTGCTCCGGTGTCACCAGCAGGAACCCGGTGAGGCGGTTCATGGCGACCAGCGGCACGCAGGCGGTTATGCCCAGGTCCTCCAGCGCTGCTCGCTCCGGGGCGTCGAGGAAGGCGACGACGCCCGGCTCCGAGTCCAGCAGCAGCGGCTCCTCGTTGACCCGGAGCCAGCGGACCAGCCGGCCGTTGCGGGCGAAGGAGACGTGGGGCCCCTGGCCGTCTATGTCCTGGCCGTCGGACATCCTGGCGGCGGCGAGTCGGTAGGGCCCGTCATCGTCGTCCCGCAGGTAGAGCAGGACCCGGTCCAGGCTCAGGGCCGACCGGAGCTGCGTGATGATGGTGCCGTGCAGCTTGTCCTGGTCGACGATCAGGGCCAGCGCGCGGCTGAACTCGTGGAGCACCCGCCGGTGGTCTCGGTCCCCCGGACGTCGTCGCCCGATTCGCATATCTGTGTTGTACTACGTGGCTCAGCGTCGCGCCAGCCGGGCACCGAACACCGCCACTCCAGCTATCAGTCCCACGAGGAGCATGAGGAGCAGGCCGGTGACGAACCAGCTCGTGGTGGACGCCACGTGGATCCGCACCCGCGTGTCTTCCGTCTCCACCCGTCGGTCCGCGGCGGCGGAGCTGGTCGTGATCCGGGCCTCGTAGTCGCCCACGGCCACGTCCATGGGCGGCTCGAGAGTGATCGCCACCCGCTGCTCACCGTCCACCGGCAGCTCGGCGATGAACTCGGGGTCGACCCGGGCAGTCCAGTGCAAGGGCGTCTCGACCTGTACGCGCACGTTGTCCAGCCGGCGGCTGCCACTGTTGCGCAGGTCCACCTCCATGTCGACGACGTTGCCCCGCTGGACCTCGTGGAACAGGTTGGCCGTTCGGACCTGGAGCCGGCCCACGCCGCGGGGGACCAGCTCCATGGTGGCACGGCCCGCCCGGAGCTCGTCCAGGCGGAGGGCAGGATCCCCGTCGCCGGTGAGGATGGTGGCCAGCTCCGCGTCCGCCGCCGGGTCCAGGACCAGGGCGTGGAAGGGCAGGGGCTGGTCCATGGCCAGACCGGCGGCGCTGCGTTGCGGCAGGGATAGCACCAGTTGCAGGCTCCGCTGGCTCTGGCCCTCGGGGAACCGGATCTGGCTCAGCCGCGCCCCCGTCTCCGGGTCCCGGAACTCGTAGCGCACGTCCCGGGGCAGCCCCAGCGCCGCCAGACGGAAGACATGCTCCTCGTCGGTGAAGCGCTCCAGCTGGAGGTCGTAGATGGCCTGGCCGCCCAGGTCCGCCTCCTGGGAGAACTGGACAGACTGGGCCATGACCATGTTCGCCGACGCGTCCTTCTCCAGGTAGATCGTCTTCTCGTCCACCTTGCCGGCGTAATGGACCGAGACCACCACGTCGTCCGCGTCACGGAGCAGGCCGAAGATGATCGTCACCGGCTCGCCCGCCCGCATGACCGGGATGCGGTGCTCGTAGGGCGACGAGATGATGGCGCCGCCCAGCCCCGGCTCCGCCTTCAGACTCACGTACACGTCCGAGATCTCGTCGGGCCGGAGCCGGCCCAGCAGCTCGTCGTCCAGCAGGTCACCGACGCGGCCGGTCTCTACGCCGCCCGCCGTGGTGTTGCGCAGCGTCAGCCGGACCACGCTCCGGCCACGGTCGCCCCGGCTCTTCACTGCCCGGTCGATGGTGATGTGCGGCGAGGCGAACACCACGGTGAGCGACTGCTGGAGGTAGTCCACCCTCGCCCGTTCGAACGCTGCGCGGGCGTTCTCCAGCTCCTGGACGGGGATCAGGTTCTTCGCCGCCAGCTCCCGCGCCCGGTTGTACTGGGCCTCCGCCCGCTCGTACTCGGCCTGGGCTCGGACCAGCCCCAGGATCCGGTACTGGTCGTCCCGGGGGTTGTACATGCCCTGGATGACCTGGGCGTCCACGTGTTGCGGGGCCAGCGCCAGTGCCGCCACTGCAAGGATTGTCATCACCAGCAGGCGGGTCATCAGGGCGACGGCTCGCGGCGTGCAGGTCCTGCGGAGGGCGGCTCTCAACATGGCGTCATCTCACGTCGTAACGGCGAAAGCCCACGAGACCCAGGAACATAAAGAGGGCGACGAAGCCGGTCAGGGAGCCCAGCGGCGGAAGCATCGCCCGGACCCGGTCCGGCACCGGCTCGCTCGCATACGCGAAGGCCGGCATGCTCGACAGGTCAGTGCGGCGGTTCGTGTCGAAGCTCCCGTGAGCGGTGCGCAGGGAATCGGCCAGGGTGAAGACCCAGGGCTGGTACGTGCTTTCGAACCACTGGAGATGCTGCTGCTTTCGCCGTGCCTGGGCCCGGGGTCCCCGCTCGGACAGGTCGAGCCCGGCCAGCACGAACGCGGCGTACGGCGACGCGGATGCGAGCCGGCTCGTGAGCCTGATCTGGGCCTCACTGCGCGCGCCGAAGTCCCGGTCCAGGCGGTTCCGCTTCTCCAACTGCCGCTGGTTCGCCGCCCATATAGCGGTGTCCGCGATAGCCGAGAGCCGAGCCACCACCCGGTCCAGCTCCGGGTCGGCCGCCTTGGCCGCCGCTTGCTGATCCGGCGCCAGCTCGTAGTAGGCCCGGACCTCTGGATGCCTCTCCAGGAGCGGTGCCTGCCACTCCGCCTGTAGCTCCTCGATCAGTGCGTCCCGCTCCGTATCCATGATGACGAGCAGTTCCCGCTGGTGCAGCGCCAGATTCCCAGTGGGCGAGAGGGCCGCTGCCGCGTACGGTGCCACGCTCGGGACCACGAGCACGAACACCGCCCAGACCAGGAGCCCCGTTGCAAGGGAGGTGTGGGTGGTATGAGTCCAGGCGGAGACGACCAGACCCAGGGCGACGAAGACGGCCAGGAACAGCATGGCGACCAGCGTGAGGATCACCAGCACCGCCGTGTCGCTGATGCCCCAGCCCACGTCCCGGGACAGGGCCAGGACCAGAGACCCGGCCATCAGTCCCGCTATGAGGGGGATCATGAGCGCCATGAACCGACCTGCCAGCTTTCCCATCAGCACGCTGCCCCTGGATGCGGCGCCGGAGACCAGCA
>SLCC01000157.1 GCA_007126035.1 Gemmatimonadota bacterium
ACCTGGACCTGGAGGCGGACCTGGGGATCGACACGGTGAAGCAGGCGGAGATGTTCGCCGCGATCCGTGAGGAGTACCACATCGAGCGGGACGAGAACATCGCCCTGCGTGATTACCCCACCCTGGCTCACGCCATCCAGTTCGTACACGAGAAGCGCCCTGACCTGGCGGCCGGCGGAGCGGCGGTCGACGGGAAAGCCGAGAGCCCGGCGGGGGTGGAGCCGGCGGAGTCGCCCGCTTCCGATGTGGTGGTCAGGCGCCGGGTGCCCGTGGCGCGGTTGCGGCCCCGGGCGGAGTTCTTCCGGCAGACGGCCGTGCCGCTGGCCGAGGGCAGTCGCGTCCTGGTCGTCGGTGACCACGACGGAGTGGCCGCGGCTCTGAGGGAGCGGCTGGAAGCCCGTGGCGTAGACGTCGAGGCCGTCGAGCCTGGCGCGGCGGCCAGGGCGGCCGCTGACGGCGCCGTCAGCGGTGTCTACTGGCTGCCCGCCCTGGAAGCCGTGGCCCACGAGGAGCTGCTGGATCCCGAAGTCAGGCAACGGGCCGTGGATGCGCGGGTCAAGGCGCTCTACCGGCTGGCCCGGGCAGCGTACGAACGGCTCGGCGGTGATGATACCTTCCTCATCTCCGCTACCCGACTGGGCGGCTCCCACGGCTACGAAGATGGTGCCCTCGACGAGCTGGCGGGCGCCGTCACCGGCTTCACCAAGGCCCTGGCCAGGGAGAAGCCGGATGCAGTAGTCAAGGCGGTGGACTTCGAGGCTGGCGCCAGCGCGGCGCAGGTGGCGGATGCCCTGATCACCGAGACGCTGTATGACGCCGGCGCGGTGGAGGTCGGCCACGCTGGTGGCCTGCGTTGGCAGGTCTCGCTGGCGGAACGGCCCCTGGAGGCGGCCGGCGAGGCGGCGGTGGGCGAGGCTGTGACCCTGGAGCTGGGCCAGGACCCGGTCTTCGTCGTCACGGGCGCGGCCGGCAGCATAACCTCCGCTATAGTGGCAGACCTCGCCACCGCCACCCGGGGCACCTTCTGGCTCCTGGACCTGACGCCGGAGCCGGACGCCGACGACCTGGCCATCGCCCGGGTCAAGGAGGAGCGGGACGCTCTCAAGGGCGAGATCTTCGCCGAGCTGAAGGCGGCGGGTAAGCGGGCCACGCCAGCCCTGGTGGAGCAGGAGCTGGCCCGCCTGGAGCGCGCCCGCGCGGCGCTGGACGCCATCCGTGCGGTCCAGGACGCAGGTGGCACGGCACACTACCGCGGGGTCGACCTGCGGGACCCGGCGGCCGTCCTCGCCATCGGCAAGGAGATCACCGGCGGCCACGAGCGGGTGGACGTGTTCATCCATGCCGCCGGGCTCGAGATCAGCCGGGCACTGCCAGACAAGTCGCCCGAGGAGTTCGACCTGGTCTTCGACGTGAAGGCCGACGGCTGGTTCAACGTCATGGCCGGTCTCGCCGGGTCGCCCGTCGGCGCGGTGGTGGCCTTCAGCTCCATTGCCGGCCGGTTCGGCAACGCCGGGCAGACCGACTACAGCTCCGCCAACGACTTGCTGTGCAAGGCCGTGTCCGCCTTCCAGCGCCGCGACCCCGAGTCCCGCGGCATCGCCATCGACTGGACCGCCTGGGCCGACATCGGCATGGCGTCCCGCGGATCCATCCCTACCATCATGAAGAACGCCGGCATCGATATGCTTCCGCCCGCGCACGGCATCCCGGCGGTCGGTCGCGAGCTGGCTGCGGGTGACGCGACCGAGGTGGTGGTGGCGGGCGCCCTGGGCGCCATGCTCGAAGAGAGGGTGGCCAGGGGTGGGGGTGGGGTGGCCGTCGCGCCCGAGGCAGGTCTGCTCGCTGGCGCCGCTGTCGCCTTCTCCGTCAACGACGGCCTCCAGGTGATGGTCGAGCTTGACCCGGCGCAGCAGCCGTTCCTGGACGACCACCAGATCAACGGGGTCCCCGTGCTCCCCGGCGTCATGGCGCTGGAGCTGTTCGGGCAGGCCGCCACGCTGCCGTTCCCGGACGACTTCGTGTCAGCGTTCAGCGACGTGGACTTCCACGCGCCGTTCAAGTTCTACCGGGGCGAGCCTCGCCGCCTCGAGGTGCTGGTGCGGTACAGGCAGCAGGACGGCCGGACCGTCGCCGATTGCCGGCTGGTGGGCGAGCGGATGCTCCACGGCCGGGACGAGCCGGAGGTTACCCTGCACTTCAGCGCCCGGGTCGAGCTGTCGGGTGCCACGCCGGCACCGTCGCTCACCAGGCCCCAGCCGGAGCTGGATGTGGAGACGGCGGTGACCGCCGAGGACATCTACCGTATCTACTTCCACGGCCCGTCGTACCAGGTCCTGGATCGGGCCTGGCGCGTCGATGGCACGGTCATGGGCCGGCTCAAGGACGAGCTGCCCGTGGATCGGGCCGGGAGCGAAGCGCCGCTCCTCATCGGGCCCCGCCTGATTGAGCTGGCGTTCCAGACCGCCGGGCTGGCGGAGCTGGCCCAGGCGGAGCGGATGGGCCTGCCATACCACATCGACCACCTGGAGCTGCACTCGGCATCGCCGGGCGAGGATCCCGGCGTGAGGGCCGAGGTGACGGCGGTAGGCGACGAAGGTTTCGACATCGACGTGGTGGACGCCGGCGGTAACGTGCTGATAGTGCTGCGCGGGTACCGGACGGCGGCGCTGCCGGCGCGGGTGGCCGTCGAGGCGTTCGCCGCGCTGAGATGACGGCCACGGTCCAGCTCGCCTTCGCCACTCCGGCCGAGCTGCCGGACGACGATGACTGGCTGTCGGCCCGGGAGATAGCCGTGGTCCAGGGCCTGAAGGTGGCGAAGCGGGCGCTGGACTGGAAGTTGGGACGCTGGGCCGCGAAGAAGCTGGCTCGGCGGGCCCGCCTCCGGGACGGGTTGGATGGGCCGCATGCCATCCGGGCTGGGACCCCGACTGCCGCCGTCGAGATCCTGGCGGCGGCAGACGGCGCGCCACTGCTCTGGATCGACGGGCGGCCGGCGGCCTGCTCCCTCTCCATCTCCCACAGTCACCGTCTGGCCATGGCGGCGCTGGCCGACAGCGCCGCGGCCGTGGGTTGCGACCTCGAGCGCGTCGAGCCCCGGAGCCCCGCCTTCATCGAAACCTTCCTCACGGCGGCCGAGGCTGACCGGGTGGCACTAGCACCTGCCGGAGAGCGGCCCCTCATCGCCAACGCCATCTGGGCCGCGAAGGAGGCCGTCCTCAAGAGTACCAGGGACGGGCTGCGGAAGGACACCCGGGCGGTGCAGATCGAGTTTGGCCCCGCGGCGTCGGGCCCGCCAGGCTGGCAGCGGTTCCGGGGTCGGCTCGACGATTCGTGCTACGATGGGCTGTGGCGGCAGCGGGACGTGTGGGTGCAGGCCATCGCCGTGCGGGCTGATTGGTCCATGACCGCGAAGAGGAATTCCCAAGTGTGACCTTCCTGTACCTGGCCGCGGCAGGCTTCGTCGCGTGGACCGTGAGCACCGTAGCGGGCGGCGGGGGCGCGCTCATCCTGGTGCCAGTCGTGGGATTCCTGATCGGGGCCGCCGCCGTGGCGCCGGTGGTCACACTGGCCACCATGCTGGCCGAGCCCGCCAGGATCTACCTGTTCCGCCGGAGCATAGACTGGCAGATAGTACGGTGGTACCTGCCCGGGGCGGCGGTGGGTGCGTTCGCCGGCGCCTGGCTCTTCGCCGAGATCGCGGCGGAATGGCTCCAGATCGTGCTGGGACTCTTCCTGCTGAGCACCATCTGGCAATACCGCCTCGGTGAGAGGAGAAAGTCCTTCCCGGTGAAGCTGTGGTACTTCCTCCCGGTGGGTCTGGGTGTCTCCTTCGTCTCCGGTCTCATCGGGACCATGGGCCCCGTGCTGAATCCGCTCTACCTGAATTACGGGGCGGTGAAGGAGCGGATGATCGCCACCAAGTCCCTCAACTCCTTCGTCATGCACATTGTCAAGGTCAGCACCTACGCCGCCTTCGGGGCGCTGACCGGCCGCCTGTTCCTCTACGGCGTGGCCGCCGGCGCCGGCGCCATGTCCGCCAACTGGCTGGGTAAGCGCCTGCTGGCGGGCATGAGCGACAGACGGTTCCGCCAACTGGTCATAGCCGTCATGGCCGTGAGCGGCGCCATCATGATCTGGGGGCAACGGGAAGCTCTACTGGCCCTGCTCGGGGCCTAGCTGATCGTCCACCGGTCCCCGCTGCAGGGCCACGCGGGTCCATGGACGGAGCGGCCGATTTCCGGTTCTCCCCTACATACAGTTACTGGCCATTCCCGGCAACGGAACCTCGCTCAGGGCGCGTTGCTTGCCACTGATCAGGACGCGGTCCGGCACCGGGTCGGAGCCGCCGACCACATACACGAAACACCTGGACATATCATGGCGGAGCTCAAATTCGACATCAGCGCGGTAAGCGAGACGCCGGCCCGGACCCGGGTCAAGGCGCGGGACTTCGACATCATCGTGGACGAGCCACCCGGACTGGGCGGCACGGACCAGGCCGCCAATCCGGTGGAATACGTTATGGCCGCTCTTGCGGGCTGTCTCAACGTCATGGGCCACCTGATAGCCGACGAGATGAACTTCGCGTTGCGCGGGATCGAGATCGAGATATCCGGCACGCTGAACCCGGCCAGGCTCTTCGGCAAGAGCGAGGCGGACCGGGCCGGCTACAAGCACATGACCGTCACCCTGAAGCCGGATTGTGACGCGGACGAGGATACGCTGGAGAAGTGGCTCCAGGCCGTGCAGGACCGTTGCCCGGTCTGTGACAACCTGAAGTACGAGACGCCCGTGGACGTGGGAGTGGAGCGGGTCTAGAGTCGCTGCGATTCCGGGTCGCATTCAGTTGCACCGAAATCGGAGAAGAGCCCGAGCCTCGGGATAGGGCAACGGGAAACCGCTAAGCGACAGGGCATTGGCAGCCGGACCAGGTTTGTGAAAAGCGCACGCGCGAGCAAGCTCCGGCTGTCGTCACCTGCAACGGCATCTGCCTCCAACCCCGGCCAAGGTTCAGAGAGTTTTTCTAGACAGCCTCCCCAACTCCCGCCATCTGGAACGCTGCTTGCCGCCTCGATCCCAACAAGACCCCAGAAAACAGGGGGACAGATGATCGAGTTCGTGAGCCGGGAGCGGGCAATCGAGTTGGTGGGCACGGAGCCCGTGGTCTTCGCGGAAGTGGTGGCCGGGACCGACGACGCCCGGAGCCTGGAGGTGCACGTGATGCGCCCCACCGGGGGCGGCTTGCATGAAGTGGTACGAGACGACACCGGCCCGTTGCCCGATGAGACGGTACGGGAGCACGTGACCCGCATCGTCGAGACCCACGGCGCCCGCTACGCCGTCCTGTACCCTGGTGAGGAGAAGTGGCCGCCGACCTGGGCTGATCCGGGACGGGAATAGGGCCCGGTGGCGAGATTGCGCGACGGGCGCTGGGCTCAGTGGGAACCGGCGGGACCCCGGTCGGGCCTGGCCCGCTGGGTACCGGCAGCGTTCGTCCTGTTCTCACTATTCGCCCTGCTCGTGGCGCCCCTGGTCCTGAGCGGCCGGATCCAGTCCATCCGTGAGACCCTCGTGGAGCCCGGCGACGACGCCCGGGAGGAGATCAACATCGTTCGCCACGCCATCACCCACGGCGAGGCGGCGATCCGGGGCCTGCTGCTCACGGGCGACCCACGGTTCGTCGAGGCGCTACAGGCTGCCCGGAGTGAGGAGCTTGCCGCGTTCGAACGGCTGATCCTCGTGGCCAACCGGCTCGATCCCGAGTTGGCCCGTTCCGTCCGCCAGCTGGAGGACCGGTCCGAAAGG
>SLCC01000199.1 GCA_007126035.1 Gemmatimonadota bacterium
AAGAGTGCGAATGGAAGCGTGGCGTGTGGGCGGGTCGCTCAGGGGAGCGACGGGCACCACGGTGCCCTTGACGGAGAAGCCTTCTCATGGAAGCGCTATGGCGATCCCGAGCAACGCCGCCCCCCGGCATGCAGCCGCGGTCAAATGCAACGAGACTTCGGTGGCAGTACAGTAGCCCCCGGGCCGAGCCCGCCTGCGAGCGGAGCGAGCCCTAGCGAGGGCGTCAGGCGCGACGGCGCCGCAGGCCCTCTCTAGTCCTCCTCCCCCCCCGTCAGCCCCGCCGCCTTCAACAACTTCGTCCGGATCTGCCGCTCGAACGTGTCCCACTTGAGGCGCATGTGGTCCGAGTCGTTCGTCCCCTCCAGGAAGCCCACGGGGATCTCGAAGCCGCCCGCCCCCTCCCGGCCGCCGCCGTAGTGCCGCCCACGGAAGTCGCTGCCCAGAGCGCTCTTCAGGAACTGGTCCACGTCCAGGGTCACCTTGCTGGTCCGGACGCTGCCCACCACCAGCTCCCGCTCGCCCTCGCCCTGGACGATGCCATAGCAGATGGCCGTGTGGACGTTCTCCTCCGTGATCAGGAAGTCCGCCGCCTGCGGCACCGCGTCCCGGTCCGCGTGGCGCAGGTAGCCTACGCCCGCCAGGCTGAACCCGCCCTTCACCAGCCGGTTGCTGAGCGCCGTCTCTATCACGTCCATCGTCCCGCGGGAGCGCTGGACGCGCATGATGGTCTCCAGCAGCTCCGGGTCCATCAGCCTGCTCAGGTACGCCGCCGCCAGCAGCTCGTCGGCCCCGGCCCGGACCAGGCCGCCCGTCTCCGTCCGGAGGCCGTGCACCAGCGCCGTGGCCAGGTTGATGTGGGACTGCTCGTCCGCATCCAGCTCCAGCACGCTCCCGCTCCGGAGGTAGTCCGTCACGATCGTCGCCGCCGCGCCCACGGGCCGCACGTCGGTGAACTCGGGCTGGAGGACGCCCTGGGGCGCGTGGTGATCGATGATGGCCAGCGTGGGGATGCCCTGCTCCACCAGCCGGTCCGTCAGCCGGGTGGTGGTGCCCTGGTTGTCCACATAGACGGCACCATCGTAGCGGTCCAGCGGCAGCGAGTCGGTGAACCGGATGAGCTCGAGGGACAGGATGTGCACCAGCGCCAGGTTCTCCTGGTGGCTGATCCGGCCCTCGTAGACGATCTCCGCCTCGATGTCGTATTTCGCCGCCATCAACCGGTAGGCCATGGCCGACGAGATGGCGTCCGGGTCCGGGAAGTCCTGGAGCGCCACGATATGGGCCTCGCCGCCGTGCGACTCGAGGAAAGCCGCGAACGCCCTGGCCCGGACGTCGTCCCCGAAGTGCGGCGCCAGGTCCATCAGCTTGCTCCCCGGTGCTTCAGTAGCCGGCATGGTCGTCCCCGTTCCCGGACCGTTCAATGTTTCCCGTGGCCGTGTTTGCGAAGGCTGTGCCAGCACTGCGAGTGGCGCGTCGCCGAGACCTCATTGGCAGTCGAGCGGGCCACCGGTAAGCTCCTGCTCCCAGGACCCGATGGGATGACTGGTGTATCCGTCAACCCGCCGCCGCGGGCCGGCTCGACGGCTCGTGCCCCACCTCGGGCCGCCCACCCTCTGGCTCCGACTCCGGCAGGCCCATGATGCGGCGGAGATCCTCGCGGCTGATGACCTCCTTTTCCAGGAGCTCCGTGCTCAGTCGCTCCAGCAGCTCGCGATCACGGGTCAGGATCTCGCGGGCCCGCTCCCGCACGCTCTGCACCAGCGCCCGGACCTCCTCGTCCATGGTCCGGGCGGTGTCCTCGCTGTAGCTCCGCTCCCCCGGCCAGCCGCCGTCACCGCCGGGCAGGAAGGCCTGCCGCTGCTTCTGGTAGCTGACCGGCCCCAGCGTCTCCGACATCCCGTAATGGCGGATCATGTTGCGGGCCAGCTCGCCCACCCGCTCGAGGTCGTTGGAGGCGCCCGTGGAGATCTCGTCGAACACGATCTCCTCGGCCACCCGGCCGCCCAGCAGCACCGCCATCCGGTCCAGCAGCTCGCCCTTCTGGAGGAGGAACCGCTCGTCCTCGGGCAACTGCTGCGTGTAGCCCAGCGCGCCCACCCCGCGGGGGATGATGCTGATCTTGTGCACCGGGTCGGCGTTCTCGACCCGCTCGGCCACGATGGCGTGACCGGCCTCGTGGTATGCGACGATCTGCCGCTCCTTCTCGTTCACCAGCCGATTCTTCTTCTCCAGTCCGGCGATGACCCGATCGACGGCGGCGTCCAGCTCCTCCATCCCCACCTGGGTCTTGTCCTTCCTGGCCGCCAGCAGCGCCGCCTCGTTCAGCAGGTTCGCCAGGTCCGCACCCACGAACCCCGGCGTCCGCTTGGCCAGCACCGTCAGGTCCACATCAGGCGCCAGCGTGATCTTGGCGGCGTGCACCCTCAGGATCTGCTCCCGCCCCTGCCGGTCAGGTTGGTCCACCACCACCTGCCGATCGAAGCGGCCGGGCCGCAACAGGGCCGGGTCCAGCGTCTCGGGCCGGTTCGTCGCCGCCATGATGATCACGCCCACCTTCGGGTCGAACCCGTCCATCTCCACCAGCAGCTGGTTCAGCGTCTGCTCCCGCTCGTCGTTCCCACCCATGGGGCCGCCCCCGCCCCGGGCCTTGCCCAGCGCGTCCAGCTCGTCGATGAAGACGATGCACGGCGAGTTCGCCTTCGCCTGCTCGAACAGGTCCCGCACACGGGAGGCGCCCACACCCACGAACATCTCCACGAACTCCGAGCCGTTCATCGAGAAGAACGTGACGCCGGCCTCGCCTGCCACCGCCCGCGCCAGCAACGTCTTACCCGTGCCCGGCGCGCCCGCCAGCAGCACGCCCTTGGGGATCTGGGCGCCCAGGCGATGGAACTTCTTCGGCTCCCTCAGGAACTCCACGACCTCCACCAGCTCCTGCTTCGCCTCGTCGGCCCCGGCCATGTCCTCGAAGGTGACCCCCGTCCCGTCCTCGCCCACCAGCTTCGCCTTGTTCTTCCCGACCTTCATCACCCCGGAAGCCGGGTTCATCCGCCGCAGCATCCAGATCCAGAAGACGATCAGCAGGCCCAGCGGGATGAGCCAGAACAGCGCCGGCCCCCACCAGCGCTCGGGCGATGCGTCGTAGGCCACCCCCTGCGCCTCGAGAAGCGGGATCAGCGTCTCGTCGCCCTCCACCCGCGTCGCCCGCCACTCCTCCGGCGCACGCGGGACCTCCGCCGTGTCAGGGACGGCCGTGATCTGCTGACCCCTGAACCGCACCTCCTCCACCTGACCGGCGGCGATCCGCTGCTTCAGCTCGCTGTACGTGATCTCCGATGCGTCCGGCTGCGCCAACAGCAGGTTCAGACCGATCAGGAGCAGGAACGCCGCCACGAAGTAGAACAACGTGAAGCGCGCCCGCTTGGCCTGCCGCTGCCGCCGCCGATCACCGGGCGACTTCCGCCGCTCGGGTCCATCCGGACCCAGGTCCCGCTTACGACGGTCCTCCGGACCGTGCCTCCGGTCACTCCGCTGCTCATCCATATGTCGTACTTCGAAGGGCAAGGACCATACCCCTCCCGTGTAAACCCCTGCCCGCGCCCCTGCCCCTGCCGCGGCTGAGGATCATGTTGCGTCGTGATGGCATGTGCGGGACTGACCGCTTGTTGTGCCCTGCTCACCCCACGGTGTACCTTTGTCAGTCACCTTTTTATCGACCGTCTCTTCCGGGGCGCCTTGCGAGCGATTCGATTCCATTATCGCCCGGTGCGGTACTTGCTGACCCGTGTCGCGGCGCGGCGGCTGCCGGCCATGGGGGCCGGCCCCTTGGGCTTCGTTCGGCTGGACCGGCTGGAGTCGGCACCACTGCCGGCCCCGGACTGGGTCCGGCTCAGGCCCCGCCTCAGCGGGATCTGCGGAACCGATTTGAACGTGATCACAGCCCACGACTCCTTCACACTCGAGCCTTACAGCAGCTATCCCTTCACCTTCGGCCACGAAGTGGTGGCGACGGTGACGGAGACGGGTCCGGACGTGACCGGCTGGGCTGTGGGGGACCGGGTGGTGGTGAACCCGCTGTTATCGTGCGCGCAGAAGGGTGCGGATCAATGCCCCGCCTGCAGGCGAGGAGATTACGGCGTGTGCCGGCGTGCCACCGACGGCCGGGGCGGGCTCACCGGGTTCAGCCCTCTCGCCGGCGGCGGTTGGAGTGACGAATTGCTAGCCCACAGTAGCCAGCTACGGTCCCAGGGCGACATGCCCGACAGCGTGGCCGTGCTGGCCGACCCCCTGGCCTCCGCTGCCCGGGGCGTGCTGGACGAACCGCCCGTCGACGGCGACGTGGTCCTGGTCCTGGGGGTGGGCACCATCGGCCTGCTCACCGTCCGGGCCCTCCGACTGACGGGCTGGGCCGGGACCATCGCCATACTGGCTCGTTACCCGTTCCAGGCCCGGCGCGCGGCGGCGGCTGGTGCGGACGTGGTGCTGGACTCCCGCTCCGCCCTCTATGATTGGGCGGCGTCGCAGCCCGGCGCGCACGTGCACAAGCCGACGCTGGCCCCAGCCTTCGTCGAGGGTGGGCCGTCGCTGGTCTACGATACGGTCGGCTCCGCCGCAACGCTGCGCGATGCCCTGGCGCTGACCCGGGAGGCCGGGCGGATAGTGGTGGTGGGTGGTGCCGGCCGCGCCGATGTCGACCTGACGCGGCTCTGGTACCGGCACATCCGGATGACCGGGATCTACGTGTATGGCTCCGTGACGTACGGCGGCCGTACAATGGACGTATTCGATGCTGCGCTCGAACTGATCCGGGCGGACGACCTGGGCCCGTTGGGGCTGGTCACCCATACGTTTGAACTGGAGGAGTACCGTGACGCCATCTCCGTCGCCCTCTCGAAGCGGGAGCGTGAAAGTATCAAAGTCGCCTTCCGGCCCGATTGACGGGATCGCCCACTACACCCGTGACCCGTTCGGCGGCTACTTCGACGGCCGCCCGGTCAGCGAGCTGATCCCCGCCGGCTCGCTCCTGGACACCGACGACGTCCGCCAGTGGTTCGAGCTCTTCCAGCGAGGGCTGCCGCAGTCGCTGTACACCTACCAGCTGCCCCTGGCCCGTGCCGCCAGGCCAGAGTCCGCCGCCCTGGACCGGGAGATCTTCATGTTCTCCTCGTACAGCTACCTGGGGCTCATCGGCGACCCGCGCATAGCGGAGGCCGTGGAGGAGGCGGTCCGCCGGTACGGGACCTCCACCGGCGGCGTGCGCCTGCTGACGGGCACCATCCAGCTCCACCACGAGCTGGAGCAGGAGCTGGCCGATTTCCTGGGGACCGAGGCCGCCGCCGTGTTCAGCTCCGGTTACGACGCCAACGTGGCCGCCATCACCTCGCTGTTCGGTCCCGGCGACTGGGCCATCCTGGACCGCTACGCCCACCGCAGCATCCAGGACGGCTGCCGGATGGCGGGCTGCGAGGTGCGACCTTTCCGCCACAATGACATGGACGACCTGGAGCGCCGGCTCCGCCAGGCCCGCAATCGGGGCGTCGAGCGGGTGCTCATAGCCGTGGACGGCGTCTTCAGCATGGACGGGGACCAGGCCCGGCTCCAGGAGATCATAGCCCTGAAGGAGAGGTACGGCGCCTTCCTCCTCCTCGACGAGGCCCACGCCCTGGGCGCCATCGGTTACACCGGCAGGGGGACATGCGAGGAGCAGGGGATCGACCCCGCCCGGGTCGACCTGGTCACGGGCTCACTGTCCAAGGGCATCCCGTCGTCCGGCGGGTTCGTGGCCGGGGCCCGACCGCTCAAGATCTACATCCAGCACGGCTCGGCGCCGTACATCTTCAGCGCCGCCATCACCCCGGCCAACGCTGCCGCCGCCCTGGCCGGCCTGCGGATCCTGCGAAACGATCCTGCCATCATGGATCGCCTGCGCGAGAACACCAGGCTGCTGCGGGACGGCGTGGTGGCCCGGGGCCTGGACACCGGCGCCAGCAGCTCGCCCGTGGTGCCCCTGATCCTGGGCGATGAGTGGCGGGCCTACCTGTGGGCGCGCCAGATGCTCGAGCAGGCCGTGATGGTCTCGGCCGTGGTCTATCCCGCCGTGGCGCCGGGAGTGGCCCGGCTACGCCTGTGCGCCACAGCGGCCCACGAGCCAGCACACTTCGATCGCCTGTTCGCCGCCATCGATGACCAGCTCCTGATGGAAGGGTAGTGGGCCGGCTGGTCGCCGTAGACACGGGCGGGACCTTCACCGACGTGGTAGCCCTGGTGGACGGCCGCGTCAGCGTCCTCAAAGTCCCATCCACCCCGGACGACCCGGCCAGGGCCGTCCTCGACGGCGTACAGCAGGCCGTGTCGGGATCCTTCGACCTGGTCCACGGGTCCACCGTCGGGACCAACACGCTCCTGGAGCGGACCGGCGCGCGGGTGGCCCTGGTGACGAACCGTGGCTTCGAGGACGTGATCGAGATCGGCCGGCAGAACCGACCCCAGCTCTACGCCATGGTAGGGCACCGTCACCCGCCACTGGTGGCCAGGGACGACAGGCACGGTATCCGGGGACGTCTGGGCCCCGACGGCACCGAGGAGGAGTCCCTGGACCCGGACGAGCTGGAACGGCTGCCGGAGCGGCTGGCGGACGCCGACACCGTGGCCGTCTGCCTCCTCCACAGCTACGCCCGGACCGGCCACGAGGAAGACGTGGCCCGGATGCTCGGCTGCCTGGAAGTCCCGCTATCCGTCTCGTCTCGGCTGCTGCCCGAGTACCGCGAGTACGAACGCACCGCCACCACCGTGGTCAACGCGTACATAGCCCCCCGCATGAGCAGGTACCTGGGCCGTCTCGAGGCGGACGCCGGCGCCGACCGGATCCGCATCATGGGCTCCGGTGGCGGAGCCGTCCCCGTGGCGCGCGCCCGGGACGAGCCGGTCCATACCGTCCTCAGCGGGCCCGCCGGCGGCGTGGCCGGCGCCCTCCAGGTGGCCGGAGACGCTGGGGTCCGGGACATCATCACCTTCGACATGGGCGGCACGTCCACCGACGTCTCCCTGTGCCCCGGTGGGCCGCTGCATACCCGGGAATTCACCATCGCCGGGTTGCCCGTGGCCATACCCGTGATCGACATCCACAGCGTGGGCGCGGGCGGTGGGTCCATCGCCCATCTCGACGCCGGCGGCGCACTGCGGGTAGGGCCACGAAGCGCTGGGGCCGAGCCAGGGCCCATCTGCTACGGCCGCGGCGGCCGCCAGGTCACCGTCACCGACGCCCACGTCTGGCTGGGACGACTCCCCACGGATGCCTTCCTGGGCGGGACAGCCCGCCTGGACCGGGACGCCATCACCGGCCCGCTGCGGGAGCTGGCAGACCGGCTGGACCGCTCACCCGATGAGACCGCCGCAGGCATCCTCGCCGTCATCGACACCGCCATGGAAGGCGCCCTCCGGGTCATCAGCGTCGAGCGGGGTCACGATCCCGACGACTTCACCCTGGTACCATTCGGCGGCGCCGCCGGCCTGCACGCCGCAGAGCTGGCCGAACGACTCGGCATCCCCCGCCTCCTGATCTCACCAGACCCAGGAGTCCTGTCCGCCCTCGGAATGCTCGTCTCCCCCGTCCGCAAGGACGTATCCCGATCCGTGCTGATCCGCCAGAGCGACGCCGACCATGATCGCGTCGAGAGCATTTTCGCCGAGCTGGAGGCCGGCGCCATGGACGCCATGGAGCGGGAAGGGATCGCGCAGGACCAGGTCCGCATCAACCGACTGGCCGATGTGCGCTACGTCGGCCAGAGCTTCGAGTTGACCGTGCCCGCCCACAGCTGGGCCGGAGACTTCCACCGCGCCCACGAAGACCGCTACGGCTTCGCCCGCCCCGACGCCCAACTCGAGCTCGTCACGCTCCGGGTCCAGGCCGCAGGACCCGGCCGTGCCACACCACCGCCGGCGCCGCCACCGGCCTCTCGTCTGGCCCCGGATCCGGCGCCGACAGAGACACGCTCCGTCCGCTACCGCGGCCAGGTCATCTCAGCACGCGCCATCCCCAGGCCCTCGCTACCGGCCGGCGCCGGCCTGGAAGGACCGGCCATAGTCCACGAGTACAGCGCCACCATCTGGCTACCCCCCGGCTGGCGCGCCAGCGTCCTCCAGACTGGAGCCATCATGGTTGAAAGGCCGAGCTGACGGACCGTGGCTCCGGCGGACCGGAGTTGAGCAGTCACTGTCCTCGTGGTTACTATTCCAGGGTTTGACTCAATCCGACTCTTTCTTTTCTGGTGGATGAACCATACGAACATGGCGGCCCGCTCGACGGCTGCCTCGCCTGAAGGTACCGAGGCCGGCGTTTACCAGCCGCCCTACCTGGCGGCTGCCATCGCCGCCGCCGCGGTCTGGGCACTGTACGCCATGACCCTGGCCCCGACCACTGCCTTCTGGGACACCAGCGAGTACATAGCCACCGCCCATATACTGGGGATCCCACACCCGCCGGGTAACCCGACGTTCGTTGTACTGGCCCGCGCCTGGGAGCTGCTCCTGGCGCCGTTCGGGCTGGCCACGGCCGTACGAATCAACCTGTTCAGCGCCACCATGGGCGCCCTGGCCCACGGCTGCTGGTTCCTGGTCTTCCATCGCGTTGCCGTAGCCTTCACGCCTGACCGACGGATGCGGCTGATGGCCGCCGGGCTGGCGGTACTGGTGGCCGCCACGGCGTTCACCGTCTGGAGCCAGTCCAACGTCAACGAGAAGGTCTACACTCTGTCCCTGTTCAGCATCGCGCTCCTCAGCTGGCTGGCCTTCCACTGGCGGGACAACCTGGGGCGGGGCAAGGATGACAACCTCATCCTCTTGATGATCTTCATCCTGGCCCTCTCGGTGGGGAACCACCTCATGTCGTTCCTGGCCGCGCCGGCCCTGTTGGTTTTCATCCTGCTGGTCGAGTCCAGGACGCTGGCCAACTGGAAGCTCTACGCATTCGGAACCCTGGTGGCGGTGATCGGTCTCTCCGTGCACCTCTACCTCCCGCTGCGCGCGTCCCTCGGCCCTGTCATCAACGAGGCTGATCCAAGCACCTGGCAGGCGCTCATGGACTCGTTGGCGCGCCGCCAGTACGACAAGCCATCGGTCTTCGCGAGCCCCGTCGACCCGGACCTGCCGCGCACGCCGATGCTGATACTGCACCAGGTCATAAACTACATCCAGTACTTCGACTGGCAGTGGGCCAGGTCGCTGGCGGGCACCGACACCTTCTTTGGTGGAGTGCGACCCCTGATCACTACCCTCTTCGTGGCAGTGGGCGCGTACGGCGCCTACGAGCACTACCGGCGCGATCGGACCAGCTGGTGGTACATCGCCATCCTGTTCGCCACCGTATCCATCGGCCTCGTCGGCTACCTGAACTTCCGCTACGGCTACAGCTACCCCCTGGTGGAAGGGGGGATCGAATTCCGGGAGGTACGCGAGCGGGACTACTTCTTCATCGTCAGCTTCAGCATGTGGGGCCTCTGGGCCGGCCTGGGCATCTTCGCGCTCTGGCAGCGGCTGGCCCTGCTCGTGGCGGAGCGCGCCAGGGACCGAGCAGGCGGTGGCCGGGCTCTGGCCATAGCGTCGCCCATCCTGGTCATCGCCCTCCTGCCCATCATCCTGAACTGGAGCCACGCCGACCGGTCCGGCGACTACTCGGCCCGGGACTGGGCCTACAACCTGATCATGAGCGTGGAGCCGTACGGCGTCCTGTTCACCAACGGCGACAACGACACCTTCCCCCTCTGGTACATCCAGGAGGTGGAGGGGATCAGGCGAGACGTGACCGTCATCGTGATGAGCTACCTGAACACGTCCTGGTACGCACAGCAGCTCAAGCGCCTGACCCAGCCCTGCCCCGAAGGCGTGGACCCCCTGGAGGACCGGACGCTGATCGTCTGCCAGCGCCCCTTCCAGCCTGAGCGCCAGGCCGGGTTCTACGACAGGGCCGGAGAGGTGGCGGGCGAGACGGGACGGGGGGCGCTGGACATGGGGCAGGAGGAGACGTTCGCAACGCCCACACGCTCCATCCTGCCCCTCTCCGACGCCAGGATCGACTCCATTCCCATCCTGTACGCCACCAACCCGTACAACTTCCTGGTCCAGGAGCCGTTCGCGGTGGAGGCTGACCGACTCACGTTCACGGTCCCGGGCAACAGGATCCTCCTGCCCTCGGACGTGTTCCTGCTCAACATCGTCCAGTCATCGCTCGGGGACCGCCCCATCTACTTCGCCACCACCACCCACGCCTTCGACCGCATCGGACTAGGACCTCACCTGGTCCGCCAGGGGCTGGCCCTCAAGGTCTACAACGGGGAGCTCCAGCCGGACCCGGAGCGTGGCATCCACCCGATCCCCGACGCGATCCAGTTGCCCGAGCGGTTCATGGACCTGCCCCGCACCGAGGCCCTGCTCTGGGACGTCTTCGTCCACCGGGGAGGCATCCCGGACGAGTGGGACTTCTGGCCCGAGCCGTCCACCACGAACATCCCGTGGTACTACGTGTTCGCCCACTACGCCGCCTACGCGGCACAGCTGGTCGAGGGCAACGAGGAGGAGGCGGACCGACACCTGGAACGGTTCGAGGCATGGAGGCGCCTGGGCGAGCGGTAGGCAGCTCACCGAGTCGCCCCGTCCTGGGCGCGGCGCTCATCATCGGGGCTGCTTCGCTGTGGGGCAGCCTCGGCATTTTCGGACGCCTGGCCTTCGACCACGGCGTCCCGGCAGTGGACGTGGCATCGACCCGGGCATTCCTCGCCTTCCTGGGCATCCTGCCCGTCGCCCTGCTGAGACGACGGCCACTCCAGCGGCTCCGGCCGCAGCCCGGAGACCTGCCGCTCCTCTTGGGCTACGGAGCAGTGGGCATAGGCGTCTTCTATTTCGTGTACCTGGCCGCCATCGAGGCGCTACCGGTAGCCGTGGCAGCCGCGCTCCTGTACACCGCCCCCGCCTGGGTGGTGGCCATCGCCTGGATCATGGGCTGGGAGCCGGTGCGACCCAGACGACTCATCCCCCTCAGCCTCGTGCTGGCGGGCGCGTTCCTCGTCACCGGCGCGTTCCGGGACCTCACGGCGGCAGGCCTCCTCGGTCTGGGCGCAGGCCTCGCCAGCGGCGCGTCGTACGCCATATTCACCGTTCTCGGCAAGCGGATCCGCGGCCGCTACGATGTCGTCACCACCTTCGTGTTCGCCTATGGCGCCGGCGCTGCCGTCCTGGCCGTCGTCGCCCCGCCCTGGCGCCCGCTCCTGGAGTACCCCGAGGCACTGGGCGTCCTGCTCCTGATGGCCGCCGGGCCCACGCTCCTCGCCGTCATCCTGTTCTATGTCGGGATCCGCTTCATTGAAGCCAGCACCGCCAGCATGCTGGCCACCATCGAGCCGGTGGTCGCCGCCCTCCTGGCACTGGCATGGCTGGGCGAGAGCCTGAGCCTCTCCATCGTGACAGGGACCGCGCTGATCATCACCGCCGCGTGGATGCTGCGGCCGCGGCAGTAGCGGCGCACCCCGTTGGCAGCGGGTGGCATCCCCGGACCATATCACCCCACTCGCCGGCCCAGTACCCGCAGCACCTCCCCATTCACTCCCGAACCCTGCTGGCCTGCCAGGAACAGGACCGCACCCACCACCTCCTCCCGCCGGACAATCGTGGGCTGCTGCGCGCTCGCAGATCCCTCGAGCCAACTCAGGTTCTCCTCCGTGTCCACGAACCCCGGCGCCACGGCATTCACCCGCACGCCATTCTCCTCCTCCTCCTGGGCCAGCGCCCGGGTCAACGCTATGACACCGGCCTTGGCCGCGCTGTAGGCGCCCAACCCGGCAGCGGCCCGCTCACCCGCCGGCGACGCGAAGTTGACGACTGCCCCCCGAGCGGCCCGGAGCAGGGGCAGCGCTGCCCTGGTCAACAACACCGCCGTGCTGAGGTTGGACTCCAGCTCCCCCCTCCACTCCTCCGGCTCGGTGTCAGCCACCGACTTGGTAACAGCCAGCCCGCCGGCCACATTCACCAGCACGTCCAGCCGCGCCCACCTCTCCCTCACCGCTTTCATCACCTTCTCCGCCTCGGAAGGCTCCGTCAGGTCCGCCACCACAGCGACGACGTCGTCTCCCAGCTCCCGGGCCCGCTCTTCGACCTCCGGCCTGCGACCTGTCACCACCAGCCTGGCGCCCCGCTCCCGGAATGCTTCCGCCACCGCGTACCCCACCTGCCCCCTGCCCCCCACACCGCTCACCACCACGACCAGCTCGCCCATCCTCTCCTCCTTTCCGTCGGCCACGGTCATCTCCACCGTGCCGACCAGTGCCAGCAGCAGGGCGGTCCCGAGCAGCACCGGGCCTGGCGGCAACACCGGGATCAGCCAGTGCGCCGTCACCAGCACCCCGCCAGCGGATCCTACCAGCGCGGGCAACGCCACACCCAATCCCCGCCGGCGGACAGGATTGTATGACGTGCGGGGAAAATCGGCCCAGCCACGCCTCCTCGCCTCCAGCGCCGCCAGGAGCGCGCCCAGGGCGTAGAGCGGCTCCGCCAGCAGGAAGACGACAGCTACCGGTGGACCCAGCGGCGACAGCTGGAACCCGGGCACTGCCAGCCACAAGGTGGCCACGAACGAGGCGAGGACCACTGCTGCAACCGCCAGCATCCAGCGGCCCAGCATCCGACGATGGCCTGGCAGCGGACCTTCCGGCGCACCGACCCAGAGCCCCGCCGCCACCGAGACCAGCCCCACCGCCATGAGGAAACCCGCCGACGACAGGAACCGCTCGCCCATGTAGAGCAGGAGCGCGCCGCCGGCCATAGCGGTGACGCCCAGGGCCAGGCCGGCGCCCAGAGCGCCCACCGCGCGCGGCCACTCCTGCCGGATGCCCGGACTCACGGGACGAAGCGGCCGAACCCGCCGGCACAATAGAGCAGGGGTGAGCCTGGCCGCGCCCCCGCAACCACCCTGGCCGAGCCCCCCCGGGCGAACCGACCGGCGAGCTGCTTGTCGTCCTCGCCCAGAGTGTTCACCGCAAAGGCCCTCGGCCGCTCGATGCATGCATGGGTATCCGCGGCACGATCCACGCACACCAGTACCAGAGGCGGGCCCAACGACACCGCCGTCACGGCACTGGCCGTCAGGCCGCAGGCAGGGCCTCCCGGGTCGGATGCCGCCACTACCGTGACCCCGGTGGCCAGGCGGGCCATGACATCGCGGAACTCACCAGCCTCGACTGACATACCCATATCCCAAAGCCTTGCCGCGCATTGCGGTGATCTATGACCCTACCTTACTTTCCGATGGTGGGAACCAACGCAATGATCGACAGCTTCCTAACTCGACGGACCGGTGCGCTCCTGCGCCTCCCGATCGCTTTCATGGTAATCGGTCTGGCAGGCTGCGACAACGTCGAATGGGGAGGATTCGACCTCTCCGTCGTCCCGCCACCGCCCACGGCCAGCCCTGTGAACGACGAGCTTCCCGACGTCGAGCGGCTGCCCGACCGGCCCATCCTCTACCACGTCAGCCGGGGCGCCGACGGCGCAGTTATCGTACCGGTGGGCGAGGTTGCGGACCAGGGAATCGAAGCGATTGACGCCGGGCCGGACCCGGACAGCTTCGGCGCCCGCTTCATCTCCGCCTTCATGCGACAGGACGCCGAGCTGACCCTCTTCCGCCACGGCAGACGCGCCGGCACCGTCATAGTGGACTCGGCCTTCGTGCCCACCGACGCCTGCCGACAGTTGCCCTGGGCCACCGGCACCCTCGAGTTGGCCGGCGCCGCTGGCGACGCCACCGAGTTCCTGGCCATGGCCAGGACCCAGGCGCCGCCAGGAACCGTCATGCCAGGACGCAACCTCCAGCCGGAGCGTCGTATGGAGGTGGTGGGCAACATCATGGCCGAGCACGTGCTCCGGGCCCGCAGGGCCCAGTTACCCAACTGGGCCGTAGCCCGTCGACAGCTCCAACCCTTCCCCGTGGCCGGGAGCCAGGATCTGGGCTTCACCGCCACCTTCCTGGTGGGCGACCAGCTCCAGGTGGGCGGCGACGACAACGGGTACTCCCTCTTCATCCTGTACACACCCCAGCCGCCGACAGGTTACGACACCGCCTACGTCAACTTCACCAGCTACCCCGTGGACGGGAAGGCGGCGCCCCGCGTCATCGATTTCCTGGACTGGAACCGGGACGGCCAGGCCGACCTCCTGCTCGAGGTCTTCGGCAGCCGCAGTAGCTGGTTCGAGGCCGTCGGCCGCGTTGGCGACGACTGGCGACGCACCTTCCGGGACCGATGCACCGTTCCCGGCCGCGTCCTGCCCGTACCCGGCGAGGTGGGCGTCGCCGCCCCCGGGCAACCGCCCGCTACCGAAGGAACCCCCGCCGAGCCACCCCAGCCTTGACCCTCCCGGGTGGCCGCGGCACGGCTCAGGGCCGTACCAGCCGCTTCCTGGCAGCGCTCTGATCCCGGGGGAGCAGCACTGGCTCCGCCAGCAGGTCCAGCTCACCGGGAGCGAACACCCGGATCAGCTGGTCGCCGTCCAGCGAGACCTCCACACGATGAGGCTCGTACGGCGAGTTCTGAACCACCACTCCCTCCCGACCCTCAAGTGCCGGATCACAAGGATACCGGCCCCTCCGCACCCGCACACGCGTACCCGTCTGGATGACCGAGCTCTCCGTGACTGCCATCCCCTCGCTCCTTGCCTTCAGTTCGTAACCTGTATACGCCGGATCGCCCGGCGCCGGTTATGGAACCGCATGTCACCACACATGCCACCACACATGCCACCACACATCTTGCAACCTGACGGCCGCCACATGATATTCGTCCCCTCGAACCCCTGAAACAGGCAATATGCGCGAGAACCAGTCCTTCTCCAGAACCTTCGCGGTCATGCCGGGAATCATCATCGGCATCCTCTGGGTCGCCATGGCGGCCGCCGTCCTGTGGACAGCCGCGCGCGGCTACGCACACGGGAGGTCGGACTGGGGACTCGGCTGGGGGATCGTCGGCGTCGCCCTGCTGGCCGGCGGCATCGCCGCCATTATCGGTACCTGGTGGCACAACTACCGCGTCGTCGACCGGCACCACCACTGACAACCGACCGGCGGAGCACCCGACTAATCCGGCTCCGCCTCCTTCCAGAAGCCCAGCATCTCCGCCTCATACCGCTCCGGAGATGCCGAGTACTCCCTGCGCCACTCACTGAACGACGGCAGCGACATCCGGGCCAGAAGAACCTCCGTCGCTCGCTGCACCAGCGCCCGATAGCTCTCATCCCCGGAGACCGACGATGGACCGGCCTCGCCACCCTCAGAGTGCGCCAGAGCGTACATCTCCTCCGCGCTCAGATCGAGCAGACCCTCGGCCACACGGGCAGAACACCAATCAAGGTACTTGGCCCGTAACGTCCTGTCCTCCGCCTCACCCATTCGACCCGCCATCCATGGTTACCGGAACCCGTCTGTCTGAAAAGCCTAGATCGGCTCCGGCACCCCCGTCAATAGCGGCCTCACCCGCAACGACCCGAGAACGGCTCCCGCGCCACCAGATGATCGAAGATCGCCCGCCGCATCAAACCATAGGCCACGATCCGGTTCAACACCTCCGGCTCGTCCTCCTTCACACGCTCTACCTCGTCCGCCAGTCGCTGTGGAAGTCGCACCCGAAGGTCCACGGCGCAGGTCTCCGTCATTTGGATGGCCCTCCAATACGTTGATTGTGGAAAAGTCTGTGTATAACCTCGTGGAAAGGCAGATCGCCCAATACCGCCCACCACGGTCCGTCGACTGTCTAGTACGATACCCTCAGGGGACGAGCAACATAGAACGTCCTCTGCGCGCCCGTCAAGCCTTTCCCGTAACTCGTGTAGCCGCACCACCTTAGAACTAAGCTGTTGTGCACCAACGGGTTACGTGCCTGGGCCAAAGTGGGGTTTTAGGGAAATCGGCATACTGACGAGGCCTGGGAAACAGGCGGTTTCATTCGCGAAACGTGTTGGGATTCGGTGATGTTGGGCGTGATAGAAGTCCAAACCGGACCTCTTCTCTCGCTCTATAAACGCCTGTTTTTGGGCGTGGAGAAGTGGCCGGAGCGACGAGGTGCTTGACACCCGGAACGGGCGGGGACTAGTGTGCTGAAGCCGGGGTCCAGTGCAGCGGGGGGCTTCGGCGTCAGTTTACCAGGGGTCAGTCTACCAGGCTGTGGACGTGCAGAGATCGAGCGAAGAAGCGAGCGGTGCCGGTATCGGGGGTGGGCCTCCGGCGGGGGTGCGCGAGCGTGCGCGTCGTCGCTCGTTCTGTTTCCTGGAGCGTGGTGACGCCCGGTGGTCGGTGTTTCTGGCGACGTACCCTGGCGACGATGGTCGTTTCCGCGGTTATTTCACGTTTCGCACGGGCGCTCCGGGCCTCGAGGGACTCGAGGTGTGGACAGCGGATGTGTTCGTGGAGACGACGGAGGGTGAGGTAGACGCGCGTGCCCGGAGTCTGGGTCGTCCGCTGCTGGGTTCGCTTCTGGAGTCGGCGCTGTTCACGCACGAGCGGCAGGAGGGTGTCACACCTGACGGGGTCCGGTGGTTCCGGGGTCTTCTGGCGACGCGACGTGCCGAGCTGACGTCCGGGGGTGATGAGCGGGGCGAGCCGTCGTTGTCCCGGCTGCGGTCGTTGTATGCCTCGTATCGTATCGATCAGGTGTCGCATCTGATTGCGTTGATCGTTCCCAGCTCGTTCTCGGAGCTGGTGGAGCGGGTTCTGGACGGACGAGAGATCGATTTTCGGGCCAGTGACCGACTTCAGCTGGCCATGCTGGTCATCCAGGAGCTGGAGCGCAGGTTACCTCTTCCTCCCTTCGAGGTGTGGGCGGAGGACTACCTGGCTCGACCGGAGGTCTATCGGCGCTACAGTCATCAACTTCATCGGGAACGGGATCTTCCGGAGTGACGTGCGGGAGGTCATCTTCGTCTACCTTCAGTGCTGAGCACGTCCGGGGGAGGGTTGCAGGTGATGAGCGTCACCGCGGAAGTCGTTGTAATATTGAGAGGGGCTGGCTGGGCGCGGAACGGGTCCTGCTGGGGGAAGAACAGGAGAAACCGAGCCAGGAGCACGCAATGAGACGCGTCGTGGCTGTGTTGATACTAGCGCTTTCGACTACGGCCTGTCCGGAGGACGCCGCCAGGACGGCTGACGAGCCTCCGGTAGAGCCGGTGGACATGGACACGCTGGCGTGGTTCCAGGAGGGCCGGGTGGTGGAGTACGCGGGCCACCGCTATGTGATCGTGGGCCCGCCCGTATACGAGCCTCTTGCCCTGACGCGGGTGGGGGAGTTCGAGGGGACGCCCTTGTACACCGAGCGGGCGGTAGCGGACCCACCCCAGCGTCTGTTCATCCCTGTGGGGGGTGGTTACTGGCAGATGCTGGAGCGAGGGGAGGGTGTGCCGCCGACGGACGCCCCTCCGCCGGAAGGCGAAGATCAGCCGGGTACCGAGGGCATAGCGCCCTGATCAGGTCAGTCTCATGGGCACGGGGCTCTCACCGCCGTAGTCGTAGAACCCCTGGCCTGTCTTCCGTCCGGTGCGGTCCAGGGTCACCATGCGCCGCAGGAGCGGTCTCGCGGACCACCGTCTGGTAGCCGGCCCTTGCCGCCACCTCGACGATCCCGCTGCCCATGAGGCCAGCGCCCATTACCGCCACCCTCGTGATGTCCGTCATCCGCTCCTCCTGATGGTTCGAGCCTGCGTGGATCCACCGGTCACGCCAGCGTCTCCACCACGACGGCCATGCCCTGCCCTCCGCCGATGCAGGCGGACCCCAACCCGTAGCGGGCGCCACGGCGCCGGAGCTCGTGGATCAGGTGTACCGTTATCCTGGCACCGGAGGCGCCCAGCGGGTGGGTGAGGGCGATGGCGCCCCCACTCACGTTGGTCCTCTCCATATCGAGATCCAGCTCCCGTGCCACGGCCGCCACCTGGGGGGCGAAGGCCTCGTTCACCTCCACCAGGTCCATGTCATCGAGCCCCAGCCCTGCCATCTCCAGGGCCTGGCGAGCGGCGGGCGCGGGGCCGATGCCCATGATCCGGGGATCCACGCCTGCCACGCCCCACGATACCAGCCGGGCCAGCGGCCTCAGCTCTCGCTCCTCCGCCCAGTCGGCGCTGGCGACGACGACGGCGGCGGCGCCGTCGCCGATCCCGCTGGCGTTACCGGCGGTGACCAGCCCGTCTGTCCGGAAGTATGGCCGCAGGGCGGCCAGGGCGTCGAGGCTGGTGTCTGGCCGCATGTGCTCATCACGGCGGAACTCCTCCTCGCCTCTGCGGGTCCTGACCGTCACCGGCACCACTTCCCGGTCGAAGTGGCCCGCCGCCCAGGCCGCGCTGGCCCGCTGCTGCGACTCGTAGGCGATCCGATCCGCCTCCTCCCGCGTCACCTGGTAGCGGCCTGCCAGCTCCTCGGCGGTCTGGGCCATGGAGAGGTCACAGAAGGTGTCGGTCAGAGCCTGCCACAAGAGGTCCTCGAAGTGGCCGCCCGCCTCGCCCAGTCGGAGCTCGCCCCACCGGGCGCCGCGCACCACGTGGGGCGCCTGGCTCATGGACTCGGCGCCGCCCGCAAGGCAGACCCCGGCCTGGCCCAGGAGGATCTCCTGGGCGGCGCTCACGATGGATTGGAACCCGCTCCCGCACAGGCGGTTGACCGTCAGCGCCGGGACCTCCTCTGGCACGCCGGCCCTGAG
>SLCC01000062.1 GCA_007126035.1 Gemmatimonadota bacterium
GACTCATAATCGGAGGGTCGCAGGTTCGAGTCCTGCCGGGCCCATCCCCCACCCGCCACCGGAACACAGACCTCGCCGCTACGGCAACGGGCGACGCCGTGACAGCAGTCCCACGATCAGCGAGAACACTGTGGCGCCGATTATGGCCCAGACCACGGGGAACGGCCAGGTACCGATCTGGATCACGAACAGCTCCGGCAGCCCGGTCGCCCCCGCCATCCAGCCTCCGAGCAGGGCCCCGATCAAGCCAACGGCCGCCGAGACCAGGCAGCCTCCGAAGGAGTAGCCCGCGATTGCCTGGCCGATGGCGCCGGCGATGGCGGCGATCAGCAGCAGGACCAGCAGTCCGAGCAGAGTCATGGCTTTGCCTCGTCCGTCAGTTGCGTCAGCGCGGACGCCCCATGCATGCCCCGGGCCGCTCCGCCCGTCAAGGTCCCACACTGGCGTGCATCCTGCACCTGTCAGCGGCGGGTCACTGGGCGAAGGCAGCGACAGGTCACCCGAAACGGGCCGTCGGAGGCGCTTATGGGGGGGTTCAGGCTGGGCTCGGTTCTCGGGTTCGAGATCCGCATCGATTACTCCTGGTTCATCATCTTCTTCCTGATCCTCTGGACCTTCTCCTTCGGGGTCTTCCCGGCCGTCCTGCCTGATCTCGACGCTGCTGTCTACTTCGCCATGGGCCTCACAGGCACCCTCCTGTTCTTCGCGTCACTCCTGGCCCACGAGCTGTCACACTCAGTGGTCGCTCGGCGCAGGGACATACCGGTGGAGGGGATAACCCTGTTCGTCTTCGGCGGGATGGCCCACACGCGGATGGAGGCGGAGAGCCCGGGCGACGAGTTCGTGATAGCCGGCGTGGGACCCCTGGCGAGCCTGGGGATCGCCGTGCTCTTCGGCGCCATCGGGATCCTGGCTGGCGCTGCCGGCTGGCCATTGCCCATCGCCGTCGTCGCCCAGTACCTGGCCTTCGTCAACCTGGCACTGGCGGTGTTCAACCTTCTGCCCGGTTTCCCCCTGGACGGCGGGCGACTATTCCGGGCAGCGGCCTGGAAGTACACCGGTAGCCTGCGGAAGGCCACCCGCTGGGCCAGCAACGGTGGCAAGGTCCTGGGTTACGTCCTCATAGCGCTGGGCCTGCTCCAGTTCTTCGGGGGGGCACTGTTGGGAGGGCTCTGGTTCGTCTTCATCGGCTGGTTCGTTCGGACCGTCGCACAGGCCGGTTTCCGGCAGCACGTGCTCAGGGAGTCTCTCGAGGGGGTGAAGGTGAAGGACCTGATGGCCCCCGAGCCCGTGGCCGTGCCCGGAGACACGAATCTGGACGAGTTCGTCCAGCAGTTCATCATGGATGGCCGACACCGGGCCTATCCCGTAGTCGGTGACCAGGGCGTGACCGGCCTGGTGACCCTGGATCGGGTGAGGAAGGCGCCGCGAGACGAGTGGTCACAGCGCACCGTCGCCGACATCATGAAGCCCAGGGACGACGTCGAGGTCGCCTCCCCGGATCAGCCCATGACGGAGATCCTCGACCGCTTCGGGGGCGCGGAGGGCGGCAGGATTCTGGTCATCCAGGACGGTGAGCTCCTGGGGATCATCACACGTTCCGACCTGTCCCGCTGGATCGAGCGGTCCGAGATGCTCGAGTCGTCATAGCCGGCCGCCGGTGTCGAGCGGGCCGGTACTCGCCGCCGCCCAGCAGCTCCTCGAGGTCCGGCGAGCGGAGGCCGGGTGGTGGTGGGGCGGTCGGAGTTCGGAGTTCGGAGCTCGGAGTTCGGCTCGGAGCTCGATGCTCGGGCACGCCGTCGCGGTTGCGGGGTATCCCAGGCAGCGACTTCGCCGGGCGCGGCGAGGAGAGCGTTGACAGGGGCAGCGTGGGGCGCGACCTTTCGCCGTCTTTCGGCGGACCGTCTCGCCCGCCGTTCAAGCGTGTTTGAAGGAGAGAACGGAACCGATGTTGGGCAGCCTGAAAGGCCGGATCTTCGTCATCGTGGCCGTGCTGGCACTGGCCGGCTGGTACATGTACAACAACTACAACACGTGCGCGCAGGAGCGGGACCGGACCGGCTCGGCGCGTGTGTGTTCGCCCATCAAGCTGGGCCTGGACCTTCAGGGCGGCATGCACCTCGTTCTCGAGGTGGATGATCCCGAGGGCACCATGACGCCCGAGGCGCGCAGAGACGCCATCGAGCGGGCGGAGACGATCCTGCGCACGCGGATCGACCAGTTCGGGGTGGAAGAGCCCGTGATCCAGAAGGTGGGCGACCACCGGATGATCGTGGAGCTGCCTGGCATCGAGGACGAGGAGCGGGCCAAGGACATCATCCGCCAGACGGCGTTCCTCCAGTTCTACCTGGTCCAGTCGGGGACGGCGTACCAGTCCTTCGTGAACGCGCTCCCGCGGATCGACCGCGCGGTGCTGGCGGCGTTCGGCGAGGAGGCGGGCACGCCTGCCGAGCGGCCGGAGACGGACCGGGAGGCCGTGGAGGATCTCCTGTTCGGCGCCGATCCGGAAGAGGGCGCTCAGCCTGCCCCTGAGACCGAGCCCGAGGCCCAGGCGACGGAGCCGCCGGTGCGCCGACCCTTCAGCCAGCTGCTCCAGGAGACGGGCCAGGACGGCCAGCTCGTGGTCCACGAGCGTGACGTAGAGACGATCCAGCGCTGGTTGGCCGACGAGCAGGTCCGCCGGGCACTGCCCAGGGTGTCGCTCCGCTGGCACCAGGAGCCGCAGGCCTTCGGCGCCGAGCTCTACCGGACCCTCTGGGTCCTGGAGGAGAGGGCCTTCCTGCGAGGCGACGAGCTGGTGGATGCGTCTCCGGGCCGTGACCCCCAGTACGGCGAGACCATCGTCTCCTTCGAGCTGACCCGGAGCGGGGGTCGGACCTTCGAGCGCACGACCAGCGAGAACATCGGTGAGCTGATCGCCATCGTGCTGGACGATCAGGTCGTGAGCGCGCCCGTGATCCGGAGCCGCATCGCAAGCCGTGGTCAGATCCAGCTGGGCGCCGCTCCGCTCACTGAGGCCGCCGACCTGGCCCTGGTGCTGCGGGCTGGCGCGCTGCCGGCGCCGCTGCGCATCATGGAGGAGCGGACGGTGGGCCCCAGCCTGGGAGCCGATTCCATCGAGAAGGGCCAGCTCGCGGGCATCGTAGGCCTGATCTTCGTGGTCCTGGCCATGACGCTCTACTACCGCACCGTGGGCGCACTGGCCGTGGGCGCGCTGAGCGTATACTTGGTGCTGGTGATGGGAGGCCTGGCAGCGTTCAACGCCACCCTGACACTGCCGGGTATCGCGGGGCTGATCCTGTCCATCGGTATGGCAGTGGACGCCAATGTGCTGATCTTCGAGCGGGTCAGGGAGGAGTTGAGAGCCGGTCGAGTCCCTCGTACGGCGGCGGACGAGGGCTTCAAGCACGCCATGTCGGCCATCGTGGACTCGAACCTGACCACGCTCCTGACCGCACTGATCCTGTTCCAGGTCGGCACCGGGCCGGTGCGCGGGTTCGCCGTCACACTGTCCGTCGGAATCGTGGCGTCGTTCTTCACCGCGGTCTACGTGACGCGCACGTTCTTCTTGCTCTATCTCGCTCGGAAGAAGCCGACTGAGGCGATCAGGATCTAGAGAGGATACCGAGACAGCGATGCAGTTCTTTCAGGACGCCGATTACAAGTTCATCGAGCACCGCCGCAAGGCCTACACGGTCAGCGCCATCGTCGTGGGCGTCGGGATCCTCGCCATGCTCCTGTTCGCGGCCACGGGTCGCGGGTGGGTCAACTACGGCGTGGACTTCACCGGCGGCACGATCATGCAGGTCGAGTTCGCCCAACCCATCCAGGTGGGAGAGCTGAGGGCGGCGCTGGGTGAGCTGCCCACTGCTGAGATCACCCAGTTCGGCGCGGCCAATGAGTTCCTGGTCCGGGTGCCCGACTTCGCCGAGGCCGAGATCACGGTCTCGGAAGTCATGATGGGTATGCTGGACGAATCATTCGGTCCGGCCGCCTATGAGGTGGCCCGAGTGGAGGCGGTGGGTCCCACCATCGGTGCGGAGCTCCAGCAGCGGGCGCTGATAGCGATCCTGTTGTCGTTCGTGTTGACCCTGGTCTACCTGGCGTTCCGGTTCGAGTGGCGATTCGGGGTGGCCGCCGTCATCGCGGCGATGCACGACATCCTCATCACGCTGGGCTTCCTCGCCCTGTTCAGGATCGAGGTCTCACTGCCCACGGTGGCCGCGGTGCTGACGATCATCGGGTACTCCCTGAACGATACGATCGTGGTATTCGACCGGATCCGGGAGAACCTGAAGAAGGGCGCCCGGCGGGTACCGTACATCGACATCCTGAACCGGTCGATCAATGATGTGCTGCCCCGGACGGTGATGACGTCAGGAACCACGTTCGTAGTGCTGTTGTCCCTGTTCGTCCTGGGCGGCGCGATCATCCGGGACTTCGCCATGATCCTGATGCTCGGGGTGCTGATCGGTACCTATTCGTCCATCTTCGTGGCGGCCCCGGCCCTGCTCGAGATCGAGGAGCGGACGGGGGAGAAGCACCCGACGCCCAAGGCGCGGGCCAAGCCGGCCAAGGCAGCACAGGCCTGACGTATCGTTCACGCGGAGGCCGCCAGCACTGTTGCAGGCGGCCTCCTTCGTTCCTGCCATGTACTTCGACTCTCACTGTCATCTGACTGACCAACGCTTCGCCGGTGAGGCGTCTGCGGCGGTGGAACGGGCAAGGGCCGCCGGAGTCACCCGCATCGTCACCATCGCGTCCGACGAGGAGGACGCCTCCGAGGCGCTTGACCTGGCTCGGGAGCTGGGACTCTACACGACGGCCGGCGTCCACCCCCACCAGGCCAGCCGACCCGATTCGTCGCTGGACCGGGTGCGAGAGCTGCTGGAGGACCCGCTGGTGGTGGCCGTGGGCGAGACGGGGCTGGACTATTACTACGACAACTCGCCGCGGCAGCGGCAGCGGCAGCTCTTCCGCCGGCAGCTGGAGCTGGCAGCCGAGACGGGGCTGCCGGTGATAGTCCATTCCCGGGAGGCGGATGAAGACACCGCGGCGCTGGTCCTGGAATCGGCGGGAGAGGTGACGGGGGTGATGCACTGCTTCGCTGCGGGGCGCCAGGTGTTCGACGTGGCGCTGGACGTGGGCTGGTATGTCTCGTTCTCCGGCCTCGTGACCTTCCGGAACTACGACGGCCTGGACCTGGTGGCCGCCGTGCCGGCGGATCGCCTCCTGATCGAGACTGATTCTCCCTACCTGGCGCCGGCGCCGCACCGGGGCAGACGGAACGAGCCCGCCTACGTGGTGGAGGTGGCGCGGAGGGTGGCGGAGCTCAGGGGCCAGACGGTGGACGACGTGGCCGGCATCACTACCCGTAACGCCTGCCGGTTCTACGGTCTTGACCGGGACTCGCCGGTGAGCAACCCCACCACCGGGCCTCAGTGATGCGCCGGATCCGAGTGCTGCCGGACACGCTGGCCAACCAGATCGCCGCCGGCGAGGTGGTGGAGCGGCCGGCGTCGGTGGTGAAGGAGCTGGTGGAGAACGCGCTGGACGCTGGGGCGACCCGCATCGACGTCTCGGTCCGCAACGGCGGCAAGACCGAAATCAGGGTGGCGGACGACGGCCACGGGATGGGCCGGCAGGACGCGCTCCTGGCACTGGACCGGCACGCCACCAGCAAGATCGGCAGCGAGGAGGAGCTGCGGGCCGTCCGCACCTTCGGTTTCCGCGGCGAAGCGCTGCCATCCATGGCCTCGGTCTCCCGGCTGACCCTGGAGACGGCGGAGGCGGGGGGCGTAGGGACGCGGGTCCGGGTGTCGGCGGGGCGGGTCATGGGAGCGGAGGATTGCGCCCGCCAACCCGGGACCACGGTGACAGTGGGCAACCTGTTCTTCAACGTCCCGGCCCGGGCCAAGTTCCTCAAGAGCGCCGCCGTCGAGACCAGGGCGATAGCGGACGTCATGACGGCCCTGGCCCTGGCCAACCTGTCCGCCGGGTTCAACCTGGAATCCAACGGCCGGACACTGATGGAGCTGCCGCCGGCCCGTGACCTGGTCGCCAGGTCGGCGGCACTCTGGGGCGACGACTTCGCCTCCGCCCTGGTCCCCCTGTCCCTCGACGCTGGTGGCGTGGGAGTGGCAGGCCTCGTGGAGCGGCCGGATGCGGCGCTGACCGGCCCCCGTCGCGTACACCTGTTCGTCGGCGGGCGGCCGTTCCGTGACCGGCCGCTGGTGTCCGCCGCCGAGCGTGGCTACCGCACCACCGTGCCACAGGGCGCGCGGCCATCGTTCCTGCTGTACCTGGACCTGGCGCCGGGAGCCGTGGACGTCAACGTGCACCCTGCCAAGGCCGAGGTCAGGTTCCGGGATCGACGCGCCATGGAGGCGTCCGTGGAGCAGGCCGTCCGCGAGGCGCTCTCAACCCTGGAGAGCGCCGCCACCATGGATACCCGGCCGGGACTGCGACCGTCAGCGACCCGTGAGGGGCCAGCGGCCGGCTCACGGCCGGTGGGACGAGGAGCGTCGCCCGAGACCATCCCGGACCCGGGGCAACTGGCGCTGTTCGTCCCTGCCGGGCCCCCAGCCACGGAACCGGGGCAGCCCGAGCCCGGCGCGGGCCACGACCACGGCAACGGGGCCCTCGTCAGCACCGATGTGCCGGGCGAGCGGAGACATGCCCTGTGGCAGATGCACGACACCTACATCCTGGCGGAGACGCGCAGCGGCTTGCTCATCATCGACCAGCACGCCGCCCACGAGCGGATCCTGTTCGAGGCCCTGATGCGGGACTTCGACGCCGGTGGCCGGCCCAGCCAGCGCCTGCTGTTTCCCATTACGCTCCGGCTCTCCGCCGCCGAGTACGCCGTGGCCGAGGACTGCCGGTCCCTGCTGGCCCAGGCCGGTTTCGAGACGGAGCCCTTCGGGGGGCGCACGGTCATAGTCCACGCCGCGCCCAACCCGCACCCCTGGTTCCACGCCGAGCAGTGCCTGCGGGACATGCTGGCGGAGCTGGCGGAGGGCAGCGAGCTGACCCAGGCGGCCAGGAACCAGTACGAGCGGCTGGCCATGACGTTCGCGTGCAAGGCCGCCATCAAGGCAGGCCAGCCCCTGTCCCGGGAGGAGATGCTGCGGCTCTTCGACGAGCTGTTCAGCACGGAGCTGCCCTACCACGATGTCCACGGCCGTCCCACCGTCATCCGCCTGTCCGTCGACGAGTTGGCGCGTCGCTTCGGGCGGCATGGCTGACCCGGGCCTGGTTATCGCCGGACCCACGGCGTCCGGGAAGACGGCGCTCAGCATCCGTGTGGCGAAGCAATTGGACGGGGAGATCGTCTCCGTCGACTCCAGGCAGGTCTACAAGGGGATGGACATCGGCACGGCTAAGGCGACGCCCGGGGAGCGGCGCTCGGTCCCGCACCACGGCCTGGACCTGGTGGACCCCGACGAGCGCTACAGCGCCGGCCGGTTCGCCCGGGAGGCCCGGGGCTGGATCGAGGGCATCCGCGGCCGGGGCAGGATCCCGGTCCTGGCGGGCGGGACAGGGTTCTTCCTCCGAGCTCTGCTCCAGCCCCTGTTCCGGGAGCCCGATCTGGATCCGGAGCGTCGGGAGCGCCTGCGCCGATACCTGGAGTCATGTCCGGACCACGTGCTCCGACGTTGGCTGGTGGGTCTGGACCCAGTCTCCGCACAGCGGCTGGCAGAGGGCGGAGGTCGACAACGGGTGCTGAGGGCCCTCGAGATCGTTTTGCTCACAGGCCGGCCCCTGCACTGGTGGCACAGCGCCGCCCCGCCGGACCAGCCGCCACTCGACGCCGTCGTGTTCGTCCTCGATCTTCCACGGCAGCTGCTCTACGACCGGATCAACAGGCGGGTGCACATCATGATGGAGATGGGTCTCGTGGACGAGGTCAGGTCCCTGCTGCGCCAGGGGTACCGGCCCGATGACCCTGGGATGAGCGCAACGGGCTACCCGGAAGTCGTCGCCTATCTCGATGGCCGGCTGGAGCTTGACCAGGTGGTGGACCGGATCAAACGTGCCACCCGGCGCTACGCCCGGCGTCAACTGACCTGGTTCAGGAACCAGTTGCCGCCCGGCGCCACCTGGGTGGACGCGACCCTGCCCCTCGACGAAATGACGAACCAGGTGGTGCGACAATGGCAGAGCGAAAGCTGAAGATCGGGATCACCGGATATCCGGTATACGGCGGCTCCGGCGTGGTGGCCACGGAGCTGGGTCTCGAACTGGCCCGCCGCGGCCACGAGATCCACTTCATCACCTACGCCCAGCCCTTCCGCCTCTCCAGGTTCGTGGAGAACGTGTACTACCACGAGGTGGAGGTCCCCATCTACCCCCTGTTCGAGTACCCGCCCTACTCACTGGCCCTGGCCGTGGAGATGCAGAACGTCACCGAACGGTGGGGCCTGGACCTCCTCCACGTCCACTACGCGGTGCCACACGCCACCTCCGCGTGGCTGGCCAAGGAGCTGCTCCAGGACCGGGCGCCGAAGGTGGTCACCACCCTCCATGGGACCGACATCACGCTGGTCGGTCGTGACCCGTCGTACCACGCCATCACCCGCTTCTCCATAAGCAGGTCGGACGGGTTGACCGCGGTGTCCAGCTACCTCAAGGGAGAGACGGTGGAGCGGTTCAACGTCCCGCCGGAGCGGATCGAGGTCATCCCGAACTTCGTCGACCTGAACCACTACCGCAGGGGGATCGAGCCCTGCCACCGCCACCAGTTCGCCGAGCCCACCGAGAAGGTGGTCATGCACATATCCAACTTTCGCTCCGTGAAGAGGGTCACCGATGTGGTCCGGATCTTTGCCCGGATCGCACGGGAGCGGCCGGCACGGCTCGTGTTCATCGGCGACGGGCCGGAGAGAAGCACCACCCAGCAGGTGGCGGAAGAGGAGGGCATCGACCACCGTGTCATGTACATGGGCAAGCAGGAGTCGGTGGCGGAGATCCTGGCATGCGCCGACGTCTTCCTCTTGCCCAGCGCCAGCGAAGCATTCGGCCTGGTCGCCCTGGAGGCCATGTCCTGCGGCGTCCCCGTGGTGGCCAGTGACGTGGGAGGTATTCCCGAGGTGGTGGCCGAGCCGGCGGGGATCCTCAGGCCAGTGGGCGACGTGGACGGCATGGCCGCCGCGGCACTGGACCTGCTCGACGAGAGCCGGTGGGATGAGGCCAGCGCCGCCGCCAGGGAGCAGGCGGCCACCTTCGCTGCCGACATAGTGGTTCCCCGTTACGAAGCTTACTACGAAAGGATCCTTGGATGAGCTATATCGAGGCGGTGGTGCTCGGCCTGGTCCAGGGCCTCACCGAATTCCTCCCAGTATCCAGCTCCGGTCACCTGGTCATGACCCAGGCGTTCCTGGGCATCCCACAGCCAGGTGTCTTCCTGGAAGTGGTGCTCCACGTGGCCACCATGCTGTCCGTGGCAATCGTCTACCGGCAGCGCCTGGCGCAGCTCGTGGTCGGAGCGGTGCGCCGGGACGCCTACGCCCTCCGCTACATCGGATTGCTGGCGGTAGCAACGCTGCCCGTCGCCCTGGTCGGCTTCTTCTTCCGACACCCCATCCAGGCAGCCTTCGACGCTCCCGTCATCACCGGCTTCATGCTCCTGGTCACGGGCATCATCCTCTGGTCCACCCGCTATGTGCTGCGGGGCCAGATCCACGACGAGCCCCGGGCAATTCACGCCCTGGCTATGGGAATTCTGCAGGTCTTGGCCCTCCTGCCAGGCATATCCAGGTCCGGAAGCACCATCGCCGCCGGGCTGTGGACCGGGCTCAAGGGAGAGAAGGCCGCCGAGTTTTCCTTCCTCATGTCACTCATCGCCATCGCCGGCGCAGGCGTCCTGGAGGCCACCCAGCTGGAAGGTACGGAGACCATCGATGGGCCGCTGATAGCCGGCTTCATAGCGGCACTGCTGGCAGGCATCGCCGCCATCAAGTTCCTGGTCTGGCTGATCCGGCACCAGCACTTCCACTACTTCGCCTGGTACGTCTGGCCAGCCGGCCTCGTGTTCCTGGCCTACCTGTTCCTGGGTTGATCGGAAACCATGGACCCGCAGGAAGTATGGTTGAGTGAGCCGGTGGAGGTGTGGCGGACCCGCTGGGGCCTGCCCGCGCTTCAGATCCACCAGCGGGTAACATCCACCAACGACCTGGCCAAGGAGCTGGCGCTTCAGGGCGCGGCGGAAGGGACCACGGTCATGGCGGAGATCCAGGACAGGGGACGGGGCCGAAGGGGGCGGGAGTGGCTGGCACCCCCGGGCTCCAGCCTGCTGGCTTCCATGGTCCTGCGACCCCGGAACCCTGGAGCCGAGACACTCCTGTCACTGCGCCTCGGCCTGGCCGCTGCACGCGCTATCGAGGCTCTCGTGCCCCTGCGTGTCAGCATTAAGTGGCCCAACGACCTGCTGGTGGATGACCTCAAGGTGGCAGGCATCCTGTGCGAGGGCGCAGTGGAGGACGGACGCGCCGTCTACCTGGTGGCAGGCATCGGCATCAACGTCCACCAGCACGACCACGCCTGGCCCGCAACCCTGCGCGGACTGGCATCATCACTGGAAAGCCGCGCCCGCCGGTCGATCCACCGGGGAGCGCTGGCGGGACGCCTGGTAACACAGTGGATGGCCGCCGCACGTCACGACTCGGTTACCTTGTCCCCACAGGAACTGGCAGAGTTCCGTGAGCGGGACGCTCTGTTCGGACAGGCACTGCTCATCAATGGCCACCACGCCGGCGTGGGGCAGGGCATCGAGCCGGACGGAGCACTCCTGGCCGGCCCCCCCACACAACCACGCCGGATCATCGCCGGCACCGTGCGCACCAACGATAGCAAATACCATAGACCATGATCCTCACCCTCGATATCGGCAACACCGAAACCGTCATCGGCGTCTTCCAGGACCAGAAACTCACGGCCCACTGGCGCATATCCAGCCTGCCTGAACGCACCATCGATGAGTTCGGGCTCCTGCTCCGCGCCGTCCTCAGAGAATCGGGTATCAACCCTGCCAGCATCCGCGGCGCAGCCGTCGCCTCCGTCGTCCCACCCATCACCCACGCCATCACCGACGCCTGCCAGCGCCACCTGGGATGCGATGCCATCAGCATCGATGCCGACCTGGACCTGCCGATCCGCCTCGACGTGGACGAGCCCAGGAGCGTGGGGGCCGATCGCATTGCCAACACCCTCGCCGCATCACGGCTGTTCCACGCCGATACCATCGTCGTAGATCTGGGCACCGCCACCACCTACGACTGCATATCCGGCGCTGGCGTCTTCATCGGCGGTGTCATCGCGCCAGGACCGCGGACCAGCGCCGAAACACTCACCCGCAGGACCGCCAAGCTCCCCAGGGTCGACATCGAGCCGCCCGCGACCGTCATCGGGAGACGCACCGAGACCGCACTGCAGAGCGGGATCTTCTTCGCCACCGTGGAAGGCATAGACGGTATCGTCCGACGCATCCGCAGTGAATGGAAGACCGATGCCCTCGCCGTCGCCACAGGAGGACTCGCGCCCCTCATCGCTGCTCACTGCCGCACCATCGACCGCGTCGAGCCCTTCCTCACCCTCTACGGCCTACGCTTCGCCTGGGACCACCTCCGAGAGACAGGACAACAGGAACAGCAGCGGGGGCCGCAACAGCAAGAGTAGGGACGCGACCCTGGCCAATTGGCCGCAGACCCGCATCGGTTACCTGTCCGCAGGAACTGTAGGTGCCAGCAGGGAATGCGCAGCCGCCGCCTGCCAATTCCTGCCGCGCCCCCTGTCAGTCTGGCACCCGCTCACGGCACGGTGAATGCATCTGCCCGGTATTCGTTCGCGGGCCTTGACACTATTGCGGGGCCCGCCTACTCTTGGCCTCTGTGTTAGCACTCAATCGCGACGAGTGCTAGCAGGGACGGTCGGAAACGCAACCTTTTCAGCATGGAGGTAACACCCATGGCCACTGCTTCCGCGGTGAACATCAAGCCGTTGGCGGACCGGGTGGTGGTGAAGCCCATCGAGGACTCGGAGGAGATGCGAGGTGGGCTCTACATCCCGGACACGGCGAAGGAGAAGCCCCAGCAGGGCGAGATCGTGGCGGTGGGCCCGGGTCGCATGAGCGACGAGGGCAAGCGCATCGATATGGAGCTCAAGCAGGGGGACAAGGTGCTGTACGGCAAGTACAGCGGGACGGAGGTCACGGTAGGTGGTGAGCAGTACCTGATCCTGCGTGAGGCTGACGTCCTGGCCGTGATCGGTTGAGCTTCGCAGTGCTACTGACGGCAGGGTACACCAAGGACTGAACAGGAGGATCTGCAATGGCGTCGAAGGAGCTTCAATTCAACACGGAGGCGCGCGCCCGGCTGAAGCGGGGCGTGGACAAGCTGGCGGAGGCAGTGCGGGTGACGCTCGGCCCACGTGGTCGGAACGTGGTACTGGACCGCAAGTTCGGTTCGCCGACGGTCACTAAGGATGGTGTGACGGTGGCGAAGGAGATCGAGCTGGAGGACCCGATCGAGAACATGGGTGCCCAGATGGTGAAGGAGGTCGCCACGAAGACGAGCGACCTGGCGGGTGACGGGACGACGACGGCGACGCTCCTGGCGCAGGCGATCTACCGTGAAGGTCTGAAGAACGTGACGGCCGGGGCGAATCCCATGAGCATCAAGCGTGGGATCGACAGGGCCGTGGCGAAGGTGGTGGAGGAGCTTCAGGCCCTCTCGACGGATACGAAGGGCAAGCGTGAGATCGCGCAGGTCGGTGCCATCTCGGCGAACAACGACGAAGAGATCGGCAATCTGATCGCGGACGCCATGGAGAAGGTCGGCAAGGACGGCGTGATCACGGTGGAGGAGGCGAAGGGCCTGGAGACCACGCTGGAGACGGTGGAGGGCATGCAGTTCGACCGGGGCTACCTGTCGCCCTATTTCGTGACGGACCCGGAGCGGATGGAGGCGGTCCTGGAGGACGCCATGATCCTGATCCACGACAAGAAGATCAGCAGCATGAAGGACCTGCTGCCGGTGCTGGAGAAGGTGGCGCAGCAGGGTCGTCCGTTGCTGATCATCGCCGAGGACGTGGAGGGCGAGGCGTTGGCGACGCTGGTGGTGAACAAGCTGCGTGGCACGCTGAAGGTCTGCGCGGTGAAGGCGCCTGGCTTCGGTGACCGGCGCAAGGCCATGCTCCAGGACGTCGCGGTCCTGACGGGCGGCCAGGTCATCTCCGAGGAGGTGGGCTTCAAGCTGGAGAACACGGTGGTCGGCGACCTGGGTGAAGCCAAGCGGATCGTGATCGACAAGGACAACACGACGATCGTGGACGGCGCTGGCGCCGAGGACAAGATCAAGGGCCGGATCGAGGAGATCCGTGTGGCCGTCGACAAGTCCACGAGCGACTACGACAGTGAGAAGCTGCAGGAGCGGCTGGCCAAGCTGGCCGGCGGTGTTGCGGTGATCAACGTCGGCGCCGCCACCGAGACGGAGATGAAGGAGAAGAAGGCGCGGGTCGAGGACGCGCTGCACGCCACGCGGGCGGCCGTGGAGGAGGGGATCGTGCCTGGCGGTGGCGTGGCGCTGCTGCGGGCGAAGATCCGGATGGCCGAGTTCCAGGCGGAGACCGTCGAGGAGCAGATCGGGGTGGACATCCTGCTGCGCGCGCTGGAGGAGCCGATCCGCCAGATCGCGAACAACGCGGGCCAGGAGGGCTCCATCGTTGTGGCGCGGGTCCGTGAGAGCGAGGATTTGAACTTCGGGTACAACGCCCAGACGGACGTGTACGAGGACCTGGTCGAGGCTGGTGTGATCGACCCCACCAAGGTCACGCGGACCGCGTTGCAGAACGCCGCCTCCATCGCGAGCCTGTTGCTCACCACGGAGTGCGTGGTGGTGGAGCATCCTGAGGAGGAGAAGGCGCCGGCCATGCCCGGCGGTGGTATGGGTGATATGTATTAGGCGCCCATTATTGGTCGTATCGAGGTAGTTGGACTGGAACCCTCTCGTCGCCCTCGGGGTGGCGGGAGGGTTTTGGGTTGGGCGCCGGGTCGGCCTGGCGGCCTCCCAGGTGGGGTCGCTGGCGCTCCCAGGTGGGGTCGCTGGCGCTCCCAGGTGGGGGCGCTGGCGCTCCCAGGTGGGGGTCGCTGGCGCTCCCAGGTGGGGGTCGCTGGCGCTCCCAGGTGGGGTCGCTGGTGCTCCCAGGGTGGGGTCGCTGACGCGGGCAGGAGCGGGTCAGGTCACGTGGCTGGCGCCGGTTGCGGCTCTCTGGTAGCGCTCGACGTATTCGCGGACCATGCGGTGGGTGGTGAATACGGGTGCGATTTCGCGGATGCTGGCGGCCATACGTTCTGCCCAGGCTTGTGGGAAGCCGCTGGCGTCGCGGTCATAGAACGTGGGTACCACCTGTTCTTCGAGGATGCGGAACAACCTTATTTCATCCTGGTGGTCGGCTGCCTGTATCGAGTCGGCTTCGGCCCCCTCGCCTATTGCCCAGCCTATAGGTGCGTCCTTGGCGGTGGCTGCTCGGTAGGCTTCGTCCCACCAGCCGTCCAGTACGCTCACGTTGAGGACGCCGTTGGCGGCGGCCTTCATCCCGCTGGTCCCGCTGGCCTCCATGGGTCGCCTGGGGTTGTTGAGCCAGACGTCGGCGCCCTGGACCAGTTCCCGGGCGATGTCGATGCCGTGGCCGGGCACGAAGACGATGCGGTCGTGGAAGCGCTCGTCATGTGACACCTCTACTATTCGCCGGATGAGGGCCTTGCCGCCCTCGTCCTGGGGGTGGGCCTTGCCGGCGAAGATGACCTGAACGGGGCGTTCTTCGTCGCACAGCAGGCGTTGGAGCCGGTCCAGGTCGCCCAGCAGGAGGGTGGCCCGCTTGTAGGTGGCGAAGCGGCGTGCGAAGGCGATGGTGAGGGCGTGCTGGTCGAGCCGGGCGCCGATGTGCTCCCGTATGTACGAAATGAGCCGGCGTCGTCGTTCTTCGCGGACCGCCCATAGCCGCTCCAGGTCAGGCTCGGGTTGCCGGTGGTCCAGGCCAATCCGGTCGAGGTCGGTGTCGAGTGTGGCGGCAACGTGGCGGTGCACCCAGCTCGGGAGGTGGACGCCGTTGGTGATGTGGCCTATGGGCACGTCTTCCAGCGGCCGCTCGGGCCACAGGTCCTGCCACATCTCGCGGGTGACGTGGCCGTGCAGCTTGCTGACGCCGTTGACCTGATCGGCGAGGCGTATGGCGAGGACGGTCATGGTGAACGGCTCGCCCGATTCGCTGGCGTCGACGCGGCCGAGTCTCATGAAGCGGTCCAGGTCAAGGCCCAGGCCGCCAGCCGCCGATTCGAAGAACGTTTCCATCAGGTGCCTGGGGAAGCGATCGTGTCCGGCGGGCACGGGGGTGTGGGTGGTGAACACCATCTGGCGTCGTACTACCGCCAGCGCCTCCTCGAAGCTCAATCCTTCCTCCTCCATCCGCTTGCGTACGAGCTCCAGGCCCAGGAAGGCGGAGTGGCCTTCGTTCATGTGGAAGGCCCGGGGCGTGATGCCCATGGCCCGGAGCGCCCGGTAGCCGCCGATCCCGAGGAGAGCCTCCTGTGAGATGCGGGTTTCCTGGGCCCCGCCGTAGAGGCGGGCGGTCAGGAGGCGGTCCTCGTCGTCGTTCTCGGGGAGGTCTGCGTCCAGGAGGTAGAGCGGGACCCTGCCTACGTCGGCCTGCCAGACCCGGAGCATTACGGTCCGGCCGGGGAAGGGGACTGGTATGCGCAGGAGCTGGCCGCCCGACCCGGTGACGGTGCGCACCGGCAGGTCCTGGAAGTCGGCGGCGGGGAAGGTCTCCCTCTGGCGTCCCGACGGGTCGACGGTTTGCTGGAAATAGCCTTCCCTGTAGAGCAGGCCAACGGCCACCAGCGGGATGCCCAGGTCGCTGGCCGATTTCAGGTGGTCGCCCGCCAGCACGCCCAGGCCGCCGGAGTAGATCCGGAGACATTCGGTGAGGCCGTACTCGGCGCAGAAGTATGCGACCAGGGGGCGGTCCAGCGGCGCCGGCTCCTCGCCGGGCGACCTGGTTCCGGCATACCAGGTGTCGTCGGCCGCCAGGTAGTCGTGGAGCTCCTGCCACAGTCGCTCCGCCCGCTCCGTCACGTCGGCGACCCGCTCGACCTTCGTGCGATCGAGGCGCCGGAGCAGTGCCACAGGGTTATGCCTCACCTGCTCCCACAGGGTGGGATCGAGCTCCTGGAACAGGTCCCTCACCTCAGGGTTCCAGTCCCAGCGGAGATTATGAGCGATGTCCTGAAGCTTTTCGAAGGGCGTCATGAGGGCCGGTCTTCTCGCTGATCGGGAATGTCTGGTATCTGAGAAAGCAAATTAGAGCCTGCATCGGCGGCCGGAAACCCGGGGCAATCCCATGCCGCTCAGCCGCTGGCCGCGATCCCGTGCTACAGCGCCCCGCGCGATGGCCCGGGCGCTTGGCGTTCGCCCCCGCTTCGGCTACCTTCCGGCCCGGACCAGAACAGAGAGACAATGTCAGATTCGAACAAGATCACTGTCACGCTCCCCGACGGTTCGCGCAAGGAAGTGGCGCGCGGCTCCACGCCCATGGACGTGGCGGAGCAGATCGGTCCCGGGTTGGCCAGGGCGGCGGTGGCCGCGAAGGTGGACGGGGAGGTGGTCGAACTGGGCCGGCCACTGGAGCGGGACACCAGGATCGAGATCCTGACTCCCCGGGACGACGAGGCCCTGGACGCCCTCAGGCACTCCGCAGCCCACGTGCTGGCCACGGCCGTCCGCCAGGTCCGACCTGGTGCCGGCATCGGCTTCGGCCCGGCCATCGAGGACGGCTTCTACTACGACTTCGACGTGGATTCGCCCTTCACGCCCGAGGAGCTGGAGCGGATCGAGGCGAAGATGCAGGAAGTGGCCAGCGCAAAGCAGCCCTTCGAGCGCAAGGTCGTGACCAGGGAAGAGGCCCGGCAGCTGTTCTCCGACGACCCCCTCAAGCTGGAACGGCTCGAGGAGTTAGGCGACGACGAGGTCATCACCATCTACCGGAACGGCCCGTTCCTCGACCTGTGCCGCGGGCCCCACGTGCCGGACACCGGACAGGTCCAGCACTTCAAGCTGCTCTCCACCGCCGGCGCCTACTGGCGGGGCGACGAGCGGCGGCAGATGCTCCAGCGCATCTACGGTACCGCCTGGTTCAGCGGATCCGATCTGGAAGAGTACCTGGTCCGCCGGGAAGAGGCCAAGCGCCGGGACCACCGCAAGCTGGGCCGGGAGCTGGACCTCTTCATGTTCCACCCCTGGTCCCCCGGCGCGCCCTACTGGACGGACAAGGGCACCCGCATCTATCACGAGCTGGTGGAGTGGATGCGGGACGTGCTGGGCGAGCACGGGTACCAGCACGTGAAGACGCCCCTGCTGTACAACAAGGCGCTGTGGGAGCTCTCGGGCCACTGGGGTAAGTACCAGGAGAACATGTTCCTGGTGCTGGACAAGGAGTCGGGCGAGCACGAGTACGGTATGAAGCCCATGAACTGTCCGTCCCACCACCTGATGTTCGCCGCGAAGCACCGCTCGTATCGGGAGCTGCCCCTGCGCCTGGCCACGCAGGACGTCCTCCACCGGGACGAGGTCTCCGGCGCCCTGGGCGGTCTGACCCGCGTCCGGCAGTTCCAGCAGGACGACGCCCATATCTACCTGGCCGAGCACCAGGTGGCCGACGAGGTCCGGCGCATGGTGGACCTCATCGACTACTTCTACGGCACCCTGGGCCTCGACTACAAGGTCCGGTTCGCCACTCGACCCGAAGAGCGCATCGGCAGCGATGCCACCTGGGACAGGGCCGAGGCGGCGCTACAAGCCGCCCTCGGGAGCATAGGCCTAGAGTACAAGCTCGAGGAGGGCGACGGCGCGTTCTACGGCCCCAAGATCGACTTCGACGTCACCGACGCCCTGGGCCGGGACTGGCAGCTGGGGACCATCCAGCTCGACTACGCCGCACCCGAGAGCTTCGACCTGCGCTTCACCGGGGAAGACAACGCGGACCACCGCCCCGTCGTGATCCACAGAGCCATCTTCGGTTCGTTCGAGCGCTTCATCGGCATCCTCCTGGAGCACTTCGCTGGCGCCTTCCCCGTCTGGCTCGCCCCCGAACAAGTCAGGGTCCTGCCCATAACCGATGAGCAGGCGGAAGACGCCGCCGGACTGGTCAAACAACTCCGGGAACATAGCGTTCGCGCCCACCTGGACGACCGCTCCGAGACCCTGGGCTACCGGATCCGCGACGGCGAGACCCAGAAGACTCCCTACATGGCCGTCATCGGAGCACGAGAAGCCGAGGCAGGAACAGTGGCCGTGCGCAAGCGCGGCGCCGCCGACAAACAGGAGGTCATGGACCGGGCCCTCTTCCAGGAGATGATCATGCAGGAGATTGGGGAGAAGGCCTGACGGCCTTCGGCGGCGGCTTTCCGCCGCCGCAGGAGGGCACGGTCCCTCCGGGACCTCGCAGGTGGGGAGCCTGCGGCTCACAGGAGGGAGCGCCTGCGGCGCACATCGGGCCCAGCCTGGCGGCTGAGCAACGGCGCGGTCCCTTCGGACCTCGCAGGGGGGTGGGCCTGCGGCCCACAAACGACCTCGCTTGCCGAGCCCCTGCTCAGCCGCCAGGCTGAGCCCCCCTGCGAGCCACCGGCTCGCCCACCTGCGAGGTCCCGAGGGA
>SLCC01000013.1 GCA_007126035.1 Gemmatimonadota bacterium
GCCAGGATGATCATGGCCAGGGGCAGGCCGAAGTAGAACTGGATGAACCGCATCCCGTCGGTGGCGCCCTGGCCGGTGGTGCCCACCAGGGTGATGGCGCTGAGCTGTGTGGCCATGACGGAGAGCCCTACCGCCCACCATGGCAGGGACCGGTTGGCCAGGAAATAGCCCTCGATCTCCTGGGAATCCTTCGAGCGCCGGAGCCCGTCCCAGACGATGTAGGCCAGGTAGGTGGCCACGATGGTCCAGTCGATCCAATGCATTCTCTTCTGGTTCCGTTTCCGGGCTCAGCCGCTGGCGAAGACGGCCTGGATCAGCCAGAGCGCAGCCAGGGTGACGACCTGGACGATCATCACCCGCAGGCCGAGTCTCCAGACCTGGGCGGAGGTCTGTTCCGGCGCGTCGTTCAAGGTCTGGCTCCCAGGGACAGCAGGTTGGCCAGGAGCCGGTAGGCCCCCGGCACGCCTTCGGGCAGTTGCCGGAAGAGGGCCAGGCCCGAGTAGACCCAGGTCCCGTCGCCCAGGGGCGCCACGAGCAGCCCGCCGGTGAGGGGTTCCTCGCCGGCGTCGTTCATGGCCAGCAGCGGGGTCAGGGGCCCCTGCCATGATTCCAGGAAGTAGAGGCCTCGCTCCTGGACCCAGCCGTCCCAGTCGTCCGGGCGGATCTGGTTCGGCAGGTTGAGCGCCGGGTGGTCCGGCTCCAGGACCTGGACCGGGGCCGCCTGGTCGGTCACCCGGCCGTGGGGCCGTGCGATGGTGACGGGCCAGGGCGTGTAGTCGTTGTCCAGAGCGGCGTACTGGTTGTACTGGACGATCAGGGTCCCGCCCCGGCGTGCCCAGTCCAGCACTCTCTGGTTGTTGGCCACCAGGTCGGGCCTGAGCTCGTAGGCGCGGGTGCCGGTGATGATGACGTCGTAGCGGTCCAGCTCGCCGTTGGCCAGGTCGCTGGCGTTCAGTGCTCGCCAGTCGACGCCCAGGCGGTCCAGCGCCTCGGGTATCCCGTCGGGTGCGCCCTCGACGTAGCCGACTCGTACCGGCGCCACCTCCACGTCCACGATCCGGATCCGGGCGCGGGCGGGGCCATAGAGGTTGTGGGGCGATATGTGGGGGTGGTCGACGACCTGGAAGCCCAGGTCCAGGTCTCCGGTGGCGGTGGTGAGGACGGCGCCGATGGGGTATTCGGCCGTGGTCGCCGCGGCAGCCGGCGTGACGCGGAAGGTGAAGCTGTGCTCCCGGTCGTCGTGGATACGGACGGGAACGCGCGCCGGCTCGGCGGTCCAACCGGCTGGCAGCTCGAGGCGCAGCTCCCCCTCCACGCCGTCGGGCGCGCGTGTGTTGATCGCCACCGTGAGCTCCCGGTCCCGCTCACGAGGGCCCGCGGGAATCACGACCAACCCGGGAGCCACGGACAGGGAGGCAGCGGGGACGACCTTCACCGGCCGGTAGTACTCTCCGTCGCGGCGGTCCACGCCTACGTAGTGCGCTTCCTCTTCCAGTGCCAGCGGCTCCGCGCCTGGCAGCAGAAGCAGGAACGACCCGCGCACTGGCCCGGGCGCGAACGGGAGCCCGCGGATCTCCGGGTCGTCCGGCCATTGGTACATGGTGCCGGTGGCAGGGGCGGCGGCGTCGAGGAAGTAGGGGGTGGTGTACTCCGCATCGGCCGGCACGCTGACCCGGAAGGAGGCGGTGCCGCGCAGCCCGGGCTCGACCAGCAATTCGTCCGCCGCGTCGTCGTACTCTTCGTTGGCCGTCGACTCCCAGTCCCAGCCTGGCGGCAGGAGGGGTCCCGCCTGGGCACTGATGGCGGCCGGTCCGCCGTTCCAGACGCCCAGCTCCAGGTCGAACGCCTGACCCGGGACGATCCATTCCTGGTCGGCCATGACGTCGACCCTCACGTTCGCGGCGGTGAGCACGGCGTCCCGCAGCTGGCCCAGCTCGGCGGCCACGTGGAAGTGGAGGTCCCGGGCCGCGTGGGTGGCGCTGAAGTCACCGGACGCGGCGATCTGGTCCTCGAGGAGGTGGGCCGCCGCCAGGAGTTGACGCTGGCCCCTGAGCAGGTCGGGCAGAACACGCCAGGCCTCGAAGGGGTTGTGCCCACGCATGGCCGCCCGCACCAGCGCCTCGTACTCGCGGAACAGTCCCGCCAGGGTGGTACGGAGGCCGTAGCCGGGCTGGAGCTCCTCCGCTGACGCCGACGCACCCGGTCCCGCCGCCAGCGGTCCCGCCAGGCTCGTGGCCACCGTCTCGGCCGCCGTCTCGGCCTCGGTCCCGCCCTGCGTCGTCGCCTGCGTCCCGGCCAACGTCCTGATACCCCTCTGCCCGGGCAGGTGCTCCGCCCGCTGGGACAGGAGCGTGTCCACACCCTCGAACAGAGACCGGACGATCGCGGGCGGGCCAAGCTCGTCCCGACCCAGCACCCGGCTCGAGGCCACGGGCTCGTCACGGGCGGGGTCGACCAGGTGCAGGCTCAGGCGGCGCGGGCCGGGCTCCAGGCGCCGGCCCTGGTCCTGGCTGCGGTGCAGGCCCCGGCTCGCCATCGCGACCTGGTGGTACGATCGCCCCAGGAGCGGGTCCAGCAGGCCAGTATCAAGCTCCACATCAGGAGCCCGCTCGGAGAACCACGCGGACCGGTAGTAGTGCGACGGCGCGTGGGGCCGGAGCCCCAGGGCCGCATGCTCCGGGAATCGGTCAGGGTCGCCCGCCGCCACCACCGCCTCCCGGGCGAGCAGGCCCGCCGCCTGGTGGTGCCCGTGCCCGTCCAGCTCAGTACCGCTCCAGACCGAGACCACCACGTCCGGACGGTACCGGCGGATCACCTCCACCACGTCACCCAGCAGCTCCTCCCGCGGCCAGCGGGTGAGCGCTTCCGCCCCGCTCTTCGAGTAGCCGTAGTCCACCGCCCGCGTGAAGAACTGGGCGGCTCCGTCCAGGCGACGGGCGGCCAGGAGCTCCTCCGTCCTGATCAGCCCCAGCGCCGTGGACAACTCGGGGCCGATGCTGTTCTGGCCACCCTCACCCCGCGTCAACGACAGGTACGCCACGTCAGCGCCCTGACCCAGGGCCAGGGCCGCCAGGAGCGCCGTGTTCTCGTCGTCAGGGTGAGCGGCAATGTGGAGCACCCGCCCCGTCATCCCCAGCCGGCGCAGCTCCAGCCCGGCGACGATGGCACCGTCGTAGTCCAGCACCGGCGCCTGGGCCTGCCCGGGCAGGGGCAGCACCGCCACGGCCAGGGTGACGACGGCGACTGGAGTGGTACGGAGTGTCTGCATCAAGCAAAAGGTAGATGGCAGAGCCTGATCCGCAAGTGATGGGGTCCGTGTGTGTGGGAATTAGTCCGACGGCGTCATACAGAAACATCCTGACACCTGGTGCCGTCGGCCGGGCTGCCGGCAGTCGGCCGGGGACGACACCGTCACCCATTCCTGTGGGATGGCTGTAACCTTGCCGGCTGGCGGTTCGGTCGCATGATCTTTCCCCGTCCGGCCACAGCGCCCATCTTGCCCGGTGACTTTCAGTGGGTCGATCAAACCAAGTGGGAGGTCCCAGATGCGAGTGACGACTGGTTCGCTGCGGAGCCTGTTCCTGGCGGTGGTGCTGCTGCCGGCGCTTGCCTTGATACCGGAGACGGTCGTCTCCCAGGGGCTGACGCCGGAGCAGGTGGTGGCATTGCGGACGGTTACCGCGCTCGAGATGAGCCCGGACGGCCAGTGGGTGGCGTACACGGCCACGCGCGCGCGGGACGAGGTGGAGACGCGGGCGCCCATGTTCTCGGAGCTGTGGGTGGTGCCGGCGCGGGGTGGTGAGCCGAGGCTGATCGTGGGCCAGCCCCACACCGCCACCACGCCTCGCTGGACGCCGGACGGCCAGTTGCTGGCCTTCGCGGCCACTCTCCCGGCGGCGGAGCGGCGGCAGGTGTACGTGGTCGACCCGGCAGTCGGAGAGCCCCGGCCCCTGACGTCGTCGCCCCGCGGGGTGGGGCAGTACGCCTTCTCGCCGGACGGCGGGAGCGTCGCATACACGGAGAGCGTACCGCTGCCGGAGCATGTAACGCAGAGGCGGGAGGCGGGGAACGACGTGATCGTGGCCAGTGAGCCGGGCACGTTCATGCGGCTGATGGTGCAGGGCCCTGACGGTCAGGTCACGCCGATAACGCCGGCGGACCGTGTGGTCCATGACTTCACCTGGTCGCCCGACGGCAGGTGGCTGGCGGTACAGTGGACGGAGGAGACCACCGCGGACGCGGAGCTCATGTTCCGGGAGATGCATTCGGTGGCGGCGGACGGCTCGTGGACCAGGCCGCTGGTGGCGACGGAGGGAAAGCTGGGGCCCATGGCTTTTTCGCCCCGGGGCGACGTTTTGGCCTGGCTGGGCGCCACGGAGTTCAACGATCCGCTGGCCCAGAGCGTTTTCGTGGTCCCGCTCCAGAACGCGCAGGCCGCGGACGCGCCGAGTAACCTGACGGTGGACCTGGAGGCGAGCGCCGAGGCCCTGGGCTGGCTCGACGACCGGACGATCTGGTTCGTCGCCAGCCAGAGCACGCTGACACGTATGTACCAGGTCCGCCAGGACGGCACCCGCTTCGAGGAGATGATGGGCGGCGGGACGGAGATCTTCCGGACCGCCAGCTTTGACGCCCGCAACCGGACCGTGGCACTGGCGGCCAACACTGCCCGCCACCCGAACGAGGTGTTCGTGGGCCGGCCTGGACGGGAGCTGAACCGGATCACCAACCACAACCCGTGGCTGGACGACGTGGCCCTGGGTGACCAGAAGACGGTGGCGTGGACGGGGCCCGAGCAGTGGATCATCGAGGGCGTGGTGACATTCCCCGTGGGCTTCGTCGAGGGGCAGCGCTATCCGCTGGCCATCCTCCCCCACGGCGGCCCGGAGGGCGTGGACCTGGACGGCTGGCACACCAACCCCCTCTACCCCACGCAGGTGCTGGCGGGCCTCGGCTACGTGGTGTTCCGGCCCAACTACAGGGCCAGCGGCGGTCGCGGCGTCGTCTTCGCCAAGGGCGACCACCGGGACCTGGGCGGTAGGGAGATGGAAGACATCATCACCGGGATCGACTACCTGACGGACCGGGGCTGGGTCGACCCGCACCGGGTAGGGATCAGCGGGACCAGCTACGGCGGCTACATGTCGGCGTGGGCGGCCACCCGCTACAGCGACCGCTTCCGCGTCGCCATCCCCTTCGCGGGGCTGACCAATTGGATCAGCTTCACGGGCACGACGGACATCCCCATCGAGATGATGTACGTCCACTGGGACCTGCCCATCTTCGGCAACTACGGGCTCTACATGGATCGCTCGCCCATCTCGCACCTGGAGGGGGCCAACACGCCCACCCTCATCGGCACGGGGCTGGCCGACGAGCGGGTCCACCCGGAGCAGTCGATCCAGCTCTACAATCTCATGCGGTTGGCGGGGGTACCCGTCGAGCTGGTCATGTACCCGCGGGAGCCCCACGGGCTCCGGGAGCGGGCGCACCAGCTGGACTACATGGGGCGGATCATCGAGTGGTTTGGGCGCTACTTGCAGTAATGCGGCTCGCTGACGCTCGCAGGTGGGTTCGGCCTGCGGCCTCACAGGTGGGCGCCCTGCGGGCGCAGGTGGGTTCGGCCTGCGGCCTCACAGGTGGGCGCCCTGCGGGCGCAGGTGGGTTCGGCCTGCGGCCTCACA
>SLCC01000006.1 GCA_007126035.1 Gemmatimonadota bacterium
CGTCCGCCGGGTCCACTGACGCAAACGGCCAATTTTCCACGACGTACACGACCGCCCTCGCCGTTCATGTGGAAACCATCTGGGCTACCGCCACCAGCAGTGACGAGGAGATTCTCGTGGCGTCAGCCGATCTGACGGTTGGGTTTGGATGCGGTAATGAGCGTGACCACATCATCCTGGAGTATGTGACCCACCCGGTGAACCTAGTGCCTAAATGCGAGAGCTTCACCACACATGCCCGCAGTATATACTTCAGTTACGAAGAGCTGACTCGCGTTAGCCCTTCGGTAGGTGCCAATTTGCACCCGCCATTCGCAATTATTAGAAAACCGCTGACTATCCACCCCTCCCACGGATGGGGACTGGACAAGTTGCGAGAAGAATACGGAGGGGCACGCGTCGTCAACAGCGGATACCGGTGCCCCCACGGGAATGAGATGGCAGGTGGGAGTGGCCATAGCCGTCACATGCATGGCGATGCAATTGATCTGCGAATCGATTCGCGCACTTTGGCAGAAGCGCAAGCAACACTCGACGCCGCTCTTCGGGCTGACGCCAGTAGCCAATCATACATTGGCATTAGCTCTCTCGACAACAAACCAGCATGGGTGCACGCCGATTGGCGGCATCGCTGAAATGGAGGAGGCGACATGATCAGGCAATGGCTCGTTCTGCCGATCGTATTCTCGTTCGCGATTGCTGATGGGTCGGCACTACGCGGGCAGACGATACAGGATCAACTGGACCAGTTCCAGGCCACCGAGGAAACCGTCCGCAAGCGGGCGTTCTATGGATTGCTGCCTGGCTACGTTGGTGATGCTGGCCCGGCAACCGTTCGGTTGTTGCAAGCTCACCCGGACCATCGGGACGCCATCACCGAGGCGCTGATCGCCCTCCTGAGTCGCGAGACGGCGCGGTTCCAGTTGGATCCCCCTATGATGACGTCGGAAGCGGATCTCGACTATTTCGTCGACCTCGTCTGGGCCGTTGCATCGCTGAAAAATGTGCGCGCGGTCGACGCTCTTTTGCCGACTCTCGGAACGGGGATGATCGCAGTTGAAGGTGTCGCTGCACTCGGCGAGGCCGCTATCCCTGGCGCGTTGCAGGCCCTGGAGACCGCCGGGCGGTACGGTCGGGCGGGCGCTGTGCGTGCGTTGGGAATCATGGCAGCGAATCGGGAGGAGCTGTCCCTCAGTGACACCGCCATGACCGCCATTGAGAGAGGGCTCCTGCGCGCCCTTAACGACGAAAGTGATCTCACCCGCCAGTTCGCGGTGAGGTCTTTGAGGCCTTTCTCCAGCGATCGTGTTCGGAAAGCGATGATCGAGTTGGCGCAGTCCGATCCGGACATGGTAATACGCGACGGACGGCCGGTCTATCGTGTTCGCGAAGAGGCCCGGGCCTGGCTCGAGTACCACGCTCGGGATGGCGGACCGCAGTGACGGCCCCGAGTTGCGGACTGCCCTGATCACGGTGTTGGAACTCCAGAATCGGGCGTATCGGAAACACTCGGAAATGCAGCACGCTCGCCGCAGGGACCCCGAGGTAGAGCGCGCGTTCTGGGGTGAGGGGTACATAGGCCTCGCCGATGCTGTTGTCAGGCTCCGACATCCGGAAACCACAAAGGCATTGGCCGGCGCTCTCACCATCGGCGAGCCTCCGGCGCGGTATCTGGCGAAGTTCGGCGAGGAAGCCGCTCTAGTTGCCTACGTCTAGCTGTCCCAATTTCAGGAACTCGGGCGGCAACGCTAATTTCAGTTGGGCCGAGCTGAACGGGCGGGGGCCGGCCAGTACAGAACCGTACGGCAATCTCCACTGGGATCCCGACCGATGGGGTATGGTGAAGACGAGTCTCACCGATAACCTGGACGCGATCAGGGTCATCTACGGAAAGCCGATCGTCATCACCGGGGGGTATCGGTGCCCGCATGGGAACGCCAAGCTAACAGGAGCGTCACCGAACAGCTGGCACCTCCATGGCCGAGCCGCTGACATGCGATCGAGGCTTGAAGACTGGACGATGGCCGAATGCGGGATACTCCGAACGATCATTGAAGATGAGACGTCCCCCGTGGAACTGCTGAGCTGCGACAGGTATGGCCAGCCCGGCTATCTCCACGCAGCCTGGTGATGGAGAATACGATGAAAGCGCTACGATGGATGTCCCGGTCAGCGGTCGCCGTCCTTCTGGTGTGCTTCGCCGGAGGAGTCGCGGAAGCCCAGGTGGATCAGGATCAGCTGATCGAACGACTCCGCCACGGAGATCGAGATGCTCGGGCTCGGGCTGCTCAAGCCGTGCTCGAGATGGGGCCTCGAAATGCCGCACCGCCCCTCCGGAAAGCCATGATCTCCACACTGGTTGATGAAGTGGAAAGAGACGCCGCATGGCGTCGAGGAGAGGCGCACGGAGCGGAGAACGCCGAGACAGTCGCTCAGATGGCATGGGTCGTCGCCCAGTTCGAGGACCCGCGAGCGGTCGAGGCGCTGGTGGGTGCCCTGGGGACCGGCGCGGGCGCGATCTGGGGTCTGGCCACGCTGGGGGACCCGGCTGTGGGGGCCACAGTAGCGGCCGCGCGCACCCGAGAAGGCAGGGGGAGCACGGACATCATCACCGATGCCCTGCTCGCCCTCCGGTTCCTCGCCGAAGGAGTGGGACGGGTCCCGCTGTCCCCTTCGTCCCGGGAGCAGGTCACCGCCGTGGCAAGAGAGCGGCTGGAGCCGAAGCAGCCCTATGTTTCCATCTTACGGCGAGCCATAGATCTCGCGGTCGTGCTGGATGACCCGGGGCTCAGGGCGATCGTCGCGGCGATAGCCGCCGACCCGGCCGAGGTGGAAGCACGGGTCGAGAATCCCAGCAAGCGAGGAGTCGAATGGGTTCGCGAAGCGGCTGTCGAGCGGCTCAGTGGCGTACCCCCGCTCCCGCGCTGGTCGAGGCGTTGGTGACACTCATGATCCGCACAGGCCGCGCACCGGCACTCATGGCGGTCGCCGTCAGTCTCCTGATCCTCGCGCAACCCGTGGGTGTGCCGGCTCAGACCATCCCGGAGTTGCTCACTGACCTGGAGCGATCCGAGTTCGCCTCCGAGGCGTGGACCACGGCGTTCTTGAGCCTGGTGAGCATGGGTGGGGGAACGTACGACGTGGGTGAGTCCGTCCGGCGCGTCGTGGAGGAGCATCCGGATCAGAGGGACCGGATCGCCACCGTCCTCATCAGGAATCTCGAGCAGGAGAATGTCAAGCGACCGATACCCTGGTCCCATTCTCCGCACCATGAACTCTACTACGCGCTCATGGGGGCGGTGGGTAGCTTGAATGACCCGCGCGCGCTCCCGGCCCTGGTGCATATGCTGGGCACGGGAGCAGGCGCCAGCCGCGCCGTAGCCGCATTCGGAGAAACGGCCATTCCAGCAGTGATCGATCGGCTGGAACGTATCGACAGCCACCACGCTGTGCGCGCCTCGGCGGCTCAAACCCTCAGCTTCATTCTCGCGGATCGGCCCCGGTCGGGTTTCTCCCCGGAGCGTCAGGAACTGCTGATCGACGGTGTGCTTCGCGCGCTCGGAGATGACCATTACCACGTACGTCAGATGGCGTTGAACTGGTTGCCACAGATTCCTGACAGGCGGGTGCGGGCGGCAGTGGAGCGGATCGCCCGTGAGGACCCGCATGCCGTCGAGCGGGATGGCAGCGTTTCCTACCCTGTCCGCGACAGGGCTGAGAAGTGGCTCAGGGGAGGCGGGGGTCATGTGCCCTGAGGCAACCCGGGAGCGACACATGATCAGGCATTGGCTCGTTCTGCCGATCGTATTCTCGGTCGCGTTTGGTGGTGCGTCGGCACTGCGCGGCCAGACGATACAGGATCAACTGAACCAGTTCCAGGCCACCGAGGAGACGGACCGCAAGCGGGCATTCTATGGATTGCTGCCAGACTACGTTGGTGATGCTGGCCCCGCAACCGTCCGGTTGCTGCAAGCTCACCCGGATCATCGGGACGCCATCACCGAGGCGCTGATTGCCCTCCTGAGTAGCGAGACGGTGCGGTTCCAGCTGGATCCCCCTATGAGGACGCCGGATGCGGATTTCGATTATTTGGTAGACCTCGTCTGGGCCGTTGCATCGCTCAAGGATGTGCGAGCGGTCGACGCTCTGTTGCCGACTCTCGGAACGGGAATGATCGCAGTTGAAGGCGTCGCTGCGCTCGGCGAGGCCGCTATCCCCGGCGCGTTGCAAGCCCTGGAGACCGCCGGGCGGTACGGTCGGTCGGGCGCTGCGCGTGCGTTGGGCATCATGGCATCGAATCGGGAGGAGCTTTCCCTCAGCGACGCGGCCATGACCGCCATCGAGAGAGGGCTCCTGGGCGCCCTTCACGACGAAAGTGATCTCACCCGGCGGGTCACCGTGAGGTCACTGCGGCCTTTCTCCAGCGATCGTGTCCGGAAAGCGATGATCGAACTGGCGCAGTCCGATCCGGACATGGTCATGCGTGACGGACGACCGGTCTATCGTGTTCGCGAAGAGGCCCGGGCATGGCTCGAACATCACCGTGACAGCGAACGGCGGCGACAGAACCGGTGAGGCCCTGTTGTTGAGAGAGCGCGTGTTCTCGCGGCTCGAGGACACGCGCGCTCTCCCAGCTACGGAGCCCGTTTTTCGACGTCGGCTCGGCTGCGGACCACGGTCGACGGGAGTTGAACGGTTGTTGGCAAGAATGAAACCTCCACGAGCTGGCCAGGCGTCCGACCAGGTGAGATCTGTGAAGAGGTATGCGTGACGCGGGATAATGGAGGGAGGGCGATGATGGCCGGATGTCGTGCGCTTCTGCTCCTGTCCGTGGTGTTGTCCATCGTCGTGCTCCCTTCCGCCGCCGCGTCGCAGACCGATCAGCAGGCGCTGGCCCGCCAGATCCGGCGAGGAGGCAGCCCCCGTGCTCCTGGCCATCGCCGAGGGCGAAGCCTGGGAGCAAGCTCAGGCAATGGCGGCCATGAGGGCACTGCGCTTGATGATCGAGGAGCCGACGGGGGCGCCGTTGTCCCCGTCTACCCTGGACCGGATTCGCAAGTTGGTGCATACACAGCTCACCGAGAAGGTGCATTATCCCGCGGCAGTAGACACGATCACCGGTGGCCCGCCGGCCGGCCGGGTAACGTGACTTTCGATCGCCCCGGGTGCGTACTCCCCGGGGCGCAGTCTCTTCGCCAGGGGGAGACGGCAAGATGGCGCGCGTGCAAACTCCCAATTATCGTACGAAGACGCCCCTGGGACGGATCCGGAGGGCGCGGTTGACCGCGAACTGGATCGGCACCGCTCGTCAGAATCCCTGGCAGACCCGAACGTGCCGATGAGTTTCCAACCAGAGGTGATGCCGGAGACCCAGCAGAGGCTGCTGCGCAATCTGCCGCTGGCGCTGAAGCCCGCTGGTGCCCCCTCCGCGCGGCCCCGGGATACAGTTCGGGCCTGTCGATCAGGGGTGTGTGAAGCATTGCTGTGCGATTGTCCCAAATAGCTATCGCTATCCCACAATGCCGCGTATTATATATAGTGACGCGTGACCCGCGCCGCGGGTCGCCGTCACCTACAAGGAGGAGATCGTGAGACACGAAATCCGGGGTCTTCTCCGATTTCCGTGCACGGATTGACGGAGAGGTGAGCTGAGA
>SLCC01000106.1 GCA_007126035.1 Gemmatimonadota bacterium
ACGAGCTCCCCTTCAAGCCGCACTCGAGCAACCCGGCGGCGGGCGGCATGAACCACCGGGAGATAGGGCAGGACCTGAACGGCGACGGCTTCGTCACCATGATGCGGGTCCGGGACCCTGAGGGCGACTACATGATCGACCCGGACGATCCTCGCCTTATGCGGCGGGCGAACCGGGCACGGCAGGAGCGGGGCGAGTACTCGCTGCACGTCGAGGGTATCGATCCTGCCCAGATGGAGCGGTACCTGGCATCGGGCAGCGATGGCGTGAACTTGAACCGCAACTTCACCCACGACTACCTGTACTACCAGCCCCACGTGGGGGTGCACCAGGTGAGCGAGGCGGAGACCCGGGCGCTGGCGGACTTCGCCTTCACCCACACGAATATCGCCGCCGTTCTCACGTTCAGCCCGTACGACAACCTGCGCTCGCCGCTGCCGGCTAACGCTCCCCGTCCACAGGGCGTCTTCCCCGGGCCACCGAACCAGCCGACGAACCTGCTGCCCCGGGACCGGCCCTACTTCGAGTTCGTCTCCCAGCGGTTCCGTGAGATTACCGGCCTCTCCGGTGGCGGCGAGGACGGGGAGGCAGGCTCCTGGCCACAGTTCGCATACTTCCAGCTCGGCCTGCCGTCGTTCACCACGCCGGTCTGGGGCGTGCCCGACGCAGGCTCCGCGGGACCGGCGGCAGCCGGGCCAGCACAGCGTGGCGCCGGCAACGTCATCGAGGGGACCTGGGTCATCAACTTCGACGTGGGCGCCGAGGCCGTCGAGGGTTCCCTGGTCATCCGTCGCGAGGGAGAGGGCCTGGTGGTGAGCCTGTCCAGCCCTGGCGGCGCGGCCGAGCTGACGGGTGAGGGGCGGGCCGGCCGCTTCAGCGCCTCCGGCCAGCTGCCCCAGATCGGGGCCATCACGATCAACGGCACCGTGAGCGGAGACCAGATGACCGGGTCGGCGTCCCTGGGACCAATGGGCTCGGCCTCGTTCACGGGCACCCGCGCCGGCGGTGGCCGGGTCGCGACGTCGCCGCAGGAACGGGGTCAGAACCGTACTGGCAACACGGCGGACCACCGCTGGCTCGCTCATTTCGACCAGGTGGGGATCGACGGGTTCGTCGAGTGGACGGAGGCAGAGCACCCCACGCTGGGCACCGTGGAGGTAGGCGGGTTCGTGCCCAACAGCCGGGTCAACCCGCCCCCAGCGGAGATCGCGGGACTGGCCGGGTCGCACGCCGAGTTCGCGGTATGGCTCGCCGAGCAGCTACCTGCGGTCAAGGTGGTGGAGACCGCGGTCGAGCCCCGGGGAGACGGTGTATTCCTGGTCAAGACCACGCTGGAAAACACCGGATACTTCCCCACCAGGCTGGAGATGGGACAGCGGGCCAGGTTCAACAATCCTGTCTCGGTGAGGCTGCTGCCCCGCTCCGGGGTCACCATCCTGACCGGGAACCCGCAGGAGCAGGTGACCGGGATCGGCGGCATGGGCTCCCGCAGCGTCGTCACCTGGCTGGTCCAGGGCGCGCCGGGAACCAGGCTTACCCTCGAGGTAGTCGGCGCAAGGGCCGGCGGCCTACAGTCCTCCACCGTCACTCTGCGATAGGAGTTGAACATCATGCATTCCATGATCCGGATCGGCATGACGGCGGGGGCCACGCTGAGCAGGAGCCTGCGGGCGAACCTGGCTCGCCGGGTCCGCGCAGTCTTCCTGGGTGCCATGGCCATCCTGCTCGTTGCGGGCTCCGCCGGCAGCGTCCAGGCCCAGCCGTTCAACATCCCCACCCAGGACCCGAAGGTGAACATCAGGTGGGACCGGTATTACAGTTTCGACGAGATGGTGGATGTGATGGGCCGGCTCCAGGCCGCGTATCCCCAGTTCCTGACGCTCGAGAGCATCGGCAAGTCATGGGAGGGTCGGGACCTGTGGCTCATGATCGTGAACAACCCCGCCACCGGCCACCACACCGAGAAGGCCGCCTTCTGGGTGGACGGCAACATCCACGGGAACGAGGTCCAGGGGAGCGAGGTCAGCCTCTACATGATCTGGTTCCTGATGGAGAACTACAACTCCCTGCCCAAGGTGAGGGAGCTTGTAGACACCAGGGCCTTCTACATCCTGCCGTCCCAGAACCCTGACGGCCGGGAGAACTTCTTCAACGTGGGCGGGCCGTCCCGGACCGGCATGCGCCCCTTCGACAGTGATGGCGACGGCCGCCCCGACAGCGATCCGCCCGACGACCTCACGGGGAATCGGGAGATCCTCCAGATGCGGAAGTATGTGCCTGGTGAGGGCACCCACATCATCAGCCCGGTGGACCCGCGGCTCATGGTCCTGGCCCCCCGGGGCCAGCGCGGCGACTACATCATGCTGGGCTCGGAAGGCGTCGATTCCGATGGCGACGGCCGCAGGAACGAGGACCCGCGGGGCGGCTACGACATGAACCGGGACTGGCCCAGTGACTGGCAGCCGGCCCACATCCAGCGCGGCGCCCACTGGTATCCCTTGAGCAACCCCGAGACCCGGGCAGTGGCCGACTTCCTCCTGGCCCACCCGAACGTGGCCGGCGCCCAGTCGTGGCACAACGCGGGTGGCATGATCCTGCGGGGGCCGGGCTCCCGCTACTACCGGGGCGAGGGCGAGTACGGCCGTCGAGACGCGGCCAGCTACGATTACCTGGGCAAGCGCGGCGAGCTCATCCTGCCCTACTACCGCTACATGACCATCTGGAAGGACCTGTACACGGTCTTCGGCGGCCAGGTGGACTGGTTCCACGACGGACTGGGCATCTTCACCTTCACCAACGAGCTGTGGTCCACTCGCCAGCTCTACAACGAGGCGTGGACGGATGACTCGCCCGTGCCCGACGAGATGAGCCGACTCTTCTACAACGACCAGCTGGGCATGGGCTCCTGGTGGGTGGACTGGGAAGAGTTCGAGCACCCGGAGCTGGGCACCGTCGAGATCGGGGGGTGGTCCAAGTGGTTCGGCCGGACCACGCCACCGTTCATGCTCCAGGAGCTGCTGCACCGGAACGCCATGTTCGCCTTCTTCCACGCGGACGAGATGCCGCTCCTGGAGATGGACGACCCGCGCGTCGAGCGGATCTCGGGCAACACGTTCCGCGTCCGGGCACAGGTCCGGAACAGCCGCGCCATACCCAGTCGCACTGAAGCGGCTGAGGTCAACCGGATCGGCGACCCGGACTACTTCCGGATAACCGGGCCCAGGGCCACCATCCAGGCTGGTGGCTTCACCGCCGGCGAGCTGAGGGACCGCCTCGACCTCAACAACGGCGATCCCGCGGAGGTCGAGGTGATACGGGGCGTGCCCGGGCACGGGTTCGTCGACGTCACCTGGATCGTGACCGGCACCGGTAACGTGACCATCACGTACGAGAGCATGAAGGGAGGCAGGCTCAGCAGGACGGTTGAGCTGCGGTGAGTTCTGAGCTGTTGGATTCGTTGACAGCTGATTATGTGAGGTGATAGCTTAGCCCACGCTCCAACCCACATACCTTGCCCGGACGCCATGACCGTGCGCTCACCCACGGAGGCCATCGCTTTGCCGGAGGACGCCCGGCTACTCGACGGCATCCGGGCATCCGAGCCGCGAGCCCTGGAAGAGTCCATGCGGCTCTACTGGGGCCCGCTCATGCATTACGCCCGGGCTATCGCTCCCGACAGCGACACTGCCGAGGACGCCGTGCAGGAGGCGTTTATCCGGCTCTGGTCCCGGCGGCGGCGGTGGACGATGAGCGGTAATCTGCGGGGGCTCCTGTTCCGGGTCGTGCGGAACCTGCTCCTGAACCAGCGTCGGTCCAGCCAGGCCCGTCAGCGCTGGCTCCAGCACCTGGCGCGTCGCCCCCTGCCCGTGCCTCCTTCGCCAGCGGAGGAATCAGAGGTGCGGGACCTGGCTGCCGCGGTCGATCGAGCCATCCAGGCCCTGCCCACCCGTCGGCGGGAAGTCTTTGTCCTGGTCCGCAAGTCCGGCCTCAGCTACCAGGAGGCGGCAGACATCCTCGGTCTCTCCCGGCAGACCGTGGCGAACCAGATGAGCGCAGCCCTGTCCACCCTCCGGCAAGCCCTGGAGCCCTACCTGGAGATGGAGCAGGGAGATCCCATCCCCTTTCCCCGGGAGCGCCGGACCAGCTGACGGCTCCCCTACCGGCGAGCCGGATGACACGGTTTGGCCCCCCCCCCGATAGTACGCCCTGCAGCCCAGCCGTGTTCTTGATGTAGGTGACGTCTGCCACGAGGCGCTCCTCGCACCAGAGAACACGGCTTTGGACGACCTGATCACACGCTTCCTGCGAGGCGAGGCCCGCCCCGGAGAGATCGCCCAGCTCGCCGCCTGGCGTCAGGCTGCCAGTGAGAACGAGCAGCATTTCCGGAGCATGGCCGCGGTCTGGCGTGCGACCGCACCCGATCACGCACCGCGGCCCACGGCCGCCTCCATCATCCGCCAGGCGGAGGGTCGTCGACCCAGCTTCAGCGTCCGCCGGATGGCCACCCTCGCCGCCATGCTCGTTCTGGGGCTGGCCATCGGCGAGTTCCGGCCCGGGGCACGATCGCAACTGATGCTCAGCATGACCGAGCTGGTGACCGGCGCCACGGAGATGGCCACTACCCGGCTGTCGGACGGCACAGTGGTCCGATTGGCGCCAGCTTCCCGTCTCCAGGTCGTGGAGAGCGCAAAGCGCCGCGAGGTTTGGCTGGACGGCAAAGCATTCTTCGCGGTAGAAGCCAGCGAGCGTGACCCCTTCGTTGTCCGGACCCGTGCGGGCGAGGCCCAGGTGCTGGGGACCCGCTTTCAGGTGGAGGTCAAGGACGAGGACTTTCGCGTGATCGTGGTGGAGGGACGGGTGGACGTCGGCGCTGGAGGCGCCCGTGTCTCCGTGGGCGGCGGCCAGGCAGCCTACAGCTCCGCCGGCGTCCCGCCCAGCGTCGTCGAGACCCCCAACGTGGCGGGGCTCGTGGACTGGATGGGCGCAGTCCTGATCTTTGAGTCCACACCCCTGTATCGAGTGGCCCAGGAAGTGGAGCGCCGCTTCGATATCCAGGTTTCTATAGCAGACCCGGCCCTCCGCAATCGAACCATCACGGCATGGTTCGGTGAGGAGGAGGTCGAGCCAGTGCTCTCGGTGATCTGCCGCATCGCGGATGTGCGCTGTGTAATCGACCGCGATGTCGTCACTATCGCTCCCTGAGGCTCATGTATAGACGGTTCCAGGTTTCCCTCTGGGTCCAGTCTGCTGTTCCACTCCAAGGAGGACGCATGATCTCCCACAGTCTCCGAGCCCTTGCCGCACTGGTGGTGTTGGTGTGTGCCGCACCACCGGCCGACGCTCAGCAACTGGCCAAAGCCGCCGAACGGGCGGCGAATGCCGCCACCGCGGCGACGCTGGAGAGCCAGGCGCACCTTACCATCACCGCTGGCACGCTGCACCAGGCGTTGGAAGCGCTGCACCTGAGCTCTGGCGCACGTATCGCGTACAGCCCCAGCCTCCTGCCGCCAGTGGACGTCAGTTGCGAGTGTGCGGATCTCACAGTGGGGGAGGCCCTGGCCACGATCCTGGACGGAACAGGCTTCCGCCATCTGGTCTCGGGAACGCGGATCCTGATCGTGTCGGAATCGGACGACTCGGCGGTCCTGTCATGGAGCGCGGTCGACCACGGATACGAGCCCGGCCCGATCACGGCGCCTACCGCCCCGGCCGCGCTCAACTTCTCGGTCCGGTTGGCCGGCGTCCAGCAGGCGGGAACCATCATCGGCCGCGTGGTGGATGCCAGTACCCAGCAGCCGCTGACCTCAGCGGAGGTCTCTGTGGTGGGCATTGGCCGGGGCGCCATCACCGATGCCCAGGGCCGCTACAGGATCGCCGACGTGGCGGCGGGGACCCACGAGGTGAGGGTGACCCTGCTTGGCTATTCCGAGGGCCGCCGCCAGGTGACGATCGACCCCGGCGCCACCGTCACGGCCAACTTCCAGCTCTACGCCTCCGCCATCGGGCTCCCTGAGATCGTGGTCACCGGCGTGGCCGGCGCCACGGAGCGGACCCGTGTCCCGTTCGTCGTGGACCTGGTCCGCGCCGACGACATGCCTGTGCCGACCATTTCCGGCGTGGGCACCATGATCCAGGGCAAGGTGGCGGGCGTTCAGGTGGTGAGCGCCAGCGGGATGCCAGGCGACGAGTCGACCATCCTGCTGCGTGGCCCCACCAGCATCATGGGCTCTTCCGATCCCCTCATCATCGTGGATGGGATCATGCTCTCCAGCGGGACCGTGGACCTGGAGTCCCTGGACATCGAGAGCGTGGAGGTGGTGAAGGGTGCCGCGGCGTCGTCCCTCTACGGTTCCCGTGCCGCCAGTGGCGTCATCCAGATCACCACCCGTCGCGGCCGGGGCCTCACCGACGGTCAGACGCGGTTTACCGCCCGGACGGAATTCGGCCAGAGCCAGCTGGCGCGGCGGATCAACGTGGCCCGCTACCACCCCTTCAGACTCAACGCCGGTGGCACCGCATTCGTCGATGCCGACGGGAACGAGGTGGACTATGCCAACGCGATCCTGGACGGGCCGAACCGGAGCCAGGTCTTCCAGGACAAGGCGTTCCCCATGCCCACCTACGACCACCTGGACCGGTTCTTCACTCATGGCAGGTCCATCACCAACTACGTCTCTGCCGATGGCCGGGCTGGCGACATCAACTTCCACGCGTCGTTCGGCAACCTGCGGGAACAGGGCGTGATCCTGGGCCACGACGGCTTCCGCCGCCAGAACGCCCGTCTCAACCTGGACTACGGCCTGGGCCGGCAGCTGTCCGTCGGGCTGACCAGCTCGTTCTCCCGGTCGCACCAGGACGACGTGAACATGGAGAGCCGCACCAGCCCCTTCGGGCGACTCTCATTCATGTCTCCCGTGGCGGACCTGCTGGAGCGGGACCCTGAGTCCGGCCGCATCCGGGTGGACCCGGATCCGCGCGGCTCCGCCCTCAACCCCCTCTACCAGGTCTTCTACAACGACCGCCACAACGAGCGGCAGCGGATCCTGGCAGGTGCGTCCGTGCGCTTCGCACCCCTGGACTGGCTCGATGTAGAAGGGAACCTAAGCTTCGACCGCACCGACCGGAGCCGCACTAACTACACGCCCAAGGGATACGAGACCAGCGGGACCGGCGTGAGTGATGGATCCCTCTACCTCAGTAATTACCAGATCGAGGGGATCAACAGCAGCATCACCGCTGGGATCAACCGCAGTTTCGGCGACCTGAACGCCCGGATTCGAGCCCGTTACCTGCACGAGGACGAGGAGTATAGCTTCTTCTCCGCCTCCGGGTCCAATTTTCTGGTGGAGGACCTGGCCAATCTCAACGTGACCAGCGATGGCTTTTCCGTCTCGTCGTCAGCCCAGACTGTACGGTCGGAGGGTTATTTCCTGATCTCAGACTTCGACTTCCGGGACCGCTACATCGCGTCGTTCCTGGTCCGCCGCGACGGCTCCTCCCTCTTCGGTCCCGACGCCCGCTGGCAGACGTACTACCGGGCCAGTGGTGCGTACCGCATGGCCCAGGAGGCTTGGTGGCCCGTGGAAGGTATCGATGAGTTCCGGCTCCACTACTCCGTCGGGACCGCCGGCGGCCGACCGGGCTTCGCCGCCCAGTATGAGACGTACACCATCACGGGCGGGTCGCTCCGGCCGCTGACCCTGGGCAACCGTCTGCTCCGGCCGGAGTTCTCCACCGAGCACGAGGCGGGGCTGAGGGTGGGCGCCCTCGGTCGCGTGGCCCTCGAGCTGACCAATGCCCGGACTCGCAACGAGAACCAGCTCATCCAGATGCCGCTGCGCTCGTACGCCGGGTTCAGCAGCCAGTGGCGCAACGCCGGCACCATCGAGAGCAACAGTTGGGAGTTGAGCCTCGAGGCGTCGCTGCTGGAGCGCCACGACATGTCCTGGTTCGCTCGCTTCAACTTCGACCGGACCCGTCAGTCCATCACCCACTGGCCCCGCTCCGAGCTGAGGTACGGTCCCTTCAGCTCCTTCTACTACCGTGAGGGTGAGGCGCTGGGCAGCTTCTATGGCCACCAGTGGGCCGCCAGTTGCGAGGACATCCCGCTCCTCCCCTGCAACAGCTCGGAGTTCCAGGTCAACGACGACGGCTACCTGGTCTGGGTCGGCCAGGGCAACAGCTGGACCGACGGCCTGTCCAATGGACTCTGGGGGAGCACGGGCGAGGTGGATGGCACCACGTACGAGTGGGGGATGCCGCTCCGGGCCCATGATGAGACCGGAAACGACGTCTTCATCCTGGGCAGCACCCAGCCCGACTTCAGCGTGGGGCTGACCAATCACCTCCGGTGGCGGAACTTCTCCGCGTACACCCTCCTCACGGGGGAATTCGGCGCCGAGGTCTACAACATGACCCGTCAATGGTCCGTGCGTGACTTCCGCCATGGTGAGGTGGACCAGTACGGGAGGCCGGACGAGCAGAAGAAGCCGCTGGGCTACTACTCGACGCTCTACGACATCCGCAACATCAACTCCCATTACGTGGAGGATGGGAGCTATATGAAGCTCCGGGAGGTGGCGATCCGGTACTCCATGGGGAGCGACCAGGTCCAGAGGTTCTTCCGCGGCCAGATTGACGGCGTCGACCAGATCACCTTCAGCCTGATCGGCCGGAACCTCTTCACCTGGACCAACTACACGGGCTACGACCCGGAGGTGGGGCCGAGTTACACCGGTACGGGCATCGAGTCGCGGGCTTCGTCCTGGGCCCGCTTCGACAACTACCAGTACCCCAATTTCCGCAACTTCCGCGCGATGGTGGAGGTGCGGTTCTGATGGCGCATCGGCTCATGCCCGTGGATCCTGTGGAGACAACAACGCGGAGGATGGAAGTGAAACCGCAAAACGGCCTCAAGAGACTCGTCGCCCCGGCAGTCCTGATGGCGATGATCGGGTGCGCTGACCTGGACGTAACGAACCCGAACCACCCGGACACCGATAAGGTGCTGCGCACGGCAGCGGACGTGGAGACCCTGATCGCCTCGTCGTTCCTGACGTGGTGGACCGGGAACATGATCCGGTATCCCACCATGGCCCTGAGCACCATGGCCAACCAGACCTCCCCCCGGTGGGCGGACTGGGGGATGCAGATGTACTCCGTCGAGCCTCGCGTGGCCATCAACAACGTGGTGGGCGCCGATTTCGGGGCTCTCCTCACCACCCCCTGGTTCGTCAACTACCGGGCGAACAAGGCGGCCAATGATGGCCTCCAGGCCATCGACCACCGGGGGATCCAGCTGGGCCCGGACGGGGAGGACTCTCCTCGCGCCAGGGCCTTCGCCAAGCTGGTCCAGGGCATGTCCCACGGCATGATCGCCCTGCTGTTCGATCAGGGGTTCGTGGTCCCTGAGGACGTGGACATCGCGCAGGACCTGGAACTCGTTCCGTACCCCGATGTTCTGGCCCAGGCGATCCGGTCCTTGGAGGAAGCCATCGCCATCGCCGAGGCGAATGCCTTCGAGGTTCCGCCGGTGGGTTGGATCCATGGGATCACGCTGACCAATCAGGAGCTGGCCCAGGTAGCCCATTCCTTCATAGCCCGGTTCCTGGCCTCTGCGGCCCGATCCCCCGAGGAACGGGCGGCGGTGGACTGGCAGAAGGTGATTCACCATGCTCAGCGCGGTGTCCAGGGAGACTTCGGTCCTCTGAGGGACGGTGCCGCCTGGTGGGGCGGCCACTACAACACCCCCTCCGGCTCGCACCGGGGCCACCTGCGCCTCCTGGGCCCCGCGGACCAGAGCGGGGAGTACCAGGCATGGGAAGCGCTTCAGCCTGACGACCGGCGGCCGTTCCTCATCGATACCGACGACCGCAGGATCACCGACGGCGACCCGATGAGCGACGGGCTGTATTTCCGCTACATGACGAGCACACTGGTCCCGGAGGAGCGGGGCGTGTGGCACCAGTCCAACTACTTCTTCACCCGCTGGGAGCCGGTCCGCACGGGCGGTGCGGGCATGCAGATCGTCACGCTCACCACGCGGGAGCTGCGGCTCCTGATCGCCGAGGGCCTCTACCGCCAGGATGACCGGGCCGGAGCCGCGGCCATCGTGAACGAGACGCGAGTGGCCAACGGCCAGCTGCCGGCGGTCACGGCGGACGGCACGTCCGGCGACCGCTGCGTCCCTCGTCGGCGAGACGGCAGCTGTGGTGACCTGTTCGACGCCCTGAAGTGGGAGAAGAACCTGGAGACGATGCAGACGGGCACCGGCGGCATGTACTTCGACAAGCGAGGCTGGGGCGACCTCTATCCCGGAACGCCGGTGCACCTGCCGGTTCCGGCGGTGGAGCTCATAGAGATGCGTCTTCCCGTGTACACCTTCGGTGGTGACGGTGAAGGCTCCGCACCCGCCTGGTGAGCTGACGACAAGCCTGCGGGAGGCGTGCAGCGGCGCGCCTCCCGCTTCTCTTAGAGACCCAGAACATGATACACAACGTCGTGAGGTCCGGACTCGGCATTCTCGCTCTCTCCCTCATCCTGGTTGGCTGCGGCGCCCCGGGGGCGGCCCTGCAGACGCCGGCTCCGAATGCCACGGCCGAGACGCCAGCTCCGCAGGGCACCCTGGAGTCACCGGCCCCGCACCATGGCACCGTGCAGGGAGCCCTCCTGATCGTAGGCGGCGGCCCGCGCCCCGCCGAGATCATGGATCGGTTCATCGAGCTGGCGGGCGGGGCCGGTCACGCCAGGATCGCCGTGGTCCCCATGGCCAGCGGCAACCCGGCGGCGGCCGGGGAGAGTCTGGTCGAGGAGATGCTGGGGCTGGGCGCCGCCCACGCCTTCAGCCTGAACCTGACCCGGGAAGAGGCGCTCGAAGAGACGGCGGCCCGCCGGCTGGACGGCGTCACTGGTGTCTGGTTCTCCGGCGGCGTGCAGAGCCGTCATACCGCCGCCCTCAAGGACACGCCTGTGGAGGAGAAGCTGCACCAGCTGTACCGCGACGGCGCGGTGCTGGGCGGTACCTCTGCGGGGGCGGCCATCATGTCCCCCCTCATGATCACCGGCGGCGAGCGTCGGCCGGGTGGCGACCGCCCCCGGGACGAGGCGTGGATCACCATCGACCGTGACAACGTGGTGACGTCGCCGGGGTTCGGCTTCCTGCCTGGCGCCATCGTGGACCAGCACTTCGTGCGACGGAAGCGGCACAACCGCCTAATGAGCCTGGTCTTCGAGCACCCAGACCAGATCGGTGTGGGGATCGACGAGGCCACGGCCCTCCAGGTGGACCCCGACGGTCGCTGGCACGTGGTGGGCTCCAGCGTCGTCGTGATCTACGACGCTCGGTCCGCGGCTACAGCGCCCGAGGATGTGGGGGCTCTGGGCGCCGCTGGCGTGCGCATGCATGTGCTGCCCGGAGGGGCCGTCTTCGACCCCGGCACCGGGCAGGCCTTCCTGCCGGCGTCATGAGGGTCCTGGCTCTGGCGGGTCTCCTGCCGCTCGCCGCTTGCATGGCCACGGCGGGAGGCGATGGAGCCGCCACCGCGCCGTTCCCCGATGGCAGCTACGGCCTGATCAACGACCTGGTCGTCACCACCCGACCCGCCGAGCCCGCCGAGGTCGGTTACGACGGGTTCGTGGGCACCTTCCGGATCGGCGACGAGAGGGAGCACCCTGTATCCCTCTTCCGCCCCGGCGTCTGGGTGGTACCGGAGCTGGACCTGGAGCTGTCGGCGGAGGGCAGGGAGGAAGATCGTCTGCTGCGCCTGACCCGCTATCAGGAGACCGTCCTCCTGGCGCCCGCTGGACCCGGCAACGAGGTCGATTACGCAGGCTGGGACCGCCGCGCGGTCATCGCCCACCTGGTGCCCAGACTGATGATCGCGTTCAATGTGCCCGGTGTGTCCGTGGCCCTGGTCGAGGAGGGCGAGGTCCGTTGGCTCGGCCAGCACGGTGTGAAGGTGGCGGGTGGCGAGGACCGGGTGGATGCGTCCACGATCTTCGAGGCCGCGTCCATGTCCAAGCCGGCCTACGGGTACGCCGTGCTGGGCCTGGCCCAGGACGGGATCCTGGACCTGGACCGGTCCCTGGTGGAGTACCTGGGTGCCGACTACCTGGAGGGCGAGGAGCTGCATCGCACCATCACGGCACGGATGGTCCTGTCCCACACCACTGGCTTCCCGAACTGGCGGCGGGGCGGCGAGCTCGAGGTCCGCTTCCTCCCCGGCTCCAGGATCGGGTACTCGGGTGAGGGCTTCCTCTTCCTCCAGACTGCGGTCGAGGCTGTTACAGGATTGCCTACGGAGAGATTCGCGCAGGAGCGGCTGCTACGGCCCCTGGGCATGACGGCCAGCAGTTACGAGTGGCAGGAGCGTTACGATGACCGGTACGCCACTGGACATTCCCCTGAGGGCCGGCCGCGTGAATGGGCACCCTACCAGTCCGCCAACACCGCGTACACTCTGTACACTACGCCGGCCGACTATGCCCGCCTACTGGTGGAGATGCTGCGACCGAATGCTTCCGGTCCCTACTCCCTTTCCCCGGAGTGGCGGAGGACCATGCTGACATCCCAGGTCCAAGCGGAGGAGCGACAGCCCGTGGGCAGGCGGGGCGAGCATCCCGGCGCAACCGTCCACTTCGTGCTGGGCTGGCGGATGGATCGGCTGTCGGCTGGCCCCCGCTACTATCACAGCGGCTCGAACAGCACCGGCTTCCAGTGCTATTCCGAGTTCGACCCGGCCACGGGAAGCGGGATCGTCATCATGACGAACAGCTCCAGCGGCAGTCCACTCTGGCGCGCGTTGCTCCGTGAGATCGGCTGACGCCGAGCCGGACGGGAATCAGCGCCGCACGGCTCCAGGATCGGCCGGAGATGCTCTCCCATGCGGAGCGGGGAGGGGGAGGGATAGCGAGTCGGGGAGGCGAGCCTCCGCAAGCCCGGGCAGGGTGAAGCTCAGATCGGGCCGGTAGCGGGCCGCTGGAGCTTGCCGGTGTAATCCTCGTCCTCCTCCACCGCCTCCCACGCGCCCGGTCGGAAGCGGAGCAGGATGCGTGATGCCGGGGAGAGAGTCAGCATCTCGTCCCGCACCCGGACGGCCAGCGCCGGGTCGTCCGTGATTATCCCGTCCACCCCTCGCTCCATGAGCTCGGCCATCACGGTGGCCCTGTTCACTGTCCAGACGTGGACCTGGAGCCCCCGGGCCCGGGCGGAGCGGAGGAGGCGAGGCGTGGCGGCGGCCCGGGACGGCGCCAGGAAGCTGACCGGCAGCGCGGCGGGGTCGCCGACGGCGGCGGCGAAGACGTAGCCCACGGCCATGTCCGGCGCTATCCGGGCCAGCTGCTCCACGGCCCCCGCGTCCAGGGACATGAGGACCAACTGGTCCTCCATCCCCGCGGCCCGCACACGCTCCACCACGGCGGGCGCCAGCGCCGGATCGGGCCCGTAATACTTGAGTTCAATGGCCAGCCGGATCCGGTCCCGTGCCCGCGCGAGGAAGTCGTCCAGCGTGGCGAGGCGGCGGTCCTCCGGTGGCGAGCCGTCGTCCGGTCGCTGGATCAGGCCTTCCACCTCGGCCCAGGTGACGTCGGCGACGCGGCGGGGGTCGCCGGCTACCCGCATGAAGTCCGCGTCGTGGACCACCACCGGCACGCTGTCCCGGGTGAGCTGCACGTCGATCTCCGAGTAATCTGCCCCGGCCTCTATGGCCCGTTCCAGGGCGGCCAGCGTGTTCTCCGGCGCCGGGGGCGGTCCTGCCCGGTGGGCCAGCACCACGACGGTTCCCGGCTCGGGCAGCCGGGCCAGGAGGATGCCGCTCGCCCCGGCGCTCGTGGCCGCCAGGAGCATTGCCAAAGGAGCCAATCGCCGGGGTCGGAGCCATGGCCTCGCCCGCCGCATGACCCGCCAGGTCAGCTGTCGCAGACCGGCCGTTCGGGGCGCGACGGCGTGCAGGTCGGTGTCGGCGAGATAGAACTTGGTCAGGACTGTGGCCACCAGGGAGAACCCGAGGAAGCCCATGACGGCGTCCAGCGAGAAGAGGACGGCGCCGTAAGCGGCGGAGGCAAAGACCACCGGCCGCAGGGAAGGAGAGACTGCCGCTACCCACTCGAGGGTGGTCGAGCCGACGGCGTAGTAGGCCGAGTGCACCGTCAGTCGCACCAGGAGCCAGGCCGTCACGGCCAGTGCCAGGAGCCGGAACAGGCGAGGCTTGTGGCCGAGCCCGCGAGCCCTGGCCCTGGCGAACGCCAGGCGCAGTGGCCGGTGGCCGTCCAGGTAGGCGGGTATGGCCAGCACGACCCGGCCCAGGACGAAGAGCGCGCCCACCAGCCAGACAGCGGTCCATGTGCTTGCGGCCACCAGGGCGTGTCTCCACTCCGGGGGGCGCGCCGAGAGGTAGTAGTTGATGTCGAACTCGCCCAGGAAGGCGCCGCGCACCACGGCCAGCCCGCCAACCAGGACCGCGGCCACGGCCACGCCTGCCCCCACGGCCACCAGGGACAGTTTGAAGAGGACCGCGAGCTGGGGCACCAGGTGGAGGGCCGTGCGTCGCACGGTGGGTGCCCTGCCGGAGAGGTCGTCAGTGACGATGTAGAACAGCCCGGCGTAACGGATCACGCCTCCCAGGAGGCTCAGCCCTCCCGCCAGCAGCGTCCAGATGATGCCCCTGGGGGTGAGGAGCCACACCAGGAGCGCCTCATTGCCCACCACCGCTCGCGGGCCTCGCAGGATCTGCCAGCCCAGCAGGATAGTGGACAGAGGGGCCAGGACGAGAGCTGCCGCCAACCAGACCAGGATGGTCCAGCCGGCCATGGGCCGCCAGAGCCTGAGAACCCGTCGCCAGGCGGAGGCCAGCTCTTCCGGGTGGGGCACCGGCACGTTCATGGCCGACCAAGATCCGCCCTCCGACCCGACACGTCCAGGGGCGGGGGACTAACTCTCAGTGTCTTCCCGCTCGGAACCGGGCTCCTCCTCCGTTTGCTGCCGCTCCTGTCCCTCTGTTTCCTCCAGCTGCGCCTTGTACAGGGCCTCGTCCGCGGGGGAATCGGCATCCGAGGTGCCGCCCATGCCGCCGCCGATCTCTGGCGCGTCCTTGGCTTCCCGTCGCTTCCGCTCCGCCGCTTCCTGGCCGGCGGGGCTCTCCGGGGGCGGATCGATACCTTTTCGTATCGAGTCCTGGCGCTCATCAGGCACGGGTCCCTCCTGGCTACGGGTACGCATCCGGCTCTCACCCGGGAGGTGTGCATCCGTCGTGCCCACGGGGCCCGTCACGACGTCATCGATGCCCCGTGCCAGCCGGTTGGGTCCACCCCCTGTCGGGGCCGTCCGTGTCGCCAGGTGGTGTGCCACACGCCACAGGTGGTAGGCCGACGAATCGAGCCACCTCATTGCGTCCAGTCGCGCCAGCGCCGAGTCAGGGTCCAGTCCGCCGGCTGCCGCCGCCTCGAGCTGCGTGGCACGATGGATCCGACGACGCTCCGCGAGTTCCTCGGCGAGTTGCTCGTAACACCCTGTCGGAGCCGTCTGACCCACGCCTCGGAACCAGGCCAGGGTAGGCGCCAACTCGGACCGGGCGTGGGCCGCGGCTTCGCGATAGTCGTCGTCGATGAAGTGTGGAGGGGGCGCGTCCGTGAGCCGCTCGACCAGCCTGTCCAGGTGGTCGATGGCGTGGAGGACCCCCAGGTGCCTCTCTGGACGATCCGGGTTCTGAGCCGCCTGGATTCCGGCCAGGAACCGGCGGGTGTCGGACAGGGCGATGCGGGCGGCCTCGAGATGGGCCGGGTCCGGCGGCGCACCGGGTTTGCTCAGCAGGGCGACGAACAGGTCGACGAGGGTCGCCGCCACGTCCTGGATCGTCCTGCCCGCCGCCTCCACCGCTACCGCCGGGACCGTGGCCAGGGACGGGTCCAGGTGCCGGGTCAGGAGGGGACCTCGCTCGGACACCAACCGGGTGACGAGATCGGCGAATCGAGTGATGAAGGGGGCCAGCGCCAAGACGCCCAGCAGGTTGAAGGTGGTATGGAACCCGGCGATGAGCACCGCCGGGTCGCTGCCGCCCGGCGTCGCCGCCAACCAACGGTCCAGCATCAGGACCGCCGGTATCAGAAGGAAGGCGATGAGGCCGGTGATGCCATTGAAGAGGATATGGGCCACCGCCGTTCGGCGGACCGGGGTCGACGCCCCGATGGCGGCCAGCGCAGCCTTCACTGTGGTGCCGATGTTCTGGCCCACCACCAGCGCCGCCGCCTGGTCCAGGCCGATGGCGCCGGTGTGGAGCGCCGTCAGGGTGGTGGCCACCGCCGCGCTCGACGACTGCATCACCACCGTCATGGCCGCACCCAGCCCCACCAGCAGCAGGCGGGCGCCCCAGGTGCCGTTCGGGAAGTCGCCTGGATCCAGGCGCGTTGACAGGCCGGCCATTCCTTCCTGCAACACGTCGATGCCGACGAAGATCAGACCGAACCCGGCCAGGGCCAGGCCGCTCTCCGCTACCCGTCCCCGGGACAGGAGCCGCATCAGCGCACCCACACCCACCAGCGGCAGGGCTATGGCGCTCATGCTGAAACGGAGGCCGACGAGCGATACGATCCAGCCGGTGCTGGTCGTGCCCAGGTTCGCGCCGAAGATCACGCCCACGGCCTGGGGGAAGGTGAGGAGACCGGCGCTCACGAACCCGATAGTGGTGAGGACCGTGGCGCTGGAAGATTGGACCACCGCCGTGGCTGCCGCCCCGGTTGCCATGGCCCGGATCGGTCCGCCGGTGAACCGAACCAGCACCGACCGGAGCGCGTCCCCCGCCGCGGCCTTGAGGCCGTCGGTCAGTAGGACCATTCCCAGCAGGAACAGGCCTATGCCGCCGATTATCGCCGCTATCATGGCGGCTCAAGATAGTGGGCAGGCCGCGGCGTTGCCCAGTTGCGCGCTCTATTACCTGTCCCGCCAGCTCGGCCGGCGGGACAAGGTGCTCAGTGGCAGGCCCTGCGACCCGCAACAGCCACGATGACTGATGCCGAGGCCTGGCCGCCGGGCGGCGGCCGCCTGCGTCAAGCGAGCATGCGCCCGTCGTCGCTGCCGCTCTGGAACGTGCCGCAGATCGGGCCCCGGTCAGACGCCACCACTTCGACCTTCTCCGCGTGGCAGTGCTCCTCGTCGTTGTAGGTGCAGGCCGTGGCGGCACAGGCCAGTGAGACGGGCTCCGGCTCGTTGTGGGGGACCACAGGTAGCGGGCGAGAAGATTCAGTCATGATCGCCTCTGGTTCTCCTGGTTTGGGCGGACCAGTGGGGGTCCGCCTTCTACCAGACCATTGAGGCAAGATCGGTTCCGCTCTGGCGGCCGTCGATAGAGCCAAGCCCGCCGGTCAGCCGGCCACCAGCTCGTCGACCAGGGGGGCGTAGCCTTCCCGGTAGGTGGGATAGTCGAACTCGAAGCCAGATTCCACCAGGCGACGACTCGAGCACCGCTTGTTCGAGCCACGCCGCCCGCCCGCGCCTACAGCCGCCGCGGCCCGACCCTCTTCACAAGGGTCCGGCAGCCCGGCACGCGCCGCGATCCAGCGGTACACGTCCCGCAGCGGCGCCGGCTCCCGATCCACGCCCAGGTAGACGGGCAGGGGACTACTCAGTCGGAGGATATGGCGCACGGCGGATGCGGCGTCGTCACGGTGGATCCGATTACCGTACAGGTCCGCTGGCGGACAGCCTGCTTCCCCGGACAGCACTCGCCGGACAGTGCGGGTCCGGCCCGGGCCGTAGATGCCACCCAGGCGAAGGATGACTCCCGTGCGAGCGCGTTCCAGCGCCAGTGCCTCGCCCTCCAGGATCAGTCGAGCCGTTTCACCCGGGGGCTCCGGGTCCGTCCCCTCGTCCACCCAGCGACCGTCATCATGGCCATAGACCCCGGTACTGGAGACCAGGACCAGTCGCTGCACCGGTCCCGGCATGGCGGCCAGCACGTTGGCCACGCCGTCCGCGTATGCGGCACGGTACGAGGTCGGGGAAGGGGAGGCCGGAGCCACGGCGTACACCACCGCGTCGGCCTCCGGCAGGCCTCGCAAGGTTTCCGGGGCGGTGACATCGCCCGTCACCGGACGGATCCCCGCCGGCAGGTGGTCCGGGTTGCGCTTCAGTCCCCAGACCCGCACCCCCTCCTGCGCCAGCAGCGCCGCGAGCCGGGCGCCCACATAGCCTGCCCCCACGACCAGGACGGCGTTGGGGGCAGGCGAGGCATCGCTCTTCTGCATGCGACGAGGCACAGGCAAGAGAGGTGCCGGGACTTAACGGCTCCTGTCGAGCGTCACCGCGTAATCGAAGATGTGGAGCAGGCCCGGCTCCGATGCCCACATGCCGGCGTGGTCGTGGCCGACCTGGGGCGCGAAGGCGATCCGGTGGCGATGGCCGTCAGGGCCGTAGAAGTGCTCGATGTAGTTGAAGTAGGTTATTCCCCGGTCCAGGCGCTGGGCGCCCTGGAGCATGGCGGCGCACCCGCGGGCCAGGGCCGCTCCCTCGGGGTCGTTGTCATTCATGCCTTTGAGGTACACCACGTCGCGCTGCCCGTACTCGCGGCGGATCCGATCGATGCCCACCTGCTCCAGGTAGGGCCACGCCTCGAGGCCGTCGAGCCCGGAACCGTAGGTGTCGAACGCGGGGCAGTCCGCGACGGCGTCGTTGGACGGTACGGCGAACTCGTCCCGGGTGCGGCTGTCGGCCAGAACGCGCTCGTCGGTCAGGTACACATAGGTCGACGGGTTCGACACGATGTAGCGGATGTGGACGCCACGCTGCCGTACCAGGTCGTCCACCTGGTTGGACGCACCGTACCGGTTGGTGAACTGGCCACCGCCCGAGTGGCCTGCCACCACCACGATCTCCAGGTTCGGGAAGACGGCAGGATTTGTCAGGTCCGCCAGCAGGCGGTCGAAGACTTCGAAAGAGCTGATGGAAACAGCCCGCGGATGGTCATCCATGCTACCGGACTGGCCGCCCCAGAACCGCTCCGCGCTGGTCCGCCAGAATATGTCCGTGGTGCCGATGGGGACGGTGGCCGCATAGGCCGCCGTCATCAGCTGTGGCGCGATGATCAGCGTGTTGTCCAGAGCGCCCGGCACCTTCTCCGCCGCCCGGACCATGTTCTGGAAATACGTCTCCGCGTTCGTCGCCACGCCATGGATCGAGAAGACGATGCGCCGGATGTTCTCGTTGCGCTGGTCGATGGGCACGGTGGAGCAGTAGGGCAGGCTGAGCCGCTGGCCGTCGACCTCCACATGGTATCGCTCAGGACAGAGCTCGTCCGCGTGTAACGGCTGGACCGCGGCGGACGATATGAGCAGCGCACCCAGCAGGGCGAGGGCAGGCGCTATCCTGTGCGCTGTCCAGGTCAGACTACGATGTCGGTACACCCCGAACCTCCTTTGGGACGGTGGTAGAAGCACTATCAGCTATATGCCTCCATATTGCGGCCGCCCACGAGCTTAGTCAAATCCAGCTCATGGGCGGCCTCGGGTTTCGCCGGGTGTGCCAGGCTCAGGAGGCGGCCAGTGACACCAGGAGCGGTCTGGTCAGTCCACGGGCTCCAGGCGGTAGACGCCACCGTCCGTCTCGTCGGTGACCACGTAGATCAGCCCGTCAGGCCCCTGGCGCACGTCACGGATCCTGCCGATCGTCTCGTGGAGGAGCTCCTCGACATGGACCACTTCCCGGTCCTCGATCACCAGGCGCAGTATGCGCTGGGCCCGTAGTCCCCCCGCCAGCAGGTTGCCCTGCCAGGTTTCGTGGAACCCGCCGCCGTCGACCGCGGCCAGGCCCGATGGGGCCAGGGTGGGCAGGAACTCGAAGACGGGCGTGGTGACGCCCGGCGGGGGCTCACGCCGGCCGAACTGCTCCTGGGTCCCGTACTCCCGGCCCAGGCTGAATACCGGCCAGCCATAGTTGGCCCCCGCGACGATGCGGTTCAGCTCGTCGCCCCCTCGTGGCCCGTGGTCCGTCGCCCAGATGTCCCCGGTGAGCGGGTGCTTCACGATGCCCTGGGTGTTGCGTACTCCGTACACGAAGATCTCCGGCGCGTAGGCCGGGTTGCCGACGAAGGGGTTGTCGGCCGGTAAGGTGCCGTCGTCATTGAGGCGGACTATGGAGCCCGAGTGGTCCCGGGTGTCCTGCGCCCGCTCCGGCTGTGCGCCACGATCGCCGATAGTCATGAGGAGCGTGCCGTCGTCCAGGAACAGGATTCGAGAGCCGTAGTGGCGGCCGGGTTGGGTGGGCGTGTTCGACTCGAACAGCTCCTCCACGTCCACCAGGCGGTTGCCTTCGAGGCGCCCGCGGATCAGGGCCGGGACCGTGGCGTCGGCGTCACCCTTGGAATACGTAATGTAGATCCAGCCGTTGTCCGGGTAGTCCGGGTGTGGCACCACGTCCAGCAGCCCGCCCTGGTTCCGGGCATGCACCGGCGGCAGGCCGGTGATCTGGCTCCGGGTCCCATCCGGTCCTATCACGAGCAAACGGCCCGGTCGCTCGCTGACCAGCAATCGCTCCCCTGGCAGGAACGCCACTGCCCAGGGCCGTTCCAGGTCGCCCGCCACCCGCACCAGCCGGAGGGGCTGGTACTGGGTGGAGATGCGGTCCTCGATCACTTCACCAGCCTGGGCAGGAAGTCGCTCCGCGGCCAGCCCGGCGGCAACTACGACTGCGAAAACGGCCATCCAGGTCCGATTCATAACCGCCTCCCTATCTGCGCTCCAGGCGCGTGACCTCGAGGGTTATCCCTTGCTGGCAGATCGACATCTCCGGCTCCGTGCCCTCCACGTGGATCCTGTCGCCCGGCTCCAGGTCGTCAAGATCGTCATGGCCTATCAGGGTGTAGAGCGTGTCATCATCAGAGCGCATGGCGGGGCAGGTGACACCCTCGTCGGTCATTCGCCCCTCCACCCGGGTCACCTGCTCGAGTCGCTCATCGTCGTTCTCGTCGTCCATGGCACACCCCGTCAGCCCGCTGATCAGCGCCACCGTCGCGAACACCGCGACGATGGCCTTCAGCCTGCTCGTCATTGTCAGTCTACCTCCGTGTCGGGTAATAGGCCTTGTTCGTTATGGTATTGGTCGCTACAGAGACGGTGCGCCACGGGGGCAAGAACCGGTCCTGAACAGGCGGCAGTTCGTGTCCGTTGGCTTACAGCCGGCGAGCAGCCCGGAACGCGGTCCTCCAGTAGCCGGCATCCAGGACGAAGTCATCAGTGCTGCCGGTACGGCCGAAGGCGGGCCCATCCGTGGACCGGGCGCTGTGGATGAACCGGTGGGCGCCACGGGTGTCGCGCCCGAGGAAGATTCCCACATGGGTGATGCCGCCGGGGGTGTCGCGTGAGGAGGTCTGCCAGAAGAGCAGGTCGCCGGGCTGGAGTCGTGCCAGGGCGGCCACTGGCACGGCGGCCTCCTGGTTGGGGATCACGATGACACCGGTGCCCCAGCGGTACTGGTTATACGATGTCCGGGGCAGGGTGGAGCCGTCGCTCACGCTGATGGACAGGAGGACCCGGTCCGGCGTGCCCCGGTATCCGAATACCATGCGGGTGTAGCCGGAGCAGTCCATGGTGCCGAGCCGATCGGGTCGCGGCTCCCTGATCGCGCCGCTGGGGTAGGTCCACGTGATGCCCAGGTAGTCGTGGAAGTCGGACCCCATCTGGCCGTCGGGACCGTAGCCCGCTTCGCCGCCGACCTGGAGCTCATCGTCGTAGACGGGAGGGGCGCCCTCGATGTATTGCATGGCGACCGCCAGCAGGTCCGGCGTCCGGTCCTGCCGTGCCTGATCGAGCCAGAGGGTGTCCACCTGGCCGCTGAAAGGCTGCGATAGAGTCCTGACCCAGGTGTCATGGCGCGCAGTGTCATCCGCCTCGGTGAAGAGGCGGGTGTACGGGCCGCGGTATGTCACGGTGTAGGCGTCGTCGGTGAACGTGGCTATCCACTCGCCCAGGTGGTCCAGCACCTCGGTGCGGGGTGGGTCCGCCAGTCGAACCAGGGTGTACCGCCGTTCCGGCTCCGCTGGCGGATCTGCCACGCCGTCCATACCGCAACCCGCCAGCACGGCGGCCAGCGACACCAGCACGACGAGGCGAGCACGCATCAGCGCCACCTCCGAGGCCCGTCAACGTTTCCGGTCGACGCCCTCGAGTCTGAGCCCGGGGCGTCCCGAGAAGGCCGGTGCATTCAGAAGCGCGGCCTCACCGCCCGAAGGGGTAGTAGTTCCCGATGTCCACGTTCTCGTATTCCAGCGCTTCGAGCCGGATCGTGCCGAACCAGTCACCGGGCGCGTCGACAATGAAGATACTGGGCGCGTAACCCGTCTCGTCGAAGCCGCGGCGGAAGTGGACGCGGGTCTTCAGCACGAACACGTCGTAGTCGTCAGGCTCGATGCCGGCGAACCGGATCGTCCCGGGAGTGGTCACCTGGTGGTATGCCGGCACCAGTACCAGTGTGCTGTTCCGGCCGTAGTCGATGACCGCTACACGATCATAGCCGAAGCGCTGACCCTTCCAGCGGAGGGTACCGGTGATCCGGACCGGCTCGCCCGCCTGCTCACCGGTGTAGCCGCCCACCAGCTCGTCGACGGCGTCGCCCGGCTCCAGGCCCTGCTCCCAGATCCTGTCGAGGGTGGGCTCGGCGGTGAGCGACGCGTACAGGACGCCGTCCACCTCCTGGTCCAGCAGGGCACGGAGCGTCCAGGTCGCGTCGCCGGGGCGGTCCCAGTAGTCGGCCAGGACCACCGGCGCCTCACCCGCGGCGATGGCCTGCCGGGCCAGCGTCACGGCTTCCCGGGGGAGTGGGAACTCGCCGTGGGCCCAGTCCGAGCGGACCCGCCAGATGAACTCGGACATGTCGTCGGCGATCTGGTCAGCCAGGGCCTGGTTGTCGTTCGTCATGACGTGGACCGTCACGCCCAGGTTCGGCACGTCCGCCCAGGGGAAGCCCAGGAACACGTTGACGAAGGCGCCTGGCTGCCGGTCCTCCCAGCGCCGGGCTCGCTCCATGACGTCCATGAGAGGCGATGCGCCTGTCCACTGCAGCACCGTCGGCGTCAGGATCGGCGGCCTGCGGGTGGCGATGGCGGGCACGTAATCCCCCCGCATCACCGACCTGATATAGCGAGCCGCCCGCTGGCCCTGGCGGTACGCGTCGTAATGGGGGAAGCGCTTGGTCACGAACGCGCCGTCCGCCCAACGCATGAACTCGTCGCACTCGTTGCCATGGAGGTCGAAGGTGGCGACGATGGGCACGTCCGGACCCACCACCTCACGGAAGCGTCTCGCCATCTCCGCCTCCGGCCGCGGGACGTTGCGCACCGCCATGGCACCGTGCAGGGCCAGGAACACGCCGTCCACCGGCATCGCCTCCCGGAGGTCGTCCAGCATGCGGTCCACGAAGTGGTCGAACGTCTCTTCCGTGTTCCAGCTACGAGACGATCCGCCCCAGACACCGCGAGGCGACTCGAGGCCGATCAGCTCCATGTCCAGGTACTCCCGCGCCTGCGTCACGAACCCGCTCACGTAGCCGCCGCCCCGCGTCAGCAGCTCCTCGCCGCGCTGCGGCTGGCCGGTGCGGAGCCAGTCCTCCACCTCCACGTCGCCGCCCGGGCAGAACGTGCAGGTCTCGTGGGAGAAGCGAGCCACGGCCACGCGATGGACCCGGTCCGCAGCGGTGGCACCGCCCGCGGATCCGTCGGGAGGCCCAGCGGCAACACGTCGAGCTAGGGGCTCCGCCTGGCTACCGGCAGCCCCGCACCCGGCTACCAGGAGCAGGATGGCTAGAACCGGCGCCAGGCCGGAGGGGATCGTTCGTATGCACATCGTCATGCTCACCCAACTGTATTAGTCTGTACAACGGCCCAAGGGGTCATCCTCATGATGGACAGGGGAGACAGGCATGGCAACCTACGGCGCGCACGCTCGGTTCGCGCCCCGGCTCTCCGCGCGAGTTCGTGACCCCATACCTACCAGTTCGTCTTGCCCACCCGCTCCAGAGGCCACTATGGTCATGGCGGATCACGAGCCCAGGACAAGGAGAGAGCCCGGTGTGCGATACCCTGGTCGCCGGCCCGAACGCAGCTGCCGACGGCGCCGTCTGGTTCGCCAAGAACAGCGACCGGGAGCCAGGTGAAGCCCAGGTAGTGGAGATCCACCCCGGCCGCGAGCACACGCCCGGCTCGACGTTACAGTGCACCCATGTCCAGGTGCCCCAGGCAAAGCACACCTTCCAAGTCCTCCTGAGCCGGCCGGTCTGGATGTGGGGCGCGGAAATGGGCGCCAACGAGCATGGGCTCGCCATCGGGAACGAGGCCGTGTTCACCCGTTTTCCCGTGCCCCGCGTAGGCCTCACCGGAATGGATCTGGTTCGCCTGGCACTGGAGCGATGCCGCGGCGCCAGCGAGGCAGTGGACTTCATGATCGAGATGGTCGGGCGATACGGCCAGGGCGGTGGCTGTGGGTTCCGGAACCGACGGTTCCGATATTTCAGTTCCTTCGCCATTGTCGACCCGCGCGAGGCCTGGATCCTCGAGACAGCCGGTCCGTTCTGGGCGGCGGAGCGGGTCCACGGGCTGCGCACCATATCCAACGCGCTGTCCACCGGTGACGGGTTCGACCGAATGCACCCCGACGCCTACACCTATGCCCGTCGAAAGGGCTGGTGTGGCTCTGCCCGGGACTTCCAGTTCGCCCGCTGCTTCGCTGATCGTCGCTACGGGATCCTCAGCGGGGCCGCTGCTCGCGCCCAGTGCACGCGCCGCCACCTCCAGGCAGCAGGTGACGGACTGAGCTCAGGCGCGGTGTTCGCCGCGCTGCGCGACCACAATGGCCGGGCGCCGGCGGCTGGCCTCACCATGACGTCGCCGTGCGCCCACGCCCACTGGAGCCCGGCTCGACGCACGGGACAGACCACCGGCTCCATGGTGAGCCGCCTGCTCCCGACGGGCTCCAGTCACTGGCTAACCGGCACGTCTTCCCCTTGCCTGAGCGTATTCAAGCCGGTGCCCTTGGGCAGTGAGCCGCTGGACACCGGCACGGCGGCTGGAGAGGGTTACGACGGCCGCAGTCTGTTCTGGCTGCACGAGCGCCTGCATCGTCGAGTCATGCTCTCCCACGAGACTCTGGCGCCGGCCCTCGAGCCTGACCTGGCCATGCTCCAGGAGCGGGCAGTCGCGGCGAGTGGCGACCCGGCGGGCGAGGCGCAGAGGGTTTGGGACGAGCACCTGGGCCTGCTCACCGAGTGGGTGGAGCGCGTGGAGGGTTACGGCGCACCCGTCACCGCCTCGGCCCCGCTCAGGGCGTACTGGGCTCGACAGTGCCGGCTGGATGGGATCCCGGCAATGGGAGCCGTACTCGAACCGACGCCCACGACGGCGAGCACTGAATAACCCGCGAGCCGTCATGGCTACGCCCCAAGCGATCGTCAGCGGCCTGTACTTCCTCGTCATCTTCGCCGTGGGGCTCTACGCCACACGGTTCGTGAAGGACTCCACCGACTTCCTGCTGGCGGGCCGGCGTCTGGGGGTGGTCCTGGCAGCGGCGGCGCTGGCGGCCGTGACACCTACGGCACGACCCGGTCCCCCGCAAGCAGCCGGAGCAGGCCCCTGATGGCAAGATGCAGGAGGAAGTAGGCCAGCAAGGCGATGATGATGGAGAACTCGATGGTGCCGCCGTCGATGGCCGGGCTGGCCACGATCCCGCTGAACGGGGCGTAGAACGGGTTCGTGATTCCGTGGATGAACTGCACGAAGCCTGCGGTCTCCGCCGCGCCCAGCAACGCCAGGACGAACCGGACGCCCAGGAGCCCGTACAGCAGGTAGAACACGTAATCGACGCCGAGGGTGACCCGTTGGATCACCCGCTGCCGTTTCTCCCTGGCGTCCCGGTCCCGGGTCCGCCGGGACTCGACTCGGCGCTCCTCGTCGACCCACTGGTCACTGGCCCGCCGGTCCTCCCCGGACCGTCGCCCCACCTCCTGCACCTCCGGCTCCCGGGCCCTGCTCTCAGGATCCCTGTCGGCTGGGCGCCGCTCCGCCGTGGGCTCTCGAGGCCCCTGGCCCGACGGGCGCTCCTGTCCAGGCTCCCGGGGCTCGGGCGCCCGGTCACCTTCTTCGGGTCTGCCTCGATCCCGCCAGCTCTGCCGTGCCCTGGTATCCCGTTCCTCGTCCATCTCGGCCCCCCCATCGAAGGTTTATCGTCTGCCCAAAGGGGCAACACGCATGCCAGTGGCGAGCTTAGTACTAGTCCAGCGGGTGGGTGGCCGTGGCGTTGGCGAGCAGGGATTCGTCGGTGATGTCGAGCCGGAGCGGGGTGATGGAGACCCAGCCGTTCTCCACTGCCCACCGATCCGTGTCCTCCTCCGTCTCCTCGATCGGCCTGACCGTGAACCAGTAATGCGGCCGCCCTCGCGGGTCCTTTCCCGGTACCACCCGGCCGTCATAGTGACGGACCGATTGCCGGGTCCAGCGCAGTCCGTTCGGGCGGAGCGGCAGGTTGATGTTCACCAGCGGCAGGGCAGGGTCACCGATCACGTTGCGGAGGGCCGTCTCCACGTGGGAGGCCAGCGCGTCGTAGTCCGGCTCTTCGGGGTCGCCGGGAGCGCTGACGGCTATACCCTGGATGCCCAGCAGGCTGGCCTGGCGGGCAGCGGAGACGGTGCCGGAATGCCAGATCGCGTTGCCCAGGTTGAGTCCCAGGTTGATGCCCGAGAGCACCACGTCCATGTGCTCCCAGTGGAAGCTCCCCAGCGCCACGCAGTCGGCAGGCGTGCCATCCACCCGGTAGGCTTCGAATGACTCACGGGCCAGGGGCCGGTACTTCAGGGGCCGCCCAGACGTGACCGCATGGCCCATGGACGACTGCTCCACGTCCGGCGCCACGATCCGGACCTCGCCCAGCTTGCTCGCCACCCGGGCCAGACACAGGAGGCCCGGGCTGTAGATGCCGTCATCATTGGTAACCAGTATTTTCATGCTTCTTCGACCCTGAACGTGGTACGGTATTTCCATTGCTCCTGCCCGTCACCTGAACTGGAGCACCGATGGCTCGCGCCACCCTCATCCACAACACCACCGCCGGCGATGGGCACCCTACCGGTGGCGAGCTGCGCGAGCTGATCGCACGGCACGGGTTCGAACTCGCCTACGCCACCACCGACGAAGACCTGGACAAGCTCCTGCAAGACCCGGGCGACCTGGTCATCGCCGCCGGGGGCGACGGCACCGTGGGACAGGTGGCGGCCCGGCTCATTGGCCGCGACGTGCCTCTTGCCATCCTGCCAGTGGGGACCGCCAACAACCTGGCCACCACCCTGGGCATGGGCCGGGCGGTGGACCTGCTGGTGGCGGGCTGGGCCACTGCGTCCTGCCACCCGCTGAACGTGGGGGTGGCCCGCGGGCCGTGGGGCGAGCAGCCGTTCGTCGAGAGCTTCGGCCTCGGCTTCTTCGCCCACATCATACCTGTCCTGTCCGCCCTCAAGAAGCAGGGCGACGAGCCCATGCTCCGGGAGCGGCAGATCCGCGAGGACCGGCGAGGCCTGAGGCAGCTCCTGAGCACCTTCGGACCAAGACCCGCGGACCTGCGCCTGGATGGGGAGCCGGCGCCAGGAGAGTACCTGCTGGTGGAAGTGATGAACGCGCCAATGCTGGGACCACGCCTCCACCTGGCCCCGGGGGCGGACCCCGGCGACGGGGTCATGGACGTGGTGCTGGCCAAGGAAGAAGACCGGCAGCGGATCAGCGACTGGCTCCACAGCGACCCGGAACAGGATCCCGGGCTCCAGGTACGCTCCACCCGCAGAGTGGAGTTCACCTGGCACGGCGATCCGGTCCACATCGACGGCGATACCTGGTCCGACTCGTCCGCTTCATTCCGTAGCGGCGGAGTCCTGGCTCATGGAGAGGGCGCGCCTGTCGTGGTGACCCTCGAGCCCCACAGCGTGGCCATCCTCGTCCCGTCGCGCTGAGACCGCCAGAGCCGTATCATCCCACCAACTGAACCGACACCGCCGAGGTGGACATGACTTTTGTCGAGACCCTGGAGCCCCGCTCCCTGTGGAGCCATTTCGACCGCATCCTGGAGATCCCCCGAGCTTCGAAGAAGGAGGACCGGATCCGCAACTACGTGATCCAGGTCGCCGAGCGGCACGGCCTCGAGCACCAGACAGACGACGCAGGTAACGTAGTCGTCACGAAACCCGCCGCCCCGGGCCGCGAGGACTCGCCCGTTACCGTGATCCAGAGCCACCTGGACATGGTCAACGAGAAGAACCAGGACGTGGGCCACGACTTCGAAACCGACCCCATCCGGCCCGAGCGAGAGGGCGACTACCTGAGCGCCGCGGGGACCACCCTCGGCGCCGACAACGGTATCGGCGTCGCCGCCATGCTGACGGTGATGGAAGCCGACGACGTGGCCCACGGGCCCCTGGAGCTCCTCTTCACCGTCGATGAGGAGACCGGCCTCACAGGCGCTTCACAACTGGACGGCTCCATGATACGCGGCCGCCGCCTCATCAACCTGGACACCGAGGAAGAAGGCGCCATCTACGTGGGCTGCGCAGGCGGAGGCGACAGCCAGCTGGTGCTCGACCTGGACTGGACCGATCCGCCCGCCGGCGCCATCACCCTGAACCTGGCTCTCAGAGGCCTCAAGGGCGGCCACTCCGGGGTGGACATCCACCTCCAGCGAGGCAATGCGGTGCAGTTGATGGCCCGGATCATCGAAGCGGGCGCGCGAGGGCACGACATCCGGTTGGCCGACTTCAGGGGCGGGAGCGTGCGCAACGCCATACCCCGTGAGGCCACCGCCTCCGTCACCATCCGCGGCGACCAGCAACAGCAGGTCCGCGAGCGCGCCGAACAGGAGTTCCGCGCCATCAGCGACGCCCTGGCCTCCGTCGAGCCCGATGTGAGCCTGAACCTGGAAACGGCCGAAACCCCGGAACAGGTGGCCAACCCCACCTCCTCGTGGAAGGCCATCCACCTGCTCCAGGCCCTCCCCCACGGCGTGGCAGCCATGAGCAACGACATCCCAGGACTCGTTGAGACCAGCACCAACATGGCAGTGGCCCGCGTGGAGGACGGGAAGCTCGACGTCCTCACCAACACCCGATCCTCAGTGGCCAGCGAGCTGGAAGCCGTCAGAAGCCGCCTGCGCGCCGTCGGACACCTGGCCGGCGCCCACGTCAGCCTCGAGGACCCGTACCCGGGTTGGAAGCCCAACCTGGACTCCGCCATCCTCGGCGTCGTTCGAAACGTCTACGCAGAGCAGCTGGGACGGGAGCCGGAGGTCAAGGCCGTCCACGCCGGCCTGGAAACAGGCATCATCGGGGAGAAGGTCCCGGGTATGGACATGGTCTCCGTCGGACCACAGATCGAATTCCCCCATTCGCCCGACGAGCGGGTGAGCATCCCCAGCGTCGACGAGTTCTACCAACTGCTTGTGAGGACCCTCGAGAGGCTGTAGCCGTTCCGTACCGGCACCCGCCGCGCCGCGACCAACCCCCCGTCGGGCACTCCTGCCCGGCCGGGGGTTGACTTGCTGGCGGCGGAGTGCATCCTTTCATCCGGATACATGAATGCTCAACGCGTCGTTCAGCAGCTCGCCTCGCTGGCGGACGAGACACGGACACGGTTGCTCCTGGTGCTGGAGCGTCATGAGCTGACGGTGTCGGAGCTGTGTGCGGTGTTGCAGATGCCGCAGTCGACGGTGAGCCGGCATCTGCGGCTCCTGATGGGTGAGGGCTGGCTGGTCTCGCGTGCCGAGGGCACCAGCCGTTACTACAGGCTGGCGTCGGGACTGGATGTGGGGGCCCGCGGCTTGTGGGAAGTGGTGCGGAATGCCGTGGCCGGTACGTCGGAAGCCGTCCAGGACGTGGAGCGGGCCCGTGAGGTCCTTCAGCGTCGTCGCAGCAGGTCACAGGCGTTCTTTTCGACTGCTGCGGATCGGTGGGACAGCGTGCGTGCGGAGCTGTTCGGAGAGAACCCGGAGCTAGTGGCATTACTGGCGCTTCTGGACCCCTCATTGGAGGTGGCGGATCTGGGTTGTGGCACTGGTGGCGTTGCGGCGCTCGTTGCTCGTTTCGCGGGGCGGGTGGTGGCGATCGATGAGTCGCCAGCCATGCTGGAGGCAGCCCGTCGTCGTCTGGAGCAGCTACCGGGCACCGGTGAGGAGGTTCAGTTGTTGGAGGGGCGTCTGGAGGCGCTTCCCCTCGAGAGTGCGTCGGTGGACGCGGCGCTTCTGGTTCTGGTTCTGCATTATGTAGCGCAGCCGGAGCGGGCGCTGAGTGAGGCGAGTCGTGTGCTGCGGCCCGGTGGCCGGCTGCTGGTGGTGGACATGGTTCGGCACGGCCGCTCGGAGTATGCGGAGCAGATGGGCCACGTATGGCCTGGTTTCGAGCGGGAGCAGATGGAGGAGTGGCTTGGGGAGGTGGGCTTCGTCGGTCATCGTAATCACCCACTGCCCCCCGCTCCCGGTGCGAAGGGCCCGCTGCTGTTTGCGGCAGCGGCGAGCAAGCCGGTGGACACTGCTCGAGCGGGAAGTGACAATCTGTTACAGGAGAGGGAATGAGCACAGCGATGGCAGGGAATCAGACGGGCACCGGCACGCGACCGCCGTACAAGGTGCGGGATCTGGGGCTGGCTGAGTTCGGCCGTAAGGAGATCCGGCTGGCGGAGCACGAGATGCCGGGTTTGATGGCATTGCGCGAGCGATACCGTGCGGAACGTCCCCTGGAGGGCGCCCGGATAATGGGGTCGCTGCACATGACGGTGCAGACGGCGGTCTTGATCGAGACGCTCCGTGACATGGGAGCCGATGTGCGCTGGGTGTCGTGCAACATCTTCTCGACCCAGGACCAGGCGGCGGCGGCGGTGGTGGTGGGGCCGGACGGTACGGCGGACGAACCCCGGGGTTGCCCTGTCTTCGCCTGGAAGGGGGAGACGCTGGATGAGTACTGGTGGTGCACGTCCGAGGCGCTGATGTGGCCCGACGGGAGTGGTCCCGACCTGATAGTGGACGACGGCGGTGATGCCACCCTGCTGCTCCACAAGGGCGTGGAATACGAGCGAGCGGGGCGGGTCCCCGACTTCGATCCGGACAAGGAGCCGGAGGAGTGGGGCGTGATTCTGGACCTGCTACGCCGTGAGTTGGCGCGTGACCCGCAGCGGTGGACCAAGGTGGCGGAGCGGGTCCGTGGCGTCTCGGAAGAGACCACCACGGGCGTGCACCGGCTGTACGAGATGATGCGGGAGGGCACCCTCCTGTTCCCCGCCATGAACGTCAACGACAGCGTGACGAAGTCGAAGTTCGACAACATCTACGGGTGTCGCCACTCGGTGGTGGACGGTCTGAACCGTGCCACGGACGTCATGATCGGCGGCAAGGTTGCCGTGGTGTGCGGCTACGGTGAGGTAGGGAAGGGCTGTGCCCAGGCGTTGCGGGGGCAGGGCGCCCGGGTGGTGGTAACGGAGATCGATCCCATCTGTGCGCTACAGGCAGCCATGGAGGGCTTCCAGGTGGACACCCTGGAGAATGTGGTGGGCACGGCCGACATATTCATCACCGCCACCGGCAACCGGGACGTGATAACGGCGGATCACATGGCCAGGATGAAGGACATGGCCATCGTTGCCAACATTGGCCATTTCGACAACGAGATCGACATGGCCGGGCTGAGTAGGACTCCCGGCATCGAGCGGATCAACATCAAGCCTCAGTACGACCAGTTCCGGTTCCCTGACGGCCACAGCGTCCTGATCCTGGCGGAGGGCCGGCTGATGAACCTGGGCTGCGCCACCGGTCACCCGTCGTTCGTGATGAGCGCCAGCTTCGCCAACCAGGTTTTGGCGCAGATAGAGCTCTGGCGGCATTCGGCCGATTACGAGCGGAAGGTGTACGTCCTGCCCAAGAAGCTGGACGAGGAGGTGGCCCGGCTCCATCTGGAGCACCTGGACGTGAAGCTCACCGAGCTGACGGATTTCCAGGCCCGCTACATCGGCGTGCCGAAGGAGGGTCCCTACAAGCCGGAGCACTACCGGTATTAGCCTAGCGCCGAACCAGCGGGGGGCTTGCCATGTGCCACGCACAGGCGGCGGCCGGTCTCGCCGCGTTCGCAGTTGGTCCCGGACCTGGTAGTCGGCCGCTTGACACGCGGCCAGCTACCACTCCCGTGCCGTCACCACCCGCAGGGCGGCCGGCTCGAAACGGAGCAGCACTGGCGGCTCCACGAGCTTTGGCTCCCCGTCCAGGGCCATAGGTACGGGTTCATCGGCGTCCAGCTTGAGCCATGGCAGTCTCTGCGTCGTCACCGATCCTTGCAGGGGCTTGCTGGACCGTACGCGCCGTCGTACCGATGCTGCCAGGACGGTGCAGGCGTCCAGCCGGCCGCGGTCGGCCAGAAAGACCACTTCCAGGGCGTCCCCGTGGCCAGGCAAGGGTGCCTCGTGGGGTGCAGGGAAGCTGCCGGTGCCCACCCCCACCCAGATCAGGGCAGTGTTGCAGTCCCGCGCGGCGCCAGGGCTCCGGATGGTCAGCCGGACCCGGGGCCAGGTGACGAACCCGTGAAGGGCGGCCAGGGCGGCGGCGGGCCAGGTGGTCAGGTACGGGCGCAGTCGCTCGCGCACCCTGATGAGGCGCGGGTACAGGCCGACGACGGCAGTGTTCACGAATACGCTGTCATTGGCGCGACCCACCGGCAGTCCCCGGACCGAGCCCTCCTTGACGGCTTGCGCGGCCCGATCCACCGAATCGAGCCCGAGCCGGCGGGCGAAATGGTTGAGCCTGCCCGTGGGGAAAGGGACCAGGACCGTGCTCGAACCGGCCAGGGCCCGCGCAGCGGTTCGATGGGTGCCGTCCCCTCCAGCCACTCCCACCAGCGGTCGACCCGTCAGCTCCCTCAGCCGGTCAGCCAGATCAGCCGGTGGAACCTCCTCGATCACCGCCTTCAGCTGATGCCGGGCCAGCGTCCGGGCCAGACGTAGTTCGCCTGCGGGGTGGGCCAGACCGGCCCGGGCGTTCATCAGCACCGGGACGTTCACCGTCTATCTCTCCCGATAGTATCGCCCCAGCCAGGCGCTCAGCCCGTCCAGGCCCGGAAACAACACGCGTTCGGTGAGGTTGATCTGGTCCAGCCGGTCCCTTATCTCCCACTTCAGCTCCGCCGGTATCAGAATTCGGCGCCAGGCGTCAGGTCGCTTTGACAGCCACTCCCCGAACTCGGAGTCGGTGGTGGACATGAAGGAGAAGAGGGCCGCCTGGTTGATGATACGGTCGTCCAGGGAGGGTGGTTCCAGGAACACGGCGAACGGCTCCGAGGCGAACTCCGCCAGGTCGTCCAGGGAGTTGACCGCGCGGGACAGCATCTCGCCAGTGAAGACATCGGAGCCTTCCGTGTCCAGTAGCTCCTTCAGGGGGAGTGGCAGCTCCTGCTGCACACGGATGAGGTTTGCCATCAAGACCTCTCCGTCCCTGTCCATCCGGTCAGCCCTGTGGGTCACGAAGTGGAGGGCCACGTACGGGGAATAACTCCAGTCCAGCAGTCTGGTAGGGAGTCCGTGGTGCTGGGCCAGGGCCAGCCAGTTCCAGAGGGAGTCGTCCCCCACGAAGCCGCGGCGGGCGTACTTGCGGAAGTTCCTGACCAGGTGCCGCTCCTTGGCCACCAGGTCGCCACCCACCCTGATGAGACCGGTGGTCAGGTCCGGGCGGCAGCGGCTGTGGCCACGGTAGGCGAACGGGGAGCGGATCCGACGCAGGCGGTGTCTCCATGCCTCCTGGAACAGGAGCTCATCCAGGTGACGCCAGCTCTCGGCGGTCACCGCGTTGTCCGTGTGGTCGTTCGTGGTGGTCACGGCCCCGCTCAGTGCACCCAGTGTGCCAACGACTGTCGGGTGTCGGCCTGATTCAGTCAGTTGGCGGCGGACAGCGAGGCAGAGCACGGGGCGTCGCCCAGGTTGTCCAGCACCTCGTCGAGCAGACTGTCCAGGCGGGCCTCCAGAGCCGGTGAAAGGCCTGGCGAAATAGTGGCGCTGTCGACGGTCACGCCCAGGAACGTCACTGGCAGAGCACGCAGCGACGGGTACAGGCAGCGCAACAGCTTCAGCGCCTCGACCGGCGACAGGTGGTGGACTCCGCCGCCCCGATCCTCGAGCTCGTCCAGGTCCCCATCGAAGCGGACGAGGAGGCCTGGTTGCCCGGGGTCCGGCAGGGCGTCGACCAGGACGACCCAGGGCCGACGCTCCAGCATGGGCGCGAGCCGGAGCAGGTCCGTGCCACCTTCAACCGCGTCCAGGTTCTCAGGTAGGCGGGGGTGCCCCTTCAGCAGCCCGACCAGGCGGCTTCCGATTCCATCATCTCCCGCCAGGGGGTTGCCGAGGCCGACCATTAGCGGACGCTCCATGCTCATGTGGGCACTCCTTGTATGGAACTTGGCGTGGGTGACGGTGACGACCGGCCCTGGGCGTCTGCCAGCGTGAGGAAATCGATCCGGCCGTGTTCCCGGACCTGCTGCAGACAATCCAGCAGCCCCACGGTGTCTCCTGCCTCCAGGAGATGCGGGATCGTCATCCCCGCGGCCGATGTGTGAAGGGTTCGCTCCAGGAGGCGGAGCTCCTGGTGGTAGAAGGCACGGGCAATAGCCAGGTCGTGCTGCAGCGGAGCGACAGCTGACGAAACAGGGTCCAGATCCGATCCACCTCCCTCCTGGGTGGTGGGGACCACCGCGGTGGTCCCGGGCGGGGGGTCATCGCCCGGCCGCGGGGCCCCCAAATCACCAAGGCCTCGTACCCTCCGACCCCCGAGGCATCATGCGTTTGGGGGACCACCGCGGTGTTTCCGGGCGGGGGGTCATCGCCCGTCCGCGGGGCCCCCACGAGTCATGAGCTCATCTGCGACGGACCAGGTGGACCGCATCGCGTAATCGTCGTCGATAACGACCGATGCGCTCCTGCGGCTTGCCGCCCTGCGCCTTCGGGTCCTTGGTGCGTCCCGGTGCGCCCTGCCCGACGGCGTTGGTAGCCATTAGGTTGTCGCTCACGTCATCCGCTTCGAGCAGCGGGTGTGCCTTCCTTACCGCCTCCAGGCACAGGTAGGATGCGTGGCGGCCTGCTGAGGATCTGGCTCGACCGAACCGGCGCCGGTATGCCGGCGCTTCGTCCCTGTCGTCAGGGCTCTATGGGGTGCGAGCCCGGTCAGCGGTCGCCCGCCGGCACCTGCTCGTAGCCCCGCGTATCGCTCCACCAGGCCTCCTGCCGTCGCCAGCAGCAATGGCGTACAGGCGACTCACTCGAGCTGTAGACTCCACCGCTCCCGAGAGTCACCTCACAGAAGCCCGTAGGCCCCGTCCACGTCGTTCACCAGAACCTGCCTCCACCGGACCACCCGGGCCACGCGCCTCGCTACGACGCCAGGCCGGAGGTGAGCCCGCAACATCCCGCCCCCACCTGCCCCTTGTCCCCTCCCATGGTGAAGATGCTTAACGGGGGTTAACTATGCAATAGGTATCGGCTTTCCCACCGGTGAATGGGCCCGGCCAGTGTTGAGGCGGGTGATGTGCTCGGCTGGGGCGAGGGCGCGTTCGGTCGGGGCTTCGTGGCACATCAGGTGCAGACACGTGAGGTGACGCAGAGGGCAGACACGGCCTCGTGGGTCCACAGGTTGTTACCCGATCCACCGAGTTCGTATCCATGTGGGAAGGGGAGCAAGACGTGGACGCGATGATACTGGCCGCGGGGCTGGGCACCCGGCTCCGGCCCCTTACGCACGAGGTTCCCAAGGCGCTGGTCGAGGTGGCGGGCGTTCCGGTGCTGGACCGGGTCGCCCGGAAGCTGGTGGATTCGGGGGTGGACCGGATCGTGATCAACGTTTCGCCTCATGCGGACCTGATCCGGGAGCACGTGAAGGCGCAGGGCGGGTGGGGCGTCGACGTGCGAGTATCAGAGGAGCCGGACGGCCCCCTTGAGACCGGAGGCGGGCTGGCCGCCGCCGCGCGACATTTTCGCGGGGATCGCCCCATCCTTCTGCACAACGCTGACATCCTGAGCGACGTGGAGTTGGGCTCTCTGTACCGCGCACACGATGACCGCAGCGCGGTTGCCACATTGGCGGTGAGGCCAGCGCAGGGTCACCGATACCTCCTGTTCGATGACCTGGGGCTTTCAGGCTTTGCTCACCAGGGCCGGGAACATCGTGCACGGGAGCCGGCGGGATCGGAGCAGCGGCTGGACTTCCTCGGAATCCAGGTGGTCTCACCCCAGTTGCCGGACCTCCTGGAAGAGACGGGCAAGTTCTCCATTTTCACGGCGTACATGCGCCTGGTCCGCGCTGGCGAGCGGATCCACGCGTACCGTGCCAGCCCGGCCCGCTGGACCGACATCGGGACGCATGAAGAGCTGGCGCGTGCTCATGTGGCCTGGGCCTGACATGAGCCCGAAACTTGCACGGCGGCCTGCCGTACTCCACTGGCCACACTGGCCCGACTGAGTAAATGGCTGAGAAGGTTCTCGTCACCGGAGCCACCGGCAAGGTGGGCACCGTCCTGGTCCGGCTGCTGCTGGAAAGGGGCGTCGAGGTGAAGGCTGGTACCCGCCGGCCTGCCGATGCGGAGGGGCTTCTGGGCGCTCGCGTGGAGGCGGTGGAGCTGGATTACGAAGCCACCGAGACCTGGGACGAGGCGGTCCAGTGGGCCGACCGGGTCTTCCTGGTGCCGCCGCCCTTCGATCCTCGCAGCGACGATCTCCTCGTCCCGTTCTTGGACTGGGCGGTCCAGTCCGGTACGGAACACGTGGTGCTGTTGTCGGCCATGGGTGCGGAGGCCAGGGAGCGCATGGCGCTGAGGCGGGTCGAGCAGCGTATCGAGCGGACGGGAGTGGCCTGGACGTTCCTTCGTCCGAACATCTACATGCAGAACTTCTCCCGGGGCATCGTCGCCCATCAGATCCGGGATATGGGCGAGGTGCGGCTCCCGACAGAGGACGGCATGGTGAGCTTCGTGGACGGCCGTGACGTGGCCGCGGTGGCGGCGGCGGTCCTGACGGTGGACGAGCACGCTGGCCGGGCCTATACCCTTACCGGCCCGGAAGCCCTGGACCACTACCAGGCCGCAGCCATCATCTCCGAGGTCTCGGGCCGACACGTGGGTTACATGCCAGTGGACGAGGACGAGACGCGCTACTCGCTGCTCGCCGCGGGTTGGCCGGAAGACCAGGCCGAGACGTTTTCCCGGCTGATGACGGCCATCCGGGAAAGTCGGCGGGCGGGGATCAGCCAGGATGTCCCGAAACTTCTGGGCCGCCCTGCCACTACCTTCCAAGCTTTCTCCCGGGAGCACGCCGAGGCGTGGCGGTGATGGAGTGGTCGTCACGAACACCGGGGCAGCCGGTGGGTTACGCTGTGGTCGGCCTGGGACGGATCGCCCAGACGGCCGTGCTCCCGGCCTTCAACGCTCGCCACAATACCCGTCTGGTGGCGCTGGTCCTGCCTCGAGCGGGCTCAACCTGGTGAAGCGGGAAGAAGGCTTCACCATCACCCGGATAGAGCTGCATACCGAGGGCGAGGTGCCGGGCATCGATGAATCAGAGTTCCGCGAGAAGGCGGAGGCGGCGAAGGCGGCGAAGGTGGGGTGCCCCGTTTCGAGAGCTCTGAAGGCGGTGCCGGAGATCACCGTCACGGCGCGCCTGTTGTAGCGCGCAGACACCGACCCCCCGACCCCCTGCGACCAAGGCGTTTGGTCGCGGGGGGCGGCCCCAGGTTGCCATCGCGGTCGGTTCAGCGCGACATTACGGGTTCCGATCTGCCGGAGGACATGTGTGGATGTTGCGCCGTAAGCGGAACCTGCTTCGAGTGGCCCGAGGGAACCGTCTCTCGCCTCTTGCTCTCGCCCTGGTGATGATCTTCGCTCTCGTGTCGCCGGCAGCCGGCCAGCTCGCGGAGCCTGGCGTATCCGTCGAGCTTGCCCATCACCGTGCCGCCACCATCACGGATGTCTTCTACGACGTCCATTTCCACATCCCGGCGGAGCGACGCCACCCTGTGACAGGGGTGCTGGACCTGGGCTTCACCCTGGAGGAGCACGGGCCGGTCATCCTCGATTTCGCCAGACACGGCGCGATCAGGGCCGTCTCGGTCCAGGGTGTTCCGGTCGCCATCGAGATTGTCCACAACCACCTGGTGCTGCCGGCTGGTGCCCTGAGCCGCGGGAGGAACCAGGTCCGGATCGAGTTCACCGCGGGCGACGGACCGCTGAACCGGCACGACGATTTCCTCTACACCCTCTTCGTGCCGGACCGTGCCCACGAGGCGTTCCCCGCCTTCGACCAGCCGGACATGAAGGCCCCGTTCCGGTTGACCCTCACGGTGCCGGCATCGTGGGAGGCCGTGGCCAATGGGGAGGTGCTGGAGCGCCTGGAATCAGGTGATCGGGCGGTGTATCGGTTCCAGGAGACCGAGCCTCTTTCCACCTACTTCTTCTCCTTCGCCGCCGGCCGCTTCCAGGTGGAGACGGCGGAGCGTGGCGGGAGGACCATGCGCCTCTACCACCGCGAGACGGACCAGGAGAGCGTCGCCCGCAACCTGCCCGCGATCTTCGACCTGCACGCCACGTCACTGGACTGGCTCGAGGAGTATACGGGCATCCCGTATCCCTTCGGGAAGTTCGATCTCGTCGCCATCCCGGCCTTCCAGTACAACGGAATGGAACACCCGGGCGCCATCCTGTACCGGGCGTCCAGCCTGTTCCTTGACCCCGCGGCGACCCGGGGGCAGGAGCTGGGGCGAGCCAGCCTGATCGCCCACGAGACGGCGCACATGTGGTTCGGCGACCTGGTCACCATGCCGTGGTTCGACGACGTCTGGATGAAGGAGGTGTTCGCCAACTTCATGGCGGCCAAGATAGTCAACCCGTCGTTCCCCGACCTGGACCACGAGTTGCGCTTCTTCCTGGCCCACTACCCGGTTGCCTACCGGATCGACCGGACGCCGGGGGCGAACCCGATTCGACAGGAGCTGGAGAACCTGGACGACGCCGCCAGCCTCTACGGCCCCATCATCTACCAGAAGGCGCCCATCGTCATGCGGCAGCTCGAGCGCCTCACCGGCGAGGAGGCGTTCCGCCGGGCGGTGCGGCACTACCTGGAAGCCCACGCCTTCGGGAACGCCAGCTGGCTGGACCTGGTCACCTACCTGGATGACGTTACGCCCCTGGACGTACCGGCGTGGAGTCGGGTCTGGGTGGACGAGCCCGGCCGCCCCACCATCACGATCCATCGGGGAGAGGGCCGGCTGGTGCTGACACAGGAAGACCCGCGGGGCAGGGGACTCCTCTGGGACCAGGTCCTCTACGTGAGGATCCCCCACCAGGACGGGTGGGTCGAAGAGAAGGTCAGGCTGGACTCGGAGACGGCCCAGGTGCCAGAACTGCCCGGAGAGCTGGTCCGAGCCGATGTGGCGGTGCTGCCCAACGGTGCCGGGCTGGGCTACGGGCTGTTCCGACTGGACGACCTGACCAGGCAGGTCCTTCTCCGCACCCTGCCGGAGCTGGAAGACGCTCTGGCCCGGGCCGTTGCCTGGGTGGCCCTGCACGAGCTCATGATGGAGGGCCGGGTGGATCCGTCCGCCATGCTCGAGCTGGCGGCTACCACCGTCGAAAGGGAGGACGACGAGCTGGTGGCCCAGGCTGTTCTGGATGACCTGACCGCTCTGTACTGGAGCTGGGTCCCCGCCGCCGAGCGGGCCCGGTGGAGTCGTACCCTGGAGACCATGCTCTGGGAGCGTCTGGAGGCGGTGGAGGCAGCGTCCCACAAAGCCGCCGTCTTCAACGCCTGGCGCGCCGTGGCATCCACACAGGAGGCTCTCGCCCTGATGGAGAGCATCTGGGCCGGCGACGCGGAGGTGCCCGGGGTCACACTGGCCGAGCAGGACCACACGCGGCTCGCACTACACCTGGCCCTCCACCGGGTGGAGGAGGCCGGGCCGATCCTGGACGCCCAGGCCCGCCGGATCCAGAACCCGGACAGGCGCGATCGATTCGAGTTCATCCGCCAGGCGGTGGCCCCCGACCCGTCCTGCCGGGCGGCCTTCTTCGCCGGTCTGGCCGAGCCCGCCAATCGCCACCGCGAGGAATGGGTTGTGGCCGCCCTCGGCTACCTCCACCACCCGCTCCGGGCCGAGGAGTCGGTGCCGCTCATACGCCCGGCCCTCGACCTCCTGAGAGAGGTCCGGGATACCGGCGACATATTCTTCCCGCAGCGCTGGCTCAATTCGGTCCTCGCCGGCCACCACTCACCCGCCGCCGCCAACGTCGTGAGGGAGTTCATCGAGGCGCAAGACGACTACCCGCCCAGGCTCATGGAAAAGATCCTGCAGGCCGCGGACCCGCTGTTCCGCAGGAGCGTGATGGCCCGGTGACGCCCTGGCCGGGAAGCGGGGACTACCCGGGCGTCGGTTCCTCCGATTGGACGCGCTGCTTCGAGGCCGCCTCGTCATCCCTGACCACCTGCTTCTGCTCCTGGTCGACCTGGAAGCGCAGCGATGCCACGCCCTCTCGCAGTATCCGGCTCTTGGTACGTGCAGGACCGCTGCGACCCGCCGCGATCTCCATGGCTCCGGCCAGCTGGGACATGCTGTCCATGCCAAGGCCCATCAGCTCGATCTTCAACCGCCCGAACGCCCGCTTCATCGGCTGAGCGTACTGCTCAGCGAGCCGAGGGTCACGGGACGTCGCGAACCGCTCCACGAGACCATGGACATGCTGCACCTTGTCGAATACCTGCTGCAGCGTGGTCAGCTTCATCTGCGCCGCCGGACTCAGTTTTCCAGTCATGCCCTACAATACCACTATCGCCGCCTGCATCGCTACCGGGAGCCAGGACCACTGACAGTCTCCCGCAGCCAGGTCGCGGCAGCTCAAACGCCTTGTGTGGGAATCTTGCTTGAGGCGCTACCGTGTTGCTCCCCACGAGGCACACTACACCAAGTGTCGGGCATTCCCCGATAGCGAAACTTGACCCGGGGCAATAATGTGCCGCTACCGAGTATCGAACCGGGGGGTCACATGCTCGACGAAGACAAGGGCGCGATCCGGATGGGTGCGCGCCGATCCATATTGATGGGGCTGGGCGCCGTCGCGGTCCTGCTGCTGGTGCTGGGCGTCGCCCGGATCGGCGAGGCCGGGAAACCGGACACGTCCGATCGGATCAGTCTCAGCGCCGCCAGCGACACCATTCCGCCGGTAGGCCAGGTCCGCACACGACTGGACCTGCGGTGCTTGACCGACCGGGAAGAGCACTGCCTCGACGAGCCCATGTCCCCGGACGAGCCGCATGGCGCAATCTGCGCCACCTGCCACGACATGGTGGCGCAGCGCGAGTTCGCCGAGGTCAGGGCCACCTGTGCCGGGTCAGGATGCCATGAGCGGCCCGAGTTCCTCACGCCGTTCCACCGGGGGCTCTCGCCTGGCGTGCTGACCAACTGCGTCGGCTGCCATGACCCGCACGATGTAGAAGTGCCGGGGGGCGGCGAGAACTGCGACGCCTGCCACACCCCCGGCGTCAGAATGGCGGAGCCCAGAAGCTTCGAGCGGCACCCGCTGCCAGGCCGACCGTCCGCTCTGGACCTCACCTTCCGTCACCGTGACCACACGGCGGTGGAATGCCAGGCCTGCCACAGCAGCGAAAGGGCCCACGGCCGGGCTTTCGTCACCGGGCTCAGGGACTGCCGTTCCTGCCACCACACCCAGCCAGTGGCAGCAGACTGCGCCAGCTGCCACGACCGCGGTGAGGTACGGGCCATTACCACCTGGGTGCCCCGAACCATGGACATCCAGATCGGACGCCTGGATCGGCCCCGCAGGACACTGCCGTTCGACCACGCAGCACACGACCGCATCGAATGCACTGCGTGCCACACCGACGGCCTGGCTCTGAGCGCCGCCCGGGTTGACTGCTCAGGATGCCACGCCGCTCACCACCAGCCCGACGTGAGCTGTATGCGCTGCCACGAACAGCCAGCGCCAGATGCCCACACACGTGACGCACATCTGGGCTGCGCCGGTTGCCATACGGCGGCGCCCGCCAGCATCCGCGACGTGCCTCGGACCAGAGAGTTTTGCCTGTCCTGCCACCAGGACCTGGTAGACCACAGACCAGAGGGCAACTGCGCCGATTGCCACGTGCTGCCCAGGCCCAGGGTCGTACGGTAGAAACTCCTGACGTGCCCCCGTTCGGCTGATTTGGCCCGGGCGGGGGGTTCTTCCCTCCACTCCGTGACGGGTAACGGTCGGGAGCGTGTGCTGGACGTGCGGGTGATCCCTCCCCGGGGGAAGCACCCGGCCATCTTCGAGCGGCAGCAGGCGCAGCGCCATCACTTTCGCAGGACCCGCCGGGGAAGTTATCGTGTCGGTTCCCGAGTCCCTTCGAACATTGCGTCCATGGAAACCGAGATCCCGAATGCCGAGCTGACGGTCGACGACATCCCTGCCTCGGCGCGGGATCTGCCCGCAATTACGAGCTTCGCGCTCTCATTCGATGGCTACGCCTATTGGGGGGAGCAGTGCGGTGATCGAGCTGAGCGGGCCGTTGCGGCGTTCCGTCAGACCGGTGAGCTACCCGCCACCCTGTCGGCGCTGCGGGCGTGCCTGTTCTATGAGCAGGGGAGGCTGCGCTGGACCAGGGTGCCTCCGGACGAGGAGTGGACCACCTGGATCCAGGCGCTACTGGACGCGATCCGGGCCGGGGCGGAACGATAGCCGCCGGCGTCGAATGGGGACGGACTGCGTAAAGGCCGGCACGGTCCTGTCCGTGGGGCCATGATCGCTGCTCTCCTGCGGGTCGCCGTGGCGGCGACAGTCACCATCTTCTATCGGCTCGAGCGCCGGGGCCCTCCTGTACCCGCTGGCCCGGTGCTCCTGGTGGCGAACCACCCGAACAGCTTGCTCGACCCCCTCATCCTGTTTCACACCGCTGGCCGCAGGTCCCGGCCGCTGGCGCGGGCGCCGTTGTTCGAGTCCCCGATCCTCGGTACGCTGCTACGGGCGGTGCGCGCGATCCCGGTGTATCGCCGGGAGGATGACCCGGCCCAGATGAGCAGGAACCTGGACGCGTTGCGGGCGGCCATGGCGTCTCTGGCGGCGGGCGACGCCGTGCAGATCTTCCCCGAGGGCCGTACGCACTCCGACCCGGCCATAGCGCCTCTCCGAACGGGTGCCGCCCGGGTCGCGCTTGGCGCCGAGGCGGAAGCGGAGTGGAAGCTGGGGGTCAGAGTGGTGCCGGTGGGCCTGACATACGCCCGTAAAGCGGTCTTCCGCGGGCACGCCGTGGCGCTCTATGGCGAGCCCATGGTGGTCAGGTCGTTCCGCCCCCAGCTCGAGGAAGACGATCAGGCCGCAGTACGTTCGCTCACGGCCCGTATCGACCAGCGACTCCGGGCGTTGACCCTGGACCTGACTCGCACCGAGGACGCGGACCTGATCGACGCTGCGGAACGGGTCTGGTCCCTGGGCAAGGGATTACGCAGCTCCCGGCAGCGGGTACGGCTGGGCGAGCGGCTCCCACGGCTTCAGGCAATGGCCCGCGGCCTGGCGTGGCTGCGGGCCCATCACCCGGATCGCCACAGGCGTCTGGCGGCCCGGGTCCGGCGTTACCAACGCATCGTCGCGGTGCTGGGTGCAGGGGAGGGCGATGTGCCGGAGAGTTACCGGGTCCGGCCCGCTCTTCGCTGGATCCTGCGGCGTGGTATCCCCACAATCGCCCTGTCGCCAATCGCAGCGGTGGCCGCGGTGGTCTGGGGGGTGCCGTACCAGGTGATCCGGCGGGCGGTGGGTCAAATGGATCTGCCCCCGGAGGTGGTCGCCACCTACAAGGTGGGAGCGGGGATCCTGCTGTATCCTGGTGTGCTCGCCCTGTGGGTATCGCTGGCTGCCTGGTTCGTCGGCTGGCGCGCAGGCCTGGTGCTGACCTTCGCGCTGCCACTGACCGGCCTGGTGGCTGTGCGCTGGCTCGACCTGGCCGCGGAAGCGGTCCAGGACCTGTGGCTACTGGTCCGACTGTGGTGGCCCGGGACACGAACTACTCGAGCCCGGAAGATGGCACGGACCCGCGTGGCCGCGGAGCGCAACCGACTTACGGCCGATCTCGACTCTGTTCTCGAGTTGATGGGCTCCCGACCTTCTCCGTCTCCCGACCCCGGGGCATGACCTGGCTGACCGGCCCCGGTCGTTCAGCTCTTACGGGAGGTCTTGGCGAAGAAGGTGCTGAAGACCTGTTCGACGTTGCCACTACCGCAGGCCGGGCAAGCGGGTCGGTTCGTCTCGTGCTCCGACATCTTGGCCGGCTGTTCAAAGACCGTGTCACATTCGAGGCAGCGATACTCGTAAGTGGGCATGTCATGCTCCTGTCTCGGTCCACAGGGCGCAGGGCGTGGGGATTTCGCACGCGCCCACATCCTGCATGGTATAGCTGTTCGCACGCGCCCGTCCAGAGTCAACGAGTCCACCAGCTCCGGATGTAGAGCCCGACAGACACAGTGCTCAGGCCCAGGCCCGCGGCCGCCAGCGCCGTAACACCCAGTGGTGGCAACCCCAGAACGATCCATGCCAGCAGGGCAAAGAACACGTTGGTCGCCACTCGCCCGGCGTCGCCGTGCTCGCGGGGCACCGGAACCCCCCGCATGGTCCAGGCGAGCAACCATGCGCCGCCCGCCAACACGTCCAGCCCCAGCAGCCAGAGCGGCACCAACAGCGGCACCGGAGGGAAGGCGGCCGGCTGAGCAAGAGCAAAGTAGAAGAGGGGCAGGAGCAGGGCCAGCCGGTCAGCCACCACGTCGGCGACGCTGCCCAGCCGGGTGACGGCATCAAAGCGGCGGGCAGCCAGGCCGTCGGCAAAATCGGTGATCCCGATGACCAGCAGTAGCAGGGCGGCGCCGACCCGCTCGGCGGGCATGGCCCCGATATCCGGGGCCGGCGGCGGGACCTGGGTCAGGACGTACAGGAACGTGGGGATCAGAGCCAGGCGGATCCCGGTCAGCAGGTTGGGGAGCCACTTCACCACCATTTCCTGTCCTTTCCGGCGGGTAAAGACGGAGCGCGACGTCTCCTAGTCCAGCGCCCGCGGATACGTGCCCAATGCCTTCTGCCAACCCGCAGCCGCGCCTCGCTGGGCCACGACCTGGGCCACTCCCATGGCTACGCTCGTGGCCACCGTCCAGGCCAGGGCGGAGCCCCAACCCACACGACGAGAGGCGGGGTTCTCCGGCGGCTCCTCATTCTGGACCAGCCGCCAGCTCCTCTCGAGCGCCTGGCGCACCACCAGCCCGGCCAGTGCGCCACTCGCCATCGCTACCAGACTCCAGGCCCGTTCCTCGTTCACAGCGCGATCGAGCAGATTCATGTCGCTCCCGGGTTCGGTTCGCTCTCCGACCTTCACCGAGCAAGCCCGGTGCCCGCGGGATCGAAGGTCCGCTCCAGGAGGATGTCCCGCCCAGCCATTCCAGTGCCCCTCTCAGACCTGCATCCTGCGACCATGAAGAACGCACCAGGCTGCCCACCAGGATTTACGCCGTTGCGGACCCCCGCACCCCGCCGCGGGACCGCCGCCGAGGCAGAGGCGCGGGCGGTCCTGAAGCGACACTTCGGCTTCGACGATTTCCGCCCCGGCCAGGACCTGGCGGTCCGCTCCATCCTGGCGGGCCGGGACGTCCTGGTGCTGATGCCCACAGGCGGCGGCAAGAGCCTCTGCTTCCAGATCCCAAGCCAGCTGGCTCCAGGTGCCACCCTGGTGGTGAGCCCTTTGATCTCGCTGATGAAGGATCAGGTCGACGGGGTCGAGAGGGCGGGGATCCGAGCAACCTTCATAAACTCGACTCTCTCGTCGGATGAGGTGACCCGGCGCCTCGACGAGGTGGAGGCTGGGGTGGTACGGCTGCTCTACGTGGCTCCGGAGCGCTTCGACAGCCGGTCCTTCGCTCGCCGCCTCGAGCGGATCCGCGTGGCCCTGTTCGTGGTCGATGAGGCACATTGCATCAGCCAGTGGGGTCACGACTTCCGCCCGAGCTACATGCGGCTGGGCCAGGTCCGGGACCGGCTGGACTGCCCGACCATGGCCCTGACCGCCACCGCCACGCCGGAGGTCCGCCAGGATATCGAGACGCATGTGCGCCTCAGGACCCCGGTCCTGGTGGCCAAAGGCTTCGACCGACCGAACCTCCTCTGGCACGTACTGGCCGCCAGAAACGATGAAGAGAAGGACGGTCTGCTGGTCCGGCTCCTGGGGGATCGGCGCCGGAGCGGTGGCGACGGGAGCGCCATCGTCTACGCTACCACGCGCAAGAGCGTGGACGCCATCGCCGACTTCCTCAACCGGAACGGGATACGTGCTGGCGGCTATCATGCCGGGATCGGGGCCACGGAGCGCCAGCGGCTCCAGGACTCCTTCATGCAAGGCCAGACCCGGGTGATCGCCGCCACGAATGCCTTCGGCATGGGTATCGACAAACCCGACGTCCGCCTGGTCGTCCACTACAACACACCTTCCACCATGGAGGACTACTACCAGGAGGCAGGTCGGGCGGGGCGGGACCGCAACGACGCGGACTGCGCGCTGATCCATGCGTATGCCGACCGGTTCACCCACGAGTTCCTCCTGGGCCAGGCCCACCCTGACCGG
>SLCC01000052.1 GCA_007126035.1 Gemmatimonadota bacterium
CGATTCTGGCGAGAACCTCACTAACTCCAATTACAGTAGGCCTTTCCGGTTCTCTTTGACAGTACCTCGTGAAGACTCACGCTTGGTCAAGGACTAGATCTGGTGTCCGCTTGAGTTAAGTACATACCCACTCTACAAGAAGTGTTGGTCCCAGGTCCCAGGTCCAGTCCCAGGTCCGGTCTCAGGTCCGGTCTCAGGTCCGGTCCCAGGTCCAGTCTCAGGTCCGGTCTCAGGTCCGGTCTCAGGTCGGCGCGGCCGCGGCGGCGTACACCTGCGTCGTCGTCGCGGCCACCCACACTTCCCGCTGACAGAGACGGATGGAGCTTCGGGGCGTAGGTACGGCGGCGTCGGCGGCGTCGTCGTCGCGGCCACCCACACTTCCTGCTGCCAGAGACGGATGGAGCTTCGGGGCGTAGGTACGGCGGCGTCAGTGGCGGCGTCGTCGCGGCCACCCACACTTCCCGTTGCCAGAGACAGATGGAGCTCCGGGGCGTGGGCACGGAGGTGTTCGCGGCCTGGCTCGGTCTTCAGGTGGCTATCCAGGCGGTGACGGCCAGGGCGAGGATTACGAAGGCGGCGGCTATCTTGACGCCGGTGCTCAGGGCCCGGGCGACCACGGCGCCCCAGCCGGTCCGGGCGGCGGCGGTGGGGCCTCCACCTTCCTGGATGGTGGTGATGGCGGCGCCGATGAACGTGCCGAGGAATGCGCCGGTGGCGGGCCCCACCACGGGCGCCGGGAAGCCCAGGAGTATCCCGACGGCCCCGCCTGCTATGGCGCCCCAGAACGTCCGGGTCGAGCCGCCGTAGCGGGCGCTGAGCTGGCGGACGATCAACACCTCCACCAGCTCGGCGGCGCCGGCCACCAGCGCCGCCAGCAGGAGCAGACCCCAGCCGACGTGACCCAGGACGGCTCCGATGGCCATTATGCCCAACATCATCCACAGCCCGGGCCACCCCCGGGGGATGATGACCAGGGCCACCGCCATGGCCACCAGCATCACGATCTCGATCAGGTTCATGGCACCGCCCGGCCCTGCACAGCCGGTGCCGTGTCGCCGCGCCTCCGCGCCGGGCCGGTACCGCCCGTCGTCGTCGCGTTCAGGTGGCGGACCCCGGGCCGCGGCCGCAGGTTATGGGAGGGTGAGCGTGGCGGGTGCCGCGTCGATCCGTTCGTGTGAAGGGAGTGTGGACTGCTGATGAAGGGAAAGGCGAAGGTTCTCGCGGCTTCTCTGTGCTTCTGCCTCGTGGCGGCGGCCTGTCGGGCCGGACCGCCCGCCGACGTGGGTGACGCGCTGGCGGGCATGACGCCGAGGCAGCTCGAGCTGGTGTGGGCGGACGGGCTCGGCTGGCCGGCCTACCTGGCGTCGCTGGGCGAGGAGGCGGAGGTGTGGCGGCAGGCCTACGAGGTGGTGGCCCTGGGTGAGGACCTGGAGAGCCGGGCCATGGTCCTGGCGGGGATGCACCGGGTCCTGGCGCTGGTGCCGGCTGAATGTGTCGGTTGCCCCGGCTGGCTGGCGCCGCTGGCCGTCCTGGCGGACACGGTCCCGGGGGTCCAGCTCCGGCTCATGGGCCCGGAGCGTGCCGGCGCGGTCGCTGACCTCCGCCCCGAGGCCTACCCGGCAGCGGCGGGCGAGGCGGTCCCGGTGCTGGTGGTCCTGGACGACGGGTTCCGGTCCCTGGGCTGGTGGTCGCCGGGACCGGAGGACCGGGGCCTGGCGCCGGCCCGGGCCGCGGACCGGGTGCTGGACCGGGTGGTCAGCCTCATGGAGCGTCGCCCCCGGGACTGACGTCCCGCGCCCGCGGCCGGGGCCCGCGGCCGGGCCTGGTCCCGGCTACTGGATCCGGGTGATCGTGATCACGCCGCCCACGGCGCCGTCCAGGGCCCCGCCGTCGGCGGTGAGGAGGTCGAGGCGCTGGGCCAGGTCGTCGGCGCTGGTGATGTCGAAGAAGCTGGTGCCGGTGTAGAAGGCTTCGATGTCGGTCGAGCCGGTGCCAAAGCCGCCGGTCCACTGAACGTAAGGCCAGGGCCCGCCAACGAAGCGGGCGGCGATGTTGGCGAAGTCGTAGCTGGTGAACCGGTGCCGGGCGGCCTGGCGGGCGTCGCCGTAGCCTTCCACAGCCACGGCCAGGAGGAACTCGCTCACCAGGTCGGCGAAGTCCCGGGCGGTGGCCTGCTGGATGGCGTTGAGGCCTCGCCATCTGGTGTTCATGTCCAGGAAGAAGCCGGGGATGTCGTTACCGGCGTAGGCGTCGGCCAGGTAGCGGTGGAAGAGCCAGGACGCGCCGTAGTAGGTGGAGTTGTTGGGGTTGTCTTTCGGGTTCCCGATGATGCCGTTGAAGGGGGCGGCCCTGAGGAAGGACCTGGCCCGGGACTGTACCTGCGCCATCCCGGTGTGGGTGGCTGGGGGTGTGCTGCCGGCCGGGTAGATGTCGGCGAACCGGAGCTCCTGGGTGTAGTCGAAGCCGGCGGCGCGGCGGCTGGCGAACTCCTTTGCTATCTCCGCGGTCCCCTCCTCGATCCACGACTCGTGGAAGCCGCGGTTGGCGAAGATGGCGTAGCCGTGGCTGGAGATGTGCTTCGCCTCGTGGACGACGATGCCCAGGTAGAAGTTGCTGCTGGGCCTCAGGATGTAGGTGATCTCCGCTTCGTTGCTGCCGGTGCAGGTGGGCACTCCAGAGGTGGCGTTGCCGGGCGCGGGCCGCCGGTCACAGGAGCTGACGTAGCCGGCGGCGTTGGCCAGCATGTTGTCTCTGCTGAGCTGGAGGATGATGAAGCGGCCGTTGCCGTCCAGGTCGTCGGTGAGGCGGGGCCCGCCGAGGAAGTTGTCGGTGGTGCCCTCTGGCCCGAGGCCGCCGAAGAGCTCGTCGATGACGGGCTTGCCGTGGTCGTCGTAGAAGTCCAGGACGTTCTGGATCTCCTGGTCGGTGGCCTCGTCGGCGGTGCCCACCACGGAGTCGTCCTGGTAGTACAGGATGTTGTCGCTCATGGCCCGGAGGGCGGCCTGGATCTCGATCCGGCCGGAGCCGTTGGGGTTGCTGGTGAAGAAGGTCCGGCTCTGCTCCGGCTCGTAGTCCCGGGCCTCCTGCTCCAGCGCAGGGTCACGGGGCCCCAGGACGTGGGGCGGGTCGTCGATGGACTCGAGCAGCTCTTCACGCCGGAGCCGGTGGTGCAGCGCCTCGGTGCGACGGATGAGCTCCCGCGTCTCCGGGTCCAGGGCGTCGTCCTCGCCGTGGACGTGCCGGTGCAGCGGCTCGCCCGGTGCGGCCGCGCGTGCCACGGGCGCGCCCGCCACAGCGACCTCGCCCAGCCGGTCGAGCCGGAGCCCGTCCGCCACCGGGTGGTTGACGGCGCGGGTGGTCCGGTAGTCGGTGGCGGTGACGCCGAGCCGGTAGAGCGACCAGGAGCCCTCGAGCAGGACCACGCCGCAGTGGTCGGGGAACGACCATGTCACCTGCTCGCCCACCGCCAGGTCCAGGGGCGCGTCGCAGACCATGATGTCCAGGTCGGCCTCCACGCTCATCTCCTCGGCGTCGTCGACCCGGAGCCGGACCAGGTAGGAGCCCGCAACCTCCGCGGCGCCGCTGATGGCGCCCTCCGCCGACAGGGTCAGCCCCGCGGGCAGGTCGCCCGCCGCCACGCTCCACGCGTAGGGCGGCACGCCGCCCGTCACCGCCAGCTCGGACGTGGACGGGCGGGTGGCCCGGGTCGTCAAGCTCACCGTCTCGATGACCAGCGGCGGCAAGTTCTCCATGACCGTGACCGCCGCCGTCCCCGCCACCGAGGCCACCTCGCCGGTGATCACCACGTCGCCAGCGGTCAGGGCAGCGACGACGCCGTCGCCGTCCACGGTCGCCACGGACGCGTCGGAGCTGGACCAGGTCGGCTGCGGCGGGTCGCCGATCGCGTTGCCGAACCGGTCCGCGGTCGCCACAGTGAACGGGTGGCTCCACCCCGGGAGCAGGATCGTGTCCGCGGGGACCACCACCACCGAGACCACGTCGCCCGCCTGGCCCTCGGACTCGAACGTCGCGTCGGGCAGACCCGCCACCCTCGCCGTCAGCCGGTTCTGCCCAGCCACGGTGCCCAGCATCCAGCTGGCCCGGGCGTCGCCACCGGCGTCCGTCGTGTAGTAAAGGGGGCTCACCGATCCGCCGCCGTGGGTGACGATCCACATCACCGACACGCCGGGCAGCGGCTGGCCATGCTGGTCCAGGACCCTCACCACCACCGAATCGGCCAGCGCCTCGCCCGCCGTGCCCGTCTCCCAGCCGGCGCCCACGGGGGCCAGCGACGTGGGCTCCGCCGGCGGCGGACCGGTGCCGTCGGAGCATACGGCCACGGTCAGGGCCATGAGGAGGACCAGTGCCGGCCCGACGACCAGGGACCGGGGGCGGCGGGAGCGGGAGCGGGACCGGCGGGGCGCGTCGGTTGATTGGTTCATTGCGGAAACGGTTGCCGAGGACGGGATCCAGACTATGGCACAGTGTAGCAGGAATACGAGCGGCGGGACAGATTGGGGTCCCGTCCGGCTATCGCAGTGCCCCGTCCCACGGCACATCATGTGGCATGAGCAACCTGGCGATACGCGAGTGGCCGGTGCGGGAGCGGCCGCGGGAGCGGCTGAAGGCGGTGGGGGCCACGGCCCTCTCGGTGCGTGAGCTGCTGGCCATCCTGGTGGGCAGCGGCAGCGAGGGCCGCACGGCGGTGGACGTGGCCGGAGACCTGCTGGTGGCGGCGGACGGCTCGCTCCGGCGGCTGGCCGGCCTGCCCGCGTCCCGGCTGGAATCCATACCGGGCGTGGGGCTGGCCGTCTCGGCCCGGGTGTCGGCGGCGCTGGAACTGGGACGTCGCCTGGCGAGGGAGGGGCCGGAGTCCAGGACGCGGATCAGCGGCCCGCGGGACGTGTTCGAGCGCTGCGCCCCCACCATGCGTGACCTGGCCCACGAGGAGTTCCGGGTCCTTTTACTCAACACGCAGCACGCCGTGACCCGGGAGGTGACCGTGACTCAGGGGGTGCTGGACGGGTCCGTGGTGCACCCCAGGGAGGTGTTCCGGACCGCCATCACCGAGAGCGCCGCGGCGGTGCTCCTGGTACACAACCACCCGTCCGGAGACCCCACACCGTCGGCGGAGGACCGGCAGGTCACCCGCCAGCTGGTGGGCGCCGGCGAACTGGTGGGCATCCCAGTGCTGGACCACGTGGTCATCGGCGACGGGCGCTACATATCCTTCGTGGAGGCGGGCATGTTCGAGGCCGGTTGACGGGGAGCCGGGCGGGCTGCCGGGCTGCGGCGGGTTGCCGGGCTTCGGTGGGTTGTCGGGCTGCGGTGGGTTGGCGGGCTTCGGTGGGTTGTCGGGCTGCGGACAGTGGCGGGCGCTCAAGCTCCGAACTCCGAACTCCGAACTCCGAGCTCCGACCGCCCCGCCGGCACCCGGCCGCCGGTTGGTGGGCTTCGGCGGGCTGTTGGGCGGCGGCGGGTATCGGGCGCTCGATTCGAACTCCGAGCTCCGAACTCCGAGCTCCGAGCTCCGAACTCCGAGCTCCGAACTCCGAACTCCGAGCTCCGAGCTCCGACCGCCCCGCCACTACCCGGCCGCCGGTTGCCGGGCTTCGGCGGGCTGCCAGGTTTCGGCG
>SLCC01000022.1 GCA_007126035.1 Gemmatimonadota bacterium
GTCGTTAAGCCTCGCAGCGCGGATGGTACTGCCCGGGAGACCGGGTGGGAGAGTACGACGCCGCCGGCCTCCAGTCACGACGAACGCCCCGGCGCTCACCACGAGCGACCGGGGCGTTCGTGTTCCCTGGAGCGGAGCAGGGTGCCAGGTGGATGCCCCGGCTCTCGCTCTGCCGGGCGGGTTCCTCTACATTCAGCCTATGGCTGAACGGCAACCCGGGGCAGGCGCAGAGGAGGGCGGGGTGCAGACCAGGGCTGGTCTGGTGGCGCTGGTGGGACTTCCGAACGTGGGCAAGTCCACGTTGATGAATGCGCTGATCGGGGAGAAGCTGAGCATCGTGACCCCGCGGGAGCAGACCACGCGGGAGCGAGTGCTGGGTATTCTTACGGAGGACGGGGTGCAGGCGGTGTTCGTGGACACCCCGGGATTGCTGGAGCCGAGATACCTGCTGCAGGAGTCCATGCTGGCGGAGGCCGTGTCGGCGGTGACTGACGCGGACGTGGTCGTGCTGCTGGTGGATCCTACGCGGCGCGAGGAGCCTGTCCCCGGTGGGGAGGTTCTGGAGCGTCTGAAGGCGCGCGGTGATGCGCTGCGGGTTGCGGTGAACAAGGTGGACATCGCCAGCGAGTCGCAACTGGAGAAGGCTGTGGACTGGTGCCGCTCGGAGCTGGCGGTCGAGCCGCTCCGGATCTCGGCCGTTACGGGCCAGGGGCTGGACGAGCTCGGGGCGGTGCTCAGGTCTCTGCTGCCCGAGTCGCCCTTCCTCTATCCGGAGGACGACCTGGCGGTACAATCGGTCCGCTTCTTCGTGGAGGAGCTGATCCGGGAGACCATCTTCGAGGAATACGCCCAGGAGGTCCCGTACTCCGCGGTTGTCCGGGTGGAAGAGTACCGGGAGGCGGAGGATCCGATCTATATACGAGCCCGGGTCTTCGTGGAGCGAGAGAGTCAGAAGGGGATATTGATCGGGAAGGGCGGTGCGGCCATCAAGAAGCTGGGGAGCGGGGCCCGTGAGAAGATCGAGGCCTTCGTGGGGCGTCGGGTGTATCTGGACCTGTGGGTGAAGCCGCTGGCCGGTTGGCGCAAGAAAGAGAACCTGTTGCGCCGGCTCGGCTACCGGATCGGGAGCGAACACTGACAAGGAGGGGGCGCAGTGCTGGACGAACGGCTGCTGGAGATCCTCGTCTGTCCCAGGTGCAAGGGTGAGCTGGAGCACCGGACGGCACCGGAGGAGCTGGTCTGTCACTCGTGCCGGCTCCGCTACGAGGTACGGGACGGCATTCCAATCATGTTGATCGATGAAGCGAGACCACTGGAGCCAGGGCCCTGAGCCACGGGGGGCGAGTTGCCTCCCAGCTCCGGGCTCCGGACTCCGGGCGCTCGAGGATCGTTCCCGGTGGCGACGCCTGTCACGGGCCCTGCTGCTCGTGTCGGCCCACGTCCTGGTCCTCCTCGTTGCCACCGGTCCCGGTGCCGTAGCGGGCCAGGAGGAGTGGCGGGAGTGTTGCCCGCTCTTGCTGATGCCGGTGGGCGCACGTTCCAGCGCTATGGGTGGCGCCGTCACGGCACGGATCGGCCCCGACGCGGTGTTCCGGAACCCTGCAGGCCTTGTCGGACTGACGGGAACACAGTTCACGTTGCACCATTCCGATCGGGGGATGGTGGACGTCAATGCGTTCTCGCTGGTGGCGACTCCCCTTAACGGCGCCGCGGCTCTGTCGTACCAGTTATTCGACAACGGGACACTGACGGCCACCGACCCTACCGGTGAGGTCATTGGCGAGATCACCTACCGTGACCACCTGATCGTGGGCTCCTTGGCATTGCCCCTGGGGAGCAGTATGGCGGTCGGTGCCAGCTACAAGCTGTTCCAGGAGCGGATCGACTGCCGTGGGGCGTGCGGCGGGGCTGAGCGGGTCACCGCCTACCACGCCGTGGACATCGGCTACCGCTTCTCCCCGCAGCGACATCCCGCCCTGCAGTTCGGCGTGGTGGCGGCAAACATCGCTGTGGGGACACCTTCAGACGAGAATGCGGGCGCGCTCCCGGGTCGCCTCCACGTGGGTCTGGCCTACGACGTGCTTCGACCATTCTGGGGCGATGACGCGCTGGGTCTCCACCTGGCGGTGGACCTGCAGGACGAGCTCCGGCGCCTGGGCTCGGTGGTCCCCTCGGTCGGCGTGGAACTGGATATGCAGCAGGCCCTCTTCCTGCGAGCCGGCTACACCCTTGGCGATGGGTTGGTCGCGGGTGCGTCGATCGGGGTGGAGTTGCGTTACGACCGGTTCGACATCGGCGTCTCTCGCTCCTTCGTCAACACGGGTTTCGACGAGGACGAGCCGTTCCAGATCACCTTCAGCATACGTTTCTGAGGGATTACGATGAGCCATGGTGCCAGCGCGGAAGCTGTCATACGCTACCTGGACAGCGAGGCCCAGCGCCCGCTGAAGGCGAAGGAACTGGCCAGAGCCCTGGACGTTGATGCGGGCGACTATCCCGAGTTCCGCGACTTCCTGGGCCGGCTGGTGGATGACGGTGTGCTGTACCGTGCCAGGAACCAGCGCTACGCACTGCCCCAGCGGATCAACCTGGTGGTGGGCGATCTCCAGGTTATCCGCAGCGGGGCCGGCTTCGTCCTGGTCGAGGGCGGGCCGGATGTGTTCATACCCGTCGCTGGTCTCGCCTCGGCGGTGGACGGAGACCGGGTGGTGGCCCGAGTCGAACGTCGTCGCCAGGGAGACCGTCCGGAAGGGGTTGTGATCAAGGTCCTGGAGCGGGCGCGCCAGACGGTGGTGGGTATTTACCATCCCGCTCGCAGCTTTGGCTTCGTGGTGCCGGAGGACCAGAAGCTGACCAAGGACATATTCATCCCACCGGGCCAGAGCATGACTGCCGCGGACGGCGACGTGGTGCTGGTCCGGGTCCTGACCTGGGGGGACGCCCACCGCGGCCCGACAGGGGAGGTGGAGCGAGTCCTGGGCCGACTGGGCGACCCGGGGGTGGACGTGCTGGCCGTGGCCTACGGCCACGAGCTGCCGCTGGATTTCCCGCCGGAAGTGGTACAAGCTGCGGAGCGCGTGCGGGATCGAGGCATCCCGGCCGGCGACCTGGAGGGACGGCGAGATCTGCGGGGGCAACTCATCTTCACCATCGACCCCGCGGCTGCCAGGGATCACGATGACGCACTGTCCATTCGCCGCGACGAGGACGGTCTCTGGGAGGTTGGCATCCACATTGCCGATGTGGCCCATTACGTGGAGGAGGCGGGTGTCATTGACCAGGAGGCATTCAGGCGCGGTACCAGCGTCTACCTGGTGGACCGGGTCATTTCCATGCTGCCCGAGGCTCTGTCGAACGACATCTGCTCTCTGCGTCCCCACGAGGATCGTCTCACTTTCACACTGGTCGTGAAGCTGGACGACGATGCGGAGGTCCGGGGCCAGGAGCTGTTCCGGTCCGTGATCCGGAGCGCGCATCGGCTGTCATACCAGGATGCCCAGGCGGTAATGGACGGGCAGCGGTCCATCAGCGAGGAGACAGACGACTCGCTGCGTGCTCTCCAGTCCCTCAGTCGCAAGCTCCGGGCGAAGAGGGCGAAGCGCGGCAGCATCGACTTCGACCTGCCCGAGGCCCGGGTCATCCTGAACACCGCGGGAGAGCCCACGGACATTCAGAAGGTGCTCCGTCTCGAGGCGCACCGGCTGATCGAGGACTTCATGATCCTGGCCAACGAGGTGGTGGACCGGGAGGCCAGGAGGCGGAAGCTGCCGTTCATCCATCGGGTCCATGAGGCGCCGGACCCGAGCCGGGTGGAGCAGTTACGGAACTTTCTTGCGGGACTGGGTCTCAAGATCCCCCAGTTGCCGGGGCCGAAGGACGTGCAACGGGCCGTCGCCAGGTTCGAGGGCAGGCCCGAGGAGAGCCTGGTGTCGACCGTGGTGCTGCGATCCATGAAGCAGGCTCATTACAGCGAGAAGCCGCTGGGCCATTTCGGTCTCGCCACCGACCACTACGCCCACTTCACCTCACCCATACGTCGCTACTCCGACCTGGTGGTCCACAGGCTGCTCGCCCGGGCCGTCATCGCTGGAGATAAGCTGGAGGACGAGCTCCGGACCGAGTACCTTCCCGCCGTGGCCCGCCACACCAGCCGCCGGGAGCGGGTGGCGATGGAGGCGGAACGAGACAGCGTCGACCTCAAGAAGGTGGAGTTCATGCAAGGCCATGCCGGAGGTGTCTTCGACGGCACCGTCAGCGGTGTGACATCCTTCGGTCTCTTCGTCCTGCTGGACCGTTACTTCGTGGAGGGGCTCATCCGAATGAGCGCCCTGGGAGACGACTATTACGTGTTCGTCGAGGAACAGTTCGCACTGATCGGCGAGCACCGACGCCGGAGGTTTCGTCTCGGCGACCGCCTCCGCGTGCGGGTCGAGTCCGTGGACCTGGAGCGGCGGCAGGTGGACTTCGCACTGGAAGCCCAACTCCAGCAGCAAGAGGACGGCAGCGGCAGGAAGGCCTCGAATTGAAGCCGGGGCAAATTGAATGTTTTGACACTGGCATGCCCCTGACGTACTATTGAGCACCTCCCTGGACCGTCTGCGGAAGTGGTGATGCATTTCAAGTCGGTAGTGGCCTATCGAACGCCGGATGGCTCTCCCCCACCGCCGCTGCTCCGTCGTTTCCTGGAGCAGAGGGGGTTTGACGTCATCGCGGTGGCGGACAAGGTCCAGATATTGGAGCTGGTGAACCGCTCGTTCCCCGCATGCATCGTCGTCGGCACGCCGGTCGATGCGGAGGCCATAGCTCTCTGCCGCGCCCTGAAGTCCGAGGCATACACCGCGGTCATCCCACTGATCTTCCTGGCCGACCCCGACGGCGGGGAGACGCTCGACGCTCTGGAGGCCGGGGCCGATGAGGTCCTGACGCCACAGATGTCCGGGGAGGAGCAGGCCATCCGGCTCCGCGCAACCGTGGCCCGGGCGGACAGGGACCTGAGTGTGCACCCATCCACCAGACTGCCGGGCGCGGCCCAGATCGAGCGGGAGATCGCCGATCGAATACACTCGGGTCAGGCTTTCGCCGTCTGCTACGCGGACATCGATTACTTCAAAGAGTTCAACGACCGCTACGGCTACAACCGAGGGGACGCCGTCATCGGGATGGTCTCGCGGATCCTGCGCGACGTGGTGCGTGGATACGCTCCCAGTGGGTTCGTGGGCCATATCGGGGGCGACGACTTCATCTTCACGGTCCCACTATCGGCCATGGAGATATGCTGCGAAGAGATCCTCTCTATCTTCGACGAGCTCGTGCCGTTCCAGTATTGCGAGGAGGACCGGGAGAACGGATTCTTCCTGGCGGAGGATCGGCGGGGCGTGGTGCACGAAGTGCCGCTCATGACGCTTTCCATTGGTGTGGTCACGAACCGGAAGCGTACGTTCTCTCATACGGGGCGGGTGAGCGAGCTGGTCACGGAGATGAAGACCTACGCCAAGACACTTCCCGGCTCCGTCTACGCGGTGGACCGTCGCAGTGACTCTCCTGCACCTGGCCTGGCCGCGGGCGCGCTTGGTGTCGCGGACGGCCGCTCGGGCGATGCGCAGTGAGCGCGCGGGACCGCCGATCCAGGACTTTCCCGCCCAGGAGTCGCCGCTGACGTGCCGTAACCTGCTCGACCGCAACAGGAACGGACGCGCCGAAGTGGAACTGGGCTTGGAGCATCGAGCTCCGGACTCCGACCGCCCCGCCACGTCCCGGCCTCCGCTTGCCGGGCTTAGGCGGACTGCCGGGCCAGGGCGAGTGGGCGCTCGACTCGAGATCGGCCGAACCGCTCGAGGTCGCCGGCCAGGGTCGCTCCGGTAGCGTGAAGGAATGGGGTGGCCCCTCCAGGCGATCCGGTTGCCCACGCTTCATACCTGCGGTTAACTTAAGGTCGCGAAGACTCACGGGGCCGTCCCTTCCGGGCGGCCCCTCGCCGTTAGGAGGTCTGAGATGTCCGAGGCCCGTGAAAGGATCGACACCCAACGGGAGAGGATCGACGCTCTCGGAGGTTATCTTTGACGTCGCTTCCAAGCGAAGCAGGCTCGAGGAGCTGGAGAGCAGGATGGCGGAGCCTGGGTTCTGGGATGACCCGGACAAGGCCCGGGCCATCACCATGGAAGTCAGCGCGCTGAAGAACTGGATCGGGCCCTGGGACAAGGCCCGGACCAGGTCGGAGGACCTGGTTGCGCTGGCTCAGCTGCTGGAGGCCGACGAGACGGGGGACCCGGAGTTGCAGGCCGAGCTCGAGTCGGAGGCGAAGAAGCTCGAGCGGGAGATCGGCCAGTTGGAGTTGACGAACATGCTCCGTGGGAAGGACGATCATCGAGACGCCCTGGTCACCATCCATCCTGGCGCGGGAGGCACCGAGTCCCAGGACTGGGCCGAGATGCTGATGCGGATGTACCACCGGTGGGCAGAATCCCACGATTACGAAGTGGACCTGCTGAACCTCATGCCCGGGGAAGAGGCCGGGATCAAGAGCGCCACGCTGGAAGTGAGGGGGCGCTACGCCTACGGCTACCTGAAGGCGGAAAAGGGGATCCATCGCCTGGTCAGGATCTCTCCCTTCGACGCCCAGAGCCGGAGGCACACGTCGTTCGCCAGCGTGTTCGTCTATCCGGTGGTGGACGACGAGATCGAGATCGATGTGCTGGATAAGGATCTGCGGATCGACACCTTCCGGGCCTCCGGGGCGGGCGGTCAGCATGTGAACAAGACCAGCTCCGCGGTCCGGATCACCCATGCCCCCACCGGCATCGTGGTGGCGTGCCAGCAGGAGCGGAGCCAGTTCCAGAACAAGGCCACGGCCATGCGCATGCTCAAGGCGGCGTTGTACGAGCGGGAAGTGGCGGAGCGGGAGGTGGAGCGTAGCAAGCTGGAATCGGAGAAGACGGAGATCGGCTGGGGGAACCAGATCCGGTCCTACGTGTTCCAGCCCTATACGCAGGTCACCGATCATCGGACGGAGCTGAAGATCAGCGATGTGCAGGCGGTGATGGGCGGGGATCTAGACGAGTTGATCGAGGCGTACCTGAAGGAGTTCGGTGCGAAGGTGGCATGACAGAGGACACGGTAGTCGGGAGGCTTAGCCAGGTCGAGCGGGACCGGCGTGAGACACTCGAGGAGCTCCGACGCCGGGGCCTGGAGCCGTACGCGTACCGGTACCAGGTGACGCACGACGCGGCTGCGGCGGTGTCGCTGTTCGAGGCGGCGGAGTCTACGGGTCAGGTGGGCGAGGATGGCACGGGCCCGCGGGTGAGCCTGGCGGGCAGGCTGACGTCGCTCCGTTCCCACGGGAAGGTGACCTTCGCCGACCTGGAAGACCGCTCCGGTCGGATCCAGCTGTTCTTCCGCCAGAACGTTGTGGGCCCGGACCACTACGACCTGCTCAAGCTCCTTCATGTCGGGGACTGGGTGGGTGTCGCGGGCGTGGTCATGCGTACGCGTGCGGGCGAAGTCAGTGTGCTGGTGGACGGGCTGGAGCTCCTGGCCAAGTCCATCCGTCCCCTGCCGTACGGGAAGGTGGAAGAGGAGGAGGGCACGGGGCGTCGCATAGTGCACAGCGGGTTCGCGGACATCCAGCAGCGTTATCGGCAGCGGTATGCCGATCTGGCGGTGCACCCGGAGGTCCGGGAGGTGTTCGTCGCCCGTGCCAGGGCCATCTCCGCCATGCGCCGGTTCCTGGATGGGCGGGGCTACATCGAGGTGGAGACGCCGATCCTCCAGCCCATCTACGGCGGTGCGTTGGCCCGTCCGTTCACCACCCAGCACAACGTTTTGGACATGCGCCTGTACCTGCGCATAGCGGACGAACTCTATCTGAAGCGGCTGATCGTAGGTGGGATGGAGCGGGTCTATGAGATCGGCAAGGACTTCCGGAACGAGGGGATCGATCGCACGCACAACCCCGAGTTCACCATGCTGGAGTTCTACGAGGCGTACGCCGACTACCAGGACATGATGGACCTGGTGGAGCAGCTGGTGGCCCACGTGGCGCAGGAGGCGGTGGGCGGGCTGGTCACGGAGTTCGACGGCATGCGCATCGACCTGGCGCCGCCATACCGCCGTGTCTCTTTCCTGGGCGCGCTGGACGAGGTCGGCGGTGTGGACGTCTTGTCCATGGATGACGAGGCGCTCCGGGCCGCGGCCCGAAAAGCGGGCGTCGAGGGTAGCGCCGTCATGAGCCGGCCCAAGCTGCTGGACGAGCTGTTCGGCGCGCTGGTGGAGCCTACGCTGCGGGATCCCACGTTCGTGACCGACTACCCCAGGGAGCTGTCGCCCCTGGCGAAGCCGAAGCGGGGCGATGGCAGGTTGACGGAGCGCTTCGAGCTGATCATCGCCGGTCGGGAGATCGCCAACGCCTTCAGCGAGCTGAACGACCCGTTCGACCAGAGGGATCGGTTCGAGGCGCAGACCCGGCTGCGGGAGAAGGGCGACGAGGAAACGCTTCCCATGGACGAGGACTACCTGCGGGCCCTGGAGTATGGGATGCCGCCCACCGGTGGCGTGGGGATCGGGGTGGACCGGCTGATCATGCTCCTGACGGGGCAGCCGTCGATCCGGGACGTGATCCTGTTCCCTACCATGAGGCCGGAGGAGGGTCGATGAAGCGGCTGGACTGGTATATCGCCAGGCGCTACCTGGCTTCCCGGCGCAAGGGTCGATTCGTGTCCCTGATCACCCTCATCGCCGTGGGCGGTGTGCTGGTGGGCGTGGCCGCGCTCATCGTGGTGATCGCGGTGATGACCGGTCTCCAGCGTGACCTGCAGGCGAAGATCCTGGGGATGAACCCCCACGTGTACGTGTTCGAGCAGGACCCTGGCGGCGGCTTCCGCATGGGTGATTGGCCGAGGGTGATCGAGACGGCGCGAGCGGCGCCCGGCGTGGTGTCGGCGGAGCCGTTCATCATGACGCAGGTGGCCGTCTTCGTTCCGGACAGGGACTACGTCCAGCCGGGCACCCTCTTCGGTATCGAGCCCCGCTGGCCGGACGGTCCGCCTCTCACCGTCATCCAGGAGCAGATTCGTACCGGCGAGCTGAACTTCCAGGCCACCCGTACCGGCTATCCGCCCCTGATCATGGGTCGGCGACTGGCGGAGAAGATGAGCATCTTCCCGGGTGACACGGTACTGGTTGCCTCCTTCGAGAACATCCGCACCGGCCCGCTGGGGGACCTGCAGCCGGCCATGCGGCACTTCGAGGTGACGGACCGGTTCTCCACGGGCATGTACGAGTACGATTCACAGTACATGTACGTGCCCATCGAGGCGACGCAGGACCTGCTGGACCTGGGCACCGGCGTGAGTGGTGTGGGCGTGACGGTCCGGGAGCCGTGGGAGGCAGCCACCACTGCCGGCTGGCTCCAGGCGGAGCTCCGGTTCCCATTCTATACCAACGACTGGATGCAGCTGAACTCGACGCTGTTCTCCGCCCTCCAGCTCGAGAAGCTGGCCATGGCCATCATCCTGTTCCTGATAGTGGTGGTGGCGGCGTTCAACATCATCAGCACGCTGATCATGGTGGTGGCGGACAAGACCCGTGAGATCGGGATCCTGAAGGCCATGGGCACAAATGACCGCACTATCCTGGGTGTGTTCATGCTCCAGGGCCTGACCATCGGGATGGTCGGCACGGCGTTGGGCACCGGTCTCGGGCTGTTCCTGGTCTGGCTCGTGGACAGGTACCAGTTCATCGAGCTCCCGGGCGACGTCTACTTCCTGGACACTCTGCCCGTGGCCCTCAACCCGGGTGACCTGGCGCTCATCATCGTGCTGAGCATCATGGTGGCCTTCGCGGCGACGATCTATCCGGCGTGGCAGGCCTCTCGACTCATGCCTGTCGAGGCGATCCGACATGAGTGAGGTCAGGAATCCGGTGGCTGCCGATCTAGCCGGCGACGGCTTGCCCGACCGGGTCTTCGGGCCCGAGCAGGCGATCCGCGTACGGGATCTGCGCCGGGTGTATGCGGGGGGCGACGGCAACGAACTGACGGTCCTGGACGGGGCAGACCTGGACGTGGCGGTCGGTGAGGCGGTCGCCATCATCGGGGCCAGCGGAGCGGGGAAGTCCACGCTGCTCCACCTCCTGGGTGGGCTGGACCGGCCCACCAGCGGAGAGGTGATGGTGGTCGGGCGCACCCTGGCACGGCTGACTTCGGCGGAGCTGGCGGCGTTCCGGAGTATCAGTATCGGTTTCGTCTTCCAGTTCCACCACCTGCTGAGGGAGTTCTCGGCAGAGGAGAACGTGATGATGCCACAGCTCATCGCGGGCCGACCCATGGCCGCCGCCCGGGAGCGTGCCCGCGACCTGCTGGACCAGGTGGGGCTCGCCGCCAGGACCACCCATCGGCCGTCGGAGTTGAGCGGCGGTGAGCAGCAGCGGGTTGCCGTGGCCCGCGCCCTGGCCAATCAACCGAAGGTTCTGTTGGCCGACGAGCCGAGCGGGAACCTGGACACGCACACGAGCGAGCAGTTGCACGACCTGTTCTTCCGGCTCCGGGCCGAACACAGCGTGGCCCTGGTGCTGGCAACACATAACCGCGAGCTGGCGGACCGGGCGGACCGCGTGCTCCGGGTGAGGGACGGCAAGCTCGAGAGGATGTACCCGGATTGATCTGATGCTCTGTGAGAACTGCGGACAGAACGAGGCGGTGATCCACGTCACCCAGATTGTCGACCACCAGTTGGGCACCTTCCATCTGTGTGAGACGTGTGCCGCAGAGAAGGGCTTCGAGCCGGAGCAGGGATCTGCCGGCTTCCCACTCACCGACTTCCTGGCCCAGATGGGTCAGGAGAGTCCGAGGCCGCGGACCACTGCGGTCACCTGCGAATTCTGTGGCCACACCCTGAAGGATTTCAAGCGTACGGGCAGGCTCGGCTGCTCACATTGTTACGTGACGTTCGAGGAGCATCTGCGCAGCCTGTTCCGCCGGCTCCATGGCGGTGCACAGCACGTGGGGAAGGTCTACCTTCCGCCCGACCCGTCGGAGGCCGAGCGCCACCAGCAGCTGTCACGCCTCCGGCGGAAGCTGGACGTGGCCGTGGGCAAGGAGGATTTCGAGCGGGCGGCCCAGATCAGGGACCAGATCCGGCAACTTGAAGGGACACGCAACTGATGCGGGACGTGAGCGAGTTGGGCGATTTCGGCCTCTCCTGGCTCGAGGGCAGTGGCCCTCATGCCGACGTGGTCCTCTCGACGCGCGTGCGCCTGGCCAGGAACCTCCAGGGCCACCCCTTCAGCCCCAGGATGCAGGACGACGAGCGACGCCGCATCCTGGACAGCGTGCAGACCGCCGCTCGGCAGGGCAGCCTGCTGAGGGATGGGGTTTCCCTGGACGTGTCGGCCCTGGTGCCCCTATCCCGGCAAGTCCTGCTGGAGCGGCACCTGGTGTCACGGGAACTGGTGGGCGAGGGTGGACGGGAGACGCGCGCCGGGGCCGGCCTGATCATCGGCCCGGAGGAACTGGTAGGGGTCATGGTCAACGAGGAGGACCACCTCCGGCTCCAGGGGCTCATGTCCGGGCTCAGGCTCCGTGAGGCCTACGCGGCGGTCGACGTCCTGGATGAGGAGCTGGGCCGGGAACTGCCAATGGCTTTCCATCACGAGTTCGGGTTCCTCACCAGCTGTCCGACCAACGTCGGTACCGGGCTCCGCGCCTCGATCCTCATCCACCTGCCGGGCCTGGTCTTGACCAAGGAGATCGGTCGCGTGCTCCAGGGCATAGGTCAGGTGGGCCTGACCTTCAGGGGGCTCTACGGCGAGGGCTCGGAGGTCGTGGGCAACTTCTTCCAGATCTCCAACCAGACCACACTGGGCAAGCCGGAGGAAGACCTGATCGATCATCTGCACAAGATCGTGCAGCAGGTGATCCAGTACGAGACCCACGCCCGCGGCGTGCTCATGCGCGAGGCGCCCGCTGTCATCGAGGACAAGATCTGGCGGGCGTACGGGCTGCTCAGATACGCCCGGTCCATTAGTTTCCAGGAGGTGATGAACCTCTTGAGCGGCGTCAGGCTGGGTGTGAGCATGAAACTGCTCTCCGGCCTCAGTGTATACACGCTGAACAAGATCATGATATACGCGCAGCCGGCACACCTGGAGCAGGCTGCTGGCCGACCCCTCTCCGAGGCGGAGAGTGATGTGCATCGGGCCGCCTACGTCCGGCGGATCCTGGGCGGAGAGGGAGAGCTACCGGACACCTCCGGAGACGACGGCTCGGAAGTTGAATAGAAGGGGAGTCACGAGACGACCCCCGCGACGAGGTACCGATGAACTACAATTTCACTGACAGGGTGCGCAAGGTACTCGCTATGGCGCGCGAGGAAGCCATCCGCCTTCAGCACGACTACGTCGGCACGGAGCACATCCTCCTGGGCCTGATCCGGGAGGGTGAGGGCGTGGCGGCGGCGGTGCTCATGAATCTCAACGTGGACCTCGAGCAGGTCCACGAACGCATCGAAGAGTCGGTCAAGAAGGGCAAGGCTACCATCGCGCTGGGTGAGCTACCGTATACGTCCCGAGCCAAGAAGGTCCTGGAGTACGCCATGGCCGAGGCCCGGGAGCTCAATCACTCCTATGTCGGTACCGAGCACCTTCTTCTCGGGCTACTCCGCGAGGAGAAGGGCATAGCGGCCAACGTCCTCAATTCACTCGGCCTCACGCTGGACGAGGCGCGCGGAGAGACTCTCAAGCTCCTCGGCAGCGACGTGAGCCCGTCCCAGCCGCCGTCGCCGGGCGGTGGTGGCGGAGCGGGCGGTCCGGGCGCGGCCAAGGGTGAGAAGAAGTCGAAGACGCCGGCACTGGATCATTTCTGCCGGGACCTCACCGAGCTGGCCCGAGGTGAGGAGCTGGATCCCACCATCGGTCGCGCCTCTGAGATCGAGCGGGTCATGGAGATCCTGTCGCGGCGGAAGAAGAACAACCCGGTCCTGATCGGGGAGCCCGGTGTGGGCAAGACAGCCATAGTCGAGGGGCTGGCCCAGCTGATAGCCAAGGGTGATTGCCCGGACAGCCTGAGGGACCATCGGGTCCTGGCGCTGGACATGGCTGCCGTGATCGCCGGCACCAAGTACCGGGGGCAGTTCGAGGAACGGCTCAAGGCGATCATGAACGAGATCGCCCAGAACCGGAACGTGATCCTGTTCATCGATGAGCTCCACACACTGGTCGGCGCGGGGGCCGCCGAGGGAGCCATCGATGCGTCCAACATGCTCAAGCCGGCGTTGGCCCGGGGCGAGCTGCAGTGCGTGGGCGCCTCCACCCTGAACGAGTACCGGAAGTACATCGAGAAGGACGGTGCCCTGGAGCGGCGGTTCCAGACGGTGATCGTGGACGCGCCGTCGATCGAGGAGTCAGTCGAGATCCTGCGAGGGTTGCGGGGTCATTACGAGGAGCACCACCGGGTCGAGATCCCGGACGAGACGCTGGGCGCATCGGCCAAGCTGTCGGAGCGCTACATCACGGACCGGTTCCTACCGGACAAGGCCATCGACGTGATCGACGAGGCCGGTGCCCGGGCCCGGCTCGCCACACAGGTCCCGCCGCCAGAGGTGACGGAGCTGAAGGAGCAGGTCGAGGAGCTGTCGGAGAAGAAGGACGAGGCGATCCGGGACCAGGACTTCGAGCGGGCCGCGGAGCTGCGGGACCGGGAGCGGGAGCTCCAGGCCGAGATCCGCAAGCGCCAGGAGGACTGGGAGGAGGAGCGTAAGCGCCATCGCCCGGTGATCACCGTGGAGGACGTGGCCTTCATCGTGAGCCGCTGGACCGGTATCCCGGTGACGCGCCTGAAGGAGGCGGAGACGGAGCGCCTGGTCCACATGGAGGACGAGATCCATAAGCGGGTGGTAGGCCAGGACGAGGCCATCGAGTCCATAAGCCGTGCCATCCGCCGGAGCCGTGCGGGGCTGAAGGATCCTCACCGGCCCATCGGGAGCTTCATCTTCAGCGGTCCAACGGGCGTGGGTAAGACGGAGCTGGCACGGGCGCTGGCGGAGTTCCTGTTCGCCGATCGGGAGGCCCTGATCAGGGTGGACATGAGCGAGTACATGGAGAAGTTCAGCGTCTCGCGACTGATCGGCGCGCCTCCTGGGTACGTGGGCTACGAAGATTCGGGCACGCTCACCAAGGCGGTCCGGCGCCGGCCCTACAGCGTGGTGCTGCTGGATGAGATCGAGAAGGCGCACCCGGACGTGTTCAACATCCTGCTCCAGGTGCTGGACGAGGGTCACCTGACCGATAACTACGGGCGCGTGATCGACTTCAAGAACACCGTCCTGATCATGACGTCCAACCTGGGCGCCCGGGACATCAGCACGGGTAAGGGCACCCTGGGTTTCCACCAGCGGGACACCGAGACGGTGTACGACCGGATGCAGAGCAAGGTCCGGGAGGAAATCGAGCGGGCGTTCAACCCCGAGTTCCTTAACCGGGTAGATGATATCATAGTGTTCCACCCGCTCTCCAAGGAGCAGATCGGTGAGATCGTGCACATCATGTTGGGTGATGTGCGAAGCCGCCTGGCGGAAGAGGAGCTCTCGCTCCGGCTGACGGACCCTGCGGTGGAGTTCCTGGTAGAGAAGGGGTACGACGAGAAGTTCGGCGCCCGACCCCTCCGGCGCGCGATCCAGCGGTTCCTGGAGGACCCGCTCTCGGAGAAGATCCTGGTGGCGGAGTTCTCGCCAGGTGATGAGATCGAGGTGGACGTGACGGAGGAAGGGGACGGCTTCAAGTTCCGCGTCCCGTCATCGAGTAAAACATGAAGCAAGACAAATCGAAGCTGATCCTGGGGGCGGCCGTCGTGGCGGTCGCCCTCATAACGGCCCTCAGCCAGCCCCTGGCAGTCTCAGCCCAGGTCCCTGCCGAACCGGTGGAGCTGGTGCAGGTGGACGCCGTGGAGGTGCGAGGTAACGCGCGCCTGAGCGACGACGTGGTGCGATCCTCAGCGGGCATCCGACTGGGCGACCGGGTCACCTACCGGGAGATCCAGGACGCGATCCGCCGGCTGTGGGCCACCAACCAGTTCGCGGATGTCCAGGTCAGCGCCGCCGAGGTGGACCCGGAAGATCCCCGATCCCCGATCCGGCTGGTGATCGAGGTGGTGGAGCAGCCGCATGTGGCGGCCATCGAGTTCCGGGGCCTCGACCAGGTCCGGCACCGCACGGTCCGGGACAGCGTGGGTTTGCGAGCGGGACAACCATACGATCCGTCCCGGGCCACGGCGGCCGAGCACCTGGTGCGGGACCTCCTGGCCGAGAAGGGCATCAGGCTCCGGGGCATCGAGCACAGGCTTGAGTCGATGACTGGCTTCGAGGACGAGCACAGGCTCGTCTTCGACGTGGAGGAAGGCGAGCGGGTGGCCGTGGCGGAGGTGGTCTTCCACGGCAACGAGGCCTTCAGCCAGAAGGATCTGGAACGGGCCTTGGGGACCCGGTCAGAAGGGTTCTGGTGGTTCCGGTCCGGCCTCTTCGATGAGTTCACCCTCCAGGAGGACCTGCGCCAGAACCTGCCCGAATTCTACGGCCGTCGCGGCTACATCGATTTCACCGTGCTGGGAGACACCCTCATAGTCGACCCGGAGACGGGGAAGGCGCGCCTGGAGATCGAGGTGGCGGAGGGCGAGCAGTACCGGCTGGTGGACTTCGATATCCGCGGGAACAGGCAGTTCCCCACGGCCGACCTGAAGCGGTACTTCGAGTCGCCCAGGGCGGGGATCCTGGGAGCCATCGGCATCGGTGGGATCGGTGGCGAGGAGGGTCAGGTCGCGGAGCGGCAGCCAATCTTCAACCTGACCAGATTCGATCAGGCCACCGAGGACGTGCACCAGGCCTACCGCAATCGAGGCTACCTCTATTCGCAGGTCATCCCGTTCATAGAGCGGGGCCGTAACGACGACGGGGAGCCGGTGGTCCAGGTGGGTTGGGAGATCGCCGAGAATGATCCGGCCTACATCAATCGCGTACATATCGTGGGCAACACCTACACTCACGAGAGCGTCATCCGGGACCGGATCTTCGTGCTGCCCGGCGACGTCTACAGCGAGGAGATGCTGATCCAGAGCTACCGGAGTATCATGGGGCTCGGCTTCTTCGAGTCGCCGCTGCCCATGCCCCGGATGGAGCCGAGGGACAACGGAGACATCGACGTAATCTTCGAGGTGGAAGAGAAGCAGACCGGCTCCGTCAACTTCGGCACCACCATCGGTGGTTGGGGCGGTGTGGCCGGGTTCCTGGGCTACGACCAGCCGAACCTGTTCGGGCAGGCCAAGTCCGGACACCTGCGCTGGGAGTTCGGTCGCCAGTACAACAACTTCTCCACCTCCTACACCGATCCCGCGATCCGGGGGTCGCAGGTCAGTGGCTCGCTGTCGATCTTCAGCTCCAAGGAGAACCGCTTCTTCAACTTCCCGGAAGGTGAGCGGCGCCGCACCGGTAGCTCGGTACGCTTCGGCTTGCCGCTGCCTGTGGATCGGCGGTTCAGCCGGATATTCCTCGGCTACCAGATCTCACGCACCGAGTACAGGGACTTCGGAGACACACCCAGTGACATCTTCGGCCTGCCGCCAGGATTCCTGAGTACGGCCTCCGTGTCGCTGATGCGGAACACGCTCGACAGCCCCATGTTCCCGACCGTGGGAACACAGCACGAGCTGCGGGCCGAGTTCAGCGGCGGTCTGCTGGGCGGCGATGGGCAGTTCCAGAAGTATGTGGCCAGGGGCAAGTGGTGGACGCCGGTGGCCCAATTCGGCGGCGGGCAGCCGGGGGTGCGACCCGTGCGGACCGCTCTGGGCCTCACCGCCGAGGTCGGCGCCATCAGGGGCGATGCCAGCGGGTTCCCCTTCGAGCGGTTCTGGATGGGCGGCGTGCAGTTCGGGGAGAACCTGCGCGGCTACGATGAAACGACCATCACCCCCGTGGGGTATCTCGGGACAGGCAGAGGCAGTCTGTCCGACAGGCTGGGTGATGCGTTCGTCCGGCTGAGTGCGGAATACGCGGTCCGCTTCAGCGACATGGTGTCAGTATCGCTCTTCGGCGACGCAGGGAACGTGTGGTCGGATCCCATGGAGATCAATCCCACCAGGCTGTTCCGCGGAGCGGGCATCGGGGTACAACTCATGACGCCATTCGGGCCCATGGGCCTCGATTACGCGTACGGGTTCGACAGGGCCGAGCCAGGGTGGCAACTCCACTTCACGTTCGGACAGGGTTATTGAGGTCTCGAAAAAGGTGAGTGACTCATGAAGGGTTTTCTGGGAAGCGCTCTGGCCGCGTTGACGCTGATGTCGGTGGCGGCGAGTGGGCTGACGGCCCAGCAAGGGCCGAGTGTGGTGTTCCTCGACTCGGACCGGATCGGCCAGCATGCGCCCGGGCTACAGGAGGCCAGACAGCGAATGCAGCAGGAGCTGGCTCAGTTGGAGAGCCGCGCAGAGGTCGAGCTGGCGCCGTTGCAGGCGGAGTTCCAGCGAATGGTGCAGGAGTTCCAGCAGCAGCAGGCCATGATGACGCAGGAGCGTCGTCAGCAGCAGGAGCAGCAGCTGATGCAGAAGCAGCAGGAGCTGCAGCGTAAAGGGGCCGAGTTCGAGGAGGAGGTCCAGGCCAAGCAGAACGAGATTCTGGGCCCTGCCCTGGAGCGGATCAACAGCGTGATCGACCAGCTCCGCCAGGAGAGGGGCTACGCGTTCATCCTGGACGTGGCTGCGGGAGGGGTCATTGCCGCCGATCCGACTCTCGACATCACGGATGAAGTGCTGCGCCGGCTGAACGACGCGTGATCCGGGGAACTGAGCCCGACGCGGAGCGGGGCCGGTGAAGGCTTCCGCCATCGCACGGTTGCTCGATGCCGAGCTGGAGGGGGGAGCCGACCCTGAGATCACGGGGGCGGCTCCCCTCGATCGTGCGGTGTCGTCGGACTTCTCGATCGTTGCCAAGGCCCGCTACCTCGTCTACGTTCCCGCGTCTCGCGCTGGCTTGCTCCTGGTGGCTGCGGAGCTGCGGGAGCGGATCAGTGACAGCCGCCCGCGGATCGTGGTGGACTCGGTGTACGGCGCCCTCACCGAGCTGATCCCCCGTCTCTACCCGGAACGAGGGCCTGAGGCGGGAGTGCATCCTACGGCGGTGCTCGCCCCCGGCTCCGTGCTGGGAGAGGGCGTGGTGGTCGGGCCATACGCTGTAGTGGGCAGTCGGACCCGGGTCGGGCGGCGCGCGCGGATCGGCGCCCACGTCAGCGTGGGTGAGGATTGCCACCTGGGGGAAGACGTGGTCCTGCATCCCCAGGTGGTTCTCTATGACCGGACCCGCCTCGGTGACCGGACCATAGTCCACTCGGGCGCCAGGCTGGGGGTGGACGGGTTCGGGTACGCGCCCGTGGGGGGCGTGCCGCGCAAGATCCCACAGGTGGGGGATTGCGTGGTGGGCGCGGATGTGGAGATCGGCGCGAACGTTACCGTTGACCGGGGCTCCATAGGGCCCACGGAGATCGGCGATCATGTGAAGATCGACAACCTGACCCAGATCGGCCACAACGTCCGGATCGGAGCTGGCTCGATCATAGTGGCACAGGCAGGCATTTCGGGGAGCACCAGGATAGGGCAGGGAGTGACCATCGCCGGGCAGGTTGGAGTCAACGGACACGTTCATATCGGGGACGGGGCCACGATCGCGGCACAGGCGGGGGTATTCGGCGATGTCCCGCCGGGTGAGGTCTGGAGCGGCTACCCGGCGCGGCCCCACCGTGAAGCGATGCGGGCACAGGGCCAGGTGTTCCGCTTGCCCGAGCTGGTGAAGCGGGTCCGGCGCCTCGAGCAGGAAGTCATGAAGGGGCAGAGCGAGGGATGAAGGCACCGACACAACAAACCGTCCGGGAGCCCTTCGTGCTGGAGGGCAGGGGGCTACATACGGGCGAGGAGGTCCGGCTCAGGGGTCTGCCGGCGGCGGTAGGGACGGGAGTCAGGTTCCGGCGGGTGGACCTGGCAGGGTCGCCAGAGGTGGGAGTATCCCTGGACAATGTCAGGGACACGAACCTGGGCACCACGCTGGGAGACGGCGAAGCTGAGGCACGCACGGTGGAACACTTCCTGGGCGCGGTGGGCGCGCTGGGAGTGGACAACATGGTGGTGGAGCTTTCCGGCGCCGAGATCCCGATCCTGGACGGGAGCTTCCGCCCCTTCGTCGACGCGATCCGTACGGCCGGTCTCGAGGAGCAGGGTGAGCCGGCGCGGGTGTGGGCGGTGTCGTCGCCGGTGGTGGTGGACGGCCCCAACGGCGGCCATTACGTCTGCGCCCCAGCCGACGATCTGAGGGTGTCCGGGACCATAGAGTTCGACCACCCCATGATACGCCGGCAGTTCGCTTCGTTCTACATCGACGGCACTTTTCCGGACGAGCTGGCGCCGGCGCGGACCTTCGGCTTCCTGCGCGACAAGGAGTCGCTCCAGTCCAGTGGCCTCGCCCTTGGCGCCACGTACGAGAACACGGTGGTGCTGGACGACGACGGCGTGGCATCCGGTGAGCTCCGCTTCCCTGACGAGTTCGTACGCCACAAGATCGGCGACGTGGTGGGAGACCTGGCGGTGCTCGGCGGCCGCGTCCGTGGCCACGTGGTTGCGGACCGGCCCAGCCACGCGGGGAACCTGGAGCTGGCGCGGGTCATCAGGTCAGCCAGCCGGCGTGGTGGCGACGGTGTGGTGGACATCACGAAGATCATGCAGTACCTCCCCCACCGGTTCCCCATGCTGCTGGTGGACCGGATCGTGGACTACGAATTGGGCAAGCGGATCGTCGGGATCAAGAACGTGACGATCAACGAGCCCTTCTTCCAGGGTCACTACCCGGGTCATCCCATCATGCCCGGCGTCCTTATAATCGAGGCCATGGCCCAGGTGGGAGGGCTGCTGCTGATGGAGGTCATCGAGAACGCGGAAGACAAGGTCGTCTACTTCATGACCATGGACAACGTGAAGTGGCGGCGGCCAGTCACTCCTGGTGACCAGTTGGTGTTCGAGTTGGAGATGTTACAATTCCGGCGGCACCTGTGTCGGATGAAGGGTGTCGGGTACGTGGACGGCCAGGTGGTGGCCGAGGCAGAACTCATGGCCCGGATCATGGACCGGTGAAGGATAGAGGAATGTTCGAGGCACAGGCGCTACCCGTTCCGGGTATCCACCCGAACGCGGTCATCGACGAGGACGCGGTACTCGGCGCGGGAGTCACGGTGGGCCCGGGCTCCATCATCGGGCCGGGTGTGATCGTAGGCGAAGGGACCAGGATCGACTCCAATGTCCTGATCGAGCGGGACACCACGCTGGGCAGCCACTGCCGAGTGCACCACGGCGCCGTGCTGGGGACCGACCCCCAGGACCTGAAGTACGAGGGCGAGCCCGCGCATGTGGTGGTCGGAGACCGGACGGTGATCAGGGAGTACGTCACGGTCAACCGCGGTACACGGGCATCCGGCAAGACTGCCATAGGGAGCGACTGTCTGCTCATGGCTTACGCGCACGTCGCCCACGACTGCCACCTGGGCGACCGGGTCATCCTGGCCAACTCGGTGAACATGGGCGGGCACGTCACGATCTACGACTGGGCGATCATCGGCGGCATGACTCCGATCCACCAGTTCGTGCGGATCGGGGAGCACGCCTTCGTGGGCGGCGCATCCCGGGTGGCCAAGGACGTGGCACCGTACGTCCGATGTGCGGGAAGCCCGCTGGAGGTGTTCGGCCTCAACAGCGTAGGCCTGCGGAGGCGGGGATTCGACGGCGCCGTGAGAACGGAGTTGAAGCGGGCATACCGGCTCTTCTTCCTCTCGAAACTGAACGTGAGTCAGGCCATAGCACGAGCCCGTCAGGAGCTGGAGTTGATCCCCGAAGTGGAGCGGTTCATCAGCTTTTTCGAGCATAGTGAGCGCGGAGTACATCTCTAGGCCATGACAGTACGTATTGGAGTGGTGGGTGTGGGCAGCCTGGGTTTCCATCATGCCCGGATCGTACGGGAGCTGCCGGCAGTAGCGTCGTCGGGGGTACACGACATCGATTTTCGGAGGCTCGACGAGGTGGCCCGATCCCTGGAGATCTCGCCATACCGTGAGCTGGAGCCGCTGCTCGACGCATCCGATGCGGTGGTCATCGCCGTGCCGACCAGGGCCCATGAGGAGGTGGCAATCCGGGCACTGGAACATGGCTGCCACGTGCTGATCGAAAAACCCATCGCGCCCACCCTCGATGCCGCTGATCGGATCGTCGCGGCCGCCAAGACGGCGGACCGGGTAGTACAGGTGGGCCATGTGGAGCGATTCAACGGCGCTATCCGGGCGGCGGAGCCATACCTCGACCACCCGCTCTTCGTCGAGAGCCACCGCCTCGCCCCCTTTGGGCCTCGTGGCACCGATGTGGCCGTGGTGCTCGACCTCATGATCCACGACCTGGACCTGCTGCTGAGCCTGGTGCGCCGCCCCACCACCAGCGTGGCCGCCACCGGTGTGCCGGTACTGACACCCAGTCCGGACATCGCGAATGCCCGCCTCGAGTTCCAGGGTGGGTGCGTGGCCAACCTCACGTCCAGCCGGGTGTCCATGGAACGAATGCGCAAGGTCCGGTTCTTCCAGCCTTCCGGGTACCTGAGCCTGGACCTGGCCGCCGGACGTGGCGAATTCCTTCGGCTGCGCGAAGGAATCCAGCTCGAGCCAGGGGGGTACATCCAGATGGGCAGCCTCATGGATCTGGTGGACCGGCTCGAGTTGGTGGGTGATGAGCGCGAGCCGCTGAGGGTCGAGCTGGAGGCCTTCGCCGCCGCTGTGCGTGGCGAGGCCCCCGTCAAGGTGTCAGGTGAGGACGGACGCAGGGCGTTGCGTGTTGCCCTGGAGATCGTGGAGCGGATTGAAACACATGTCTCTGCTACGAATACGGCGCGAGCGAAGGTCTGAATCGACAGGCCCGGTGCGGCCGCCCAGGCTGGGTCGGCTGCTGTTCGGGCTCGCGCTGGTCCTGTTCCTGATCTGGTATCTGTCCGGTCTCGGCGGCTGATGGGCTCTGGCCCCACGATCTTCCTTTCCGCCGGAGAGCCATCCGGCGACCTGCACGGGTCCGCCCTGGCGGAGGCGCTCCGGCGACGCTGGCCCCATGCCCGGCTGCTGGGCCTGGCCGGCCCGCGCATGGAAGCCGCCGGCGTGGAGGCGGTGGCGCCGTTCGATCGCCTGGCCCTCATGGGCTTCGTGGAGGTGGTGCGGCACATTCCCTTCTACGCGGGGCTCCTGAGGCGCACGGTCCAACGGATCATCGACGAGCAGGTCGACCTGGTCATCCCCATCGACTATCCTGGTTACAATCTGCGCCTGGCCCGCAGGGCGGCAGCCCGGGGTATACCGGTCCTCTACTACATCGCGCCCCAGGTCTGGGCATGGCATCGCAGTCGGGCGGCAACGCTGGCGAAGTCGACGGATCGATTGGCGGTGATCCTGCCGTTCGAAGAGCGGCTGTTCCGGGGTTACGGTGCCAGCGCCCGGTTCGTGGGTCACCCGCTCCTGGACGACGACGGTGGCCCTCGGCAGCCCCGGGAGGCCTTCTGCGCTGCCCTGGGACTTGATCCCGGTCGCCGGATCCTGGCGCTGTTCCCCGGCTCCAGGCTCCAGGAGGTGGAGCGTCACCTGGAGCCGTTCGTGGCCGCGGCGAAGCGGGTGGTGGAAGCCCGCTGGCACGTGCAGCCGGTGATCGCCCGGTCGCCGGACGTTCCTGAGTCGGCGTACAGGGCAGCTTCGTACCCGGTGGCTGAGGAGAGCCGGACACTCCTTGCCCACGCCCACGTCGCGCTGGTAAAGTCCGGCACCACCACCCTGGAGGCGGCGCTGGCGGAGGTCCCCATGGTGATCGCCTACCGGACCCATCCCGCCACCTACTGGCTGGCCCGGCGCCTGGTAAAGGTGGATCACGTGGGTCTCGCCAATCTCGTGGCCGGCTCCCGGGTAGCGCCCGAGCTGCTCCAGGATGAGGTGACACCTGCCACGCTGGCAGGGCAGCTCCTGCCGCTGGTGGACGAGGGGCCGACCCGGGATGCAGCGCTGCGCGGGCTGCGATCCGTGCGAGACGCGCTGCACGTGGACGAGCCGGGCACCACGGCGGAGCGGGTGGCGTCCCTGGCAGGCGAGATCCTGGAGGGGCGGTGAGGAAAGGTCTCCGCTCCATTTTCGGGGGGTTGGCGGGCCGACTCCTGGTAGGCGCACTCATGGCCACCATCCGCTTTCGTACCGAGCACCGGGAGCGGTTCGACGCGTACGCGGACGCCGGGAAGCCGGTGCTGTACGCGGCGTGGCATGGCCGCCTCCTGCCGCTTACCTATTATCACCGTGGCCGCGGGCTGGGCGCCATGATAAGCCGCTCGGCCGACGGGGACTACATTGCCCGCATCGCCGCGGGTTGGGGCTTCGATGCCATCCGCGGCTCGACCAGTCGGGGTGGGCGGGAAGCATTGCGGGAGGTGGTGCGACGGGTGCGCAGCGGCCAGTCGGTGGCGCTCACACCTGACGGGCCGAGAGGCCCGCGGCAGAAGGTACAGCCGGGAGTGGTGCGTGCAGCGCAACTGGCGGGTGTGCCGATCCTGCCGGTGACCGCTGGCTGTAACCGGGCGTGGTGGCCGGGGAGTTGGGACAGGCTCTGCATCCCGAAGCCGTTTTCCAGGGTGCTGGTGGTGTACGGCTCACCGCGGCATGTGCCGCGGGATCTGAGCGATTCGGAGTTCAGGAGACATGTGCTGGAGCTGGAAGCCGAGATGAACAGGCTCACCGAGCGGGCGGACCGTGACGGCGGACCCAGAACGTAACGGGCCCTATCAGGACCGTCTCGGTCCAGCGGATGCGGTCCAGCGTCTCTGGGCTGGAGAAACCGGGGCCGCCGGCCGGGTCCTGGGCGCGCTCCTCATGCCCGCGGAGCTGGGGTACAGCGCGGTCATGCAGGCTCGCAACATGGCCTACGTCTCGGGCCTGGCCGGTCGTCATTCACCGCCGGTCCCCGCCATCAGCGTGGGGAACATAACCGTTGGCGGAACCGGCAAGACCCCCATGGTCCGCTGGCTGGTGCGTGAGCTGCAACTGCGGGGTCGGACGCCGGGAATCTTGCACGGGGGCTACGCGGAGGACGAGCCGGCACTGCACCGCCTCTGGTTCCCGGACCTGCCGGTGGTGGCGGAGAAGGACCGGTTGAGGGGCGCGGGTCGTGCCATGGAACAGGGCGCCGATGTGCTGGTGCTGGACGACGCATTCCAGCACCGGCGCCTGCGCCGTGACCTGGATATCGTGCTGGTGGCAGCGGAGACCTGGAGCCGGCAGGCGCGACTGCTCCCCCGTGGCCCCTACCGGGAGTCGCCGCGGTCGCTGCGTCGGGCTGACGCGATCATCGTCACACGCCGTGTCGCTCCTCCGGAACAGGCGGCTCGGACGGAGCTGGAGGTGGCCCGCATCTCGGGCCGGCAGACGGCGCGTGCGCTCCTGAGCCCGACCGGCTGGCTAGGCTCAGACGGCCAGGTGCGGGAGGGGCGGCCTGAGGGTCCGGCGCTGGGTGTTGCAGGGATTGCCCGGCCCGACGATTTCTTCGACCAGGCGGAGGCGTGGGGAGTGGAGCTGGTTGACGCCATCGCCTTTCCTGATCATTACGTTTACAGAGAGGCCGACGCCCGTGAGCTGGAGCGGCTCGCGGCGGGTGGCCCGGTGGTGATGACTGCCAAGGACGCGGTGAAGCTGGCGCCTCTGATGGGGGAGGCCGACCTGTGGATATTGGAGCAGGCGGTCACTTTCGAGAGCGGGCGAGCCCGACTGCTGGGGGCGGTCGAGGAGATTCTCGATTGAGACAGCATCAGGTGGATGTGCTCGTGATGGGCTCTGGCATCGCTGGGCTGACGTTCGCCTTGAAAGTTGCCGACCGGGCGAGCGTGATCATAGTGACGAAGAAGCGGCGTGCCGACTCGAACACGAATTATGCGCAGGGCGGGATCGCCGCGGTGATGAGTCCCACGGACAGCTTCGAGCTTCACCTGCAGGACACCCTCCGCGGCGGTGCAGGGCTGTGCCACGAGGACGCGGTGCGGGAACTGGTCCGGGAAGGGCCCGACCGGATTCGCGAGCTCATGGAATGGGGCACCGAGTTCACGCGTTCCGGCGGTCGGTTGTCGCTGGGTCGCGAGGGCGGGCACTCCCGACGGCGCATAGTCCACGCCCAGGACCTCACGGGTCGGGAGATCGAGCGAGCTCTTCTTCAGGCCGTGGCTGAGCATCCCTCCATCGTCACCTGCGAGGACCACCTGGCCCTCGATCTCCTGGTGGGAGAGCGGGCTGGACGGCCCACGTGTGCCGGCGCCCTGATCTACGACCACCGGGACGAGCACCTGGAGGTGGTTCATGCACGTCGGATACTCCTTGCATCCGGTGGGCTGGGCCGTGTCTACCGTCACACCACCAATCCCGACATCGCAACGGGAGACGGAGTGGCCATGGCCTACCGGGCAGGGGCGGCGGTGGCGAACCTGGAATTCGTCCAGTTCCACCCCACGGCTCTCTATCCGGCCGAGGGCCAGGCGGTGCTGATCTCCGAGGCGGTAAGAGGTGAGGGCGCGGAGCTGTACACGCTCGATGGCCGCCGTGTGATGGAGGGCCACCCCATGGGCTCACTGGCCACGCGGGATGTGGTGGCGTTGCAGATCGACCGCGTGCTGAAGGAGACCGGTGCGCCCCACGTGCTCCTGGACCTGAGCTCGATCCCCGCCGACCAGATACCCCAGCGTTTTCCCACCATCATGGAGGCGTGCGCAAGACAGGGGGTGGACATCCTCCGCGAGCCGATTCCCGTGGTGCCGGCGGCGCACTATGCCTGCGGTGGCGTCCAGACGGACCGGGCTGGGCGCACCGGCCTCGATGGCCTCTACGCCGCTGGTGAGGTGGCGTGCACGGGCGTGCACGGAGCCAATCGGCTGGCGTCCAACTCTCTGCTGGAGGCGGTGGTGTTCAGCCATCGAGCGGCCCAGTCCGTGCTCAAGGAGATCGACCTGCCGCATCTGGACGTGCCGCCAGAGGATGTGGGGGCGCCGGGCACGGCGGCACCGGAGTGGCGTGACATCCAGCAGGAGCTGCGCTCGCTGATGTGGGAGCAGTGCGGCATCGTGCGCAGCGATGCCCGCCTCGAGCAGGCGTCCCGGCGGGTGGATGCGCTCCGCGCCCGGGCCAACGAGCTGTATCGAGCGGGGATAGTGGATACCGACCTGGCAGAGACGCGGAACCTGTGTGACGTGGCGTCGCTCGTGGTCCGGAGCGCCCGGCGCCGGAAGGAGAGCCGTGGCCTCCACTTCAACGAGGACCACCCCGTCGCGGACGAGCGCTACAGGAAGGACACCGTCATCCACCCTGAGCGGGAGGTATGAGGAGCGTGCAGGTGTCGGTCGTGGCGGTGGGTCGGCCGGGTCGACTGCTGGAACCGCCTATAGCAGAGTACGAGCGGCGGGCCGCCCGCTACTGGAAGCTTCACGTGGAGACGGTGAAGGCCGAGACGGCGTCGCGTAACAGACCGGTGAAAGAGGTGCTGCGCGCCGAGGCCGATCGCCTCAGGGCGGCGGCGCCGGACGGTCAGGAGCTTGTGGCACTAACCCGACGGGGACGAGCCTGGAGCTCCGAGGAGCTGGCGGGATACCTGCAGGACCTGGCATTGAGGGGCATGGCCGGTGCCACGTTCATTGTCGGTGGCGCCGGCGGCATCGCGGACGAGCTGCTGGAGGAATGTCGACACCGCCTCTCGCTATCGGCCATGACCATGCCCCATGACCTGGCGCGCCTGGTGCTGGCGGAGCAGTTGTACCGAGCGGGGACCATCCTCCGCGGCGAGCCTTACCACAAGGGCTGACGACGGAAAGGTCGAAAACGGTGAGTCTCGATATCCAGGTCCGAACGATCGGTGGAGGGCCGCTCGTGGACGACTACCTCCGGTGGGATTCCCGGGTTGCCGCCTTCTTTGCCGGCTCGCCGTTCGACGTGGCCTCGTACCGCAGCAGGATCAGGGAAGTAAGCTCGCGGTTCGATCCTGTCGGTTCGGTTGCCATCACGGACGCGGTCCAGCCGCTCAGCGACGGTGCTGTCAGCCGGCTGGCTTCCATAGCGCGGGGAGAGGGTTTCTTCGTTACGACCGGCCAGCAGCCCGGCCTGTTCAGCGGCCCGTTGTACACGGTCCACAAAGCGCTGACTGCCGTGGCCCTGGCATCACGACTCGAGGCGCTCCTCGAGGTGCCGGTGCTGGCCCTGTTCTGGGTCGCCTCCGATGACCATGACTGGGAGGAGGCGAACCACGTCCACCTGGTTGACACGAGCAACGCCCTGCGCCGCCTGGCTCTGACGGGGAGCCCGGACCCGCCCCGGTCCATGGGACGCCGGCGCGTGGACGGGAGCGCGGCCGGCGCGCTACAGGAGCTTGCCCGGATCCTGCCGCCATCCGAGTTCACCCCGGACCTGTTGGCCGGGCTGGAAGCGGACTACGGCGAGGCCGCCTCGGTGGCGGGCGCCTTCCGGGCAACGGCAGCCCGGTTGTTCCAGGGGCTGGACATGGGGCTGGTTGACAGTCAGCACCCGAGGGTCCGGGAGCTCGGCGCGCCTATACTGCGGCGGGCGTTGGAGCAGGCGGCGGCGGGGGAGGACCAGCTGGCGGCTCGGACCCGCCAGCTGGAGGAGGCGGGCTACGAAGCCCAGGTAGCGGTTCTCCCCGGGTCGAGCCAGGTGTTCCACGAGGATGAGCAGCACGGGCGGGAGCGCTTGCTGCGCAATGGATTTTCCTGGGTGCTCCGGACTTCGGGCAGGCGGCTCCAGGACGACGAGCTGTGGGCATTGTTCGACGAGGATCCGGCCAGGTTCTCGCCGAACGTGACGCTCCGTCCCGTCCTGGAGAGCGCGATCATCCCGACCGTGGCGTATGTGGCCGGTCCCGGCGAGTTGAGTTACCTGGCCCAGACCGGCTCGCTGTTCGAGGCACACGGGGTGGGTATGCCGTTGGTGTTCCCCCGCGTCAGCGTCGTGCTGGTGGAGGGAAAGGTTGCCAAGGTACTGGGGAAGTTTTCCCTGGAAGTGGATGAGTTCCACCAGCCGGTCCACGAGATCATCGGAGACGTGGTGCGAGAGGACGTTCCGACCCCGGTCCGGGATACCCTTTCGCGGCTCCGTGGGCTGCTCGAATCGGAGTACGAGGAGCTGAGCGCCAGTGCCCAGGAAGTGGATGCCACGCTGTCGGGTCCGATCCGTGCCGCCCGGAACGAATCCTTCCGGGCCCTCTCGGAGGTGGAGAAGAAGATCCGACAGCACGTCAAGTTGAGGCAGCAGACAGAGCTGGAGCAGATCGAGAAGGCGGCGATCAACCTCTTCCCGCTGGGCAAGCCCCAGGAGCGTGTCCTCAACGTGCACCAGTATCTGGCCAGGTACGGGGACGGGCTACTGGCGGACATCCTGGCCGCGGCCCGTGCAGCGGTGAATTCCCGACTGGGCCCTGCCGGCTCATCGGTGCCCGCGCCGGTGTCGCCTACATGGCATCGAGCAGGGCTGGAATGAGGACCGTTGCCCTGATGGAGCGGGCCCATCTATGATCCCTCCATGATGTGGCTATTTTTCGTCCTCGTCCTTCTCATCCCGCTCATGGCGGTGGTGCTGGATTCCCAGCTCGGCAGGGCGCTGGCCCGGCGGATCGAGGAAGGGGGTGGCTCGCCGGAGCGGATCGCAGCCCTGGAGGCGGAGTTGGAGCGGCTGGGCCGGGAGCTCGAGCTGCTGCGAGAGCAGACGGAGTTCATCGACCGACTCCTGGACGAGAAGCAGCGAGGGCGGCTGCCGCGTGGCGAAGGTGACTGAGGAGACGTCGAAGAGCGCTGCCGGCTCAGCCCAGTGGGTGGCAGCGGGCATCATGTTGAGCCGTCTCGCGGGCCTGGTCCGGGAGATGGTCTTTGCCCGGTTCTTCGGCACGTCCATCGCCGCCGACGCGTGGAGCGCGGCGAGCCGCATGCCGAACGTGCTCCAGAACCTGCTGGGCGAAGGCACGCTCAGCGCCTCGTTCATCCCCCAGTACGCCAAGCTCCTGGAAGAAGGTCGGGAGGAGGACGCGGGGCGGCTGGCCGGTGCCATCTTCGCCCTCCTGCTGGCCCTGGCCGGAGGGCTGGCGCTCGTGGGAGTCCTGCTGGCGCCGGTCCTGGTCACGATCTTCGCGCCCGGCTTCGATGGTCTCCAGCGGGAGCTCACTGTTCGACTGGTCCGCATCGTCTTCCCCATGGCGGGCGTGCTGGTCCTCTCGGCCTGGGCGCTGGGCATCCAGAACAGCCACCGTCGCTTCTTCGTCCCCTACGTGGCGCCCGTGGTCTGGAACGGGGCGATGGTGGTGGCGCTGCTCATCTGGGGCGGGGTCCTGCCCCAGGATGATCTGGTGATGGTCCTGGGCTTCGGCGCCCTGATCGGGGGGCTCTTGCAGTTCCTCATCCAGCTACCGTGGGTTTTGAGGCTGGAGCGCTCGCTGCGGATCGGCTGGGCGCCCGGCATGCGGGAGGTCCGGGCTACTGTGCGCAATGCCGCCCCAGCTATCCTGGCCCGGGGCGTGGTCCAGCTCAGCAGCTATGTTGACATCATCCTGGGCTCACTGCTCGTGGCCGGATCAGTGGCAACCCTCCGCTACGGCACCGCTATCTACATACTGCCATTGAGCCTCTTCGGTATGTCCGTGGCGGCGGCCGAGCTCCCGGAGCTGTCGCGGCGGAGGAACCAGGCCATGGAGGTGCTCCGCCAGCGTGTGGTGAGGTCGCTCCGGCAGATCGGCTTCCTGGTCATACCCTCCGCCATCGGCTACATCGCAATAGGCAACTACCTGGTCGCCGCCATCTTCCAGCGGGGCGACTTCACCGCTACCGATACGATCTGGGTCCACACCGTCCTCATCTCGTACAGCATCGGGCTCGTCGCGTCGACGGGGAGCAGATTGTACTCCTCGGCGTATTTCGCCCTGGAAGACACCCGGACACCCGCCAAGTACGCCATCATCCGCGTGGCCTCCGCCGCTGCCATGGGGGCAACGCTCATGCTGATCGGACGCAACTACGAGTTCGCCGGGGCTCCGCTGGGCGCGGCGGGTCTCGCCCTGGGCTCGGGCCTCGGATCCTGGATCGAGTGGAACCTGCTGCGCCTGGAGCTGCGCAAGCGTATGGGTAACGTGGTGCCGGCCGCTTCGGTCCTGGCGCGGATGGCGGCGTCGGCAGTGGCGGCGGCAGCGGCCGGCCTCGGCGTCGCCCACATCCTGCCTGACCTCCCCCACCTGGTGACGGGCGGCGTGGTGCTGGGAGTCTACGGGACCACCTATTTCGCCGTGGCCACAGCGCTGGGCCTTCCCGAGGTACGTCAGATCATCGGCCGTATCCTGCGGCGCCCCTGAGGGAAACGCCACGCCGCTGAAGGGTAGACAGGAGCGAGAATTCACCAGGGGCGCCGTGCGTTGGAGAGGAACCTGGATCGAAAGCTGAAGCACCTGCCCACGCGGCCGGGAGTCTACCTGTTCAGGGACGCCGGCGGCGAGATCCTCTATATCGGTAAGGCCAAGTCCCTCCGGTCCCGGGTCCGGGGCCATTTCACTCAGGACACATCGCATTCGATCAAGCAGCAGGAGCTGGTGCGGCGGGTGGCGGATGTGGAGACGGTGGTGGTGGACAGCGAGGCGGAGGCGCTGCTGCTCGAGGCCAATCTCGTGAAAGCGCACCAGCCCCGGTTCAACATCCGGCTGAAGGACGACAAGCGTTACCCGTACATCAAGGTGACGGTGCAGGAGCCGTTTCCCAGGGTCTTCGTGACGCGGCAGGTGGAGAACGACGGGTCCCGGTACTTCGGCCCCTACACCGAGGTGGGGGCCATGCGCCTGGCGCTCGAGGTGGTGAAGCGGGCCTACACGGTGCGGAGCTGCCGTTACGACCTGCCAGATGAGAGCCCGGACCGCCCGTGCCTGGACTATCACATCGGGAGGTGTCTGGCCCCGTGCGCAGGGCTCCAGTCAGAGGACGACTATCGCGGCATGGTCGACGAGGTCCTCCAGGTGCTGGGAGGAGACGTCGACGTGGTCCGGGCAAGGGTGAGTCGGGAGCTGACGGATCGGGTGGAGAGCCTGGATTTCGAGCGGGCCGCCGTCCTCAGGGACACGCTGGTGGGTCTGGACGCCTTGGAGCGGCGCCAGAGGGCTCTGGACGTCAAGGGGGGAGACCAGGACGTCATCGGCGTCGCTCGGGACGGTGATCACGCCACCGGCGTGCTGCTCCGCATCCGTCGCGGCAAGCTCCTGGGCAGGGAGGTCCATCATTTCACGAACCTGGAGCTGGAGGCGGAGGCGGCGGTTTTGGGCACGGTGGCTACCCAGTTCTATCTGGGCCGTGGCGACGAAGGTCTTCTCGACCTGCCTCGTGAGGTCCTGCTCCCCGGTGAGTTCGAGGATCGACAGCTGCTGGAGAGCCTCCTCGCGGAGGAGACGGGGCGCCGGGTCCGCCTCCCGGTGCCGCGCCGGGGTGAGAAGCGGCGCCTCGTGGAGCTGGCGGCTCAGAACGCCCGCCATATGCTGGAGGAACGGACTGTCCTCGAAGAGTCGGCTCGGGGGCGGGCCGACGACGTGCTCTATGACCTGCAAGAGGTGCTGGAGCTGAAGGTGGTACCGCGCCTCATAGCCTGCTTCGACATCTCCCACACCCAGGGCAAGGAGGTGGTGGGGAGCGCGGTGGTGTTCGAGAACGGCGAGCCCCAGAAGAGCGGGTATCGCCGGTTCAGGATCCGTGGCGGCTGGGGCAACGATGATCTCCGCTCCATGCGAGAAGTGGTCTACCGCTACTTCCGGCGGCGCCTGGAGGAGGAGCTGCCCCTGCCCGAGCTGGCAGTGATCGACGGCGGTAGAGGGCAGCTGACGGCCGCCCGCGCAGGGCTGGCCGATGCCGGCGCTAACGACACCACCGTATGCGCGCTGGCGAAGCGGGAAGAAGAGATCCACCTGGAGGACCGTTCCCAGCCGCTGCGGCTGGGTCGGACACACCCCGGGCTGCGACTGCTCCAGAGGGCACGGAACGAGGCGCATCGCTTCGCCCACTCCTACAACGTGAAGCTCCGGCGACAGCGGACTCTGACCAGCGCCCTCGCCGACATCCCGGGCGTAGGCCCCGCCCGGCAACGGAAGCTCCTGGCGCGGTTCGGCAGCGTGCGTGCTCTGCGAGCCGCCTCCGCCGTGGAGATGGCGTCGGTCCCGGGCATCTCCGACCAGCTGGCCCGGCGGATCGTCGCACACCTGGCAGGAGAGGACCAGTAGCTGGGTCACGAGCGGATTCCACCAGAGCCGCCGCGGCGGAGATGAACGGCGGTCGGCAGTTTGACCCGGGTACGGCACCGGGCGTATTATACAATACTTATGGAGCGCCCCGATGACGTTGACGCGCGCAGCCTGATCTTCGACCCCTTTGCGGGCATCAGTGGCGACATGATCGTGGCCGCGCTGATCGACCTGGGTCTGCCGGAAGGCTGGCTGCGTGAATCCGTCGCGGCCCTTGGCCTGGGCGTGGAAGTGACGGTGGAACGCGTTGATCGGAACGGCATCGACTGTCACCGCGTGCAGTTCGATGTGGGCCGGGATGCTACCCACCGCTACTTGCCCGACGTGCTGGAGATCATCGATTCCAGCAGCGCTCCCGAGTCGGTCCGGGCCCGGGCCGGCGAGGTGTTCAACAGGCTGGCCGAGGCCGAGGCGGCGGTGCACGGCATACCGGCGGAGCGGGTCCATTTCCACGAGGTCGGCGCGCTGGATTCCATACTGGACGTGTTGTGCAGCGTGGGCGGTATCGAGGAGATGGGGTTCGCCCGGTGTTACACCCGGCCGGTGGCAGTGGGCACGGGCACGGCGAGTATGGCCCACGGCGAATACCCTCTGCCGACGCCGGCGACGGCGCGGTTGCTCGAGGGGCTCACGGTCAGGGAGACGGGCTACACCGGGGAATGCACCACGCCCACGGGCGCCGCCATCCTCGCCACTGTTACCGGAGGAGTGGCGCCGCCGGCGGAGGTCGTATATGGTCGAAGCGGGTTCGGCGCAGGCTCTCGCAATCCGACCGGGCGCCCGAACTGTCTCCGGCTGATCTCCTGCTCCGTGGCGGAGAGGCCTGTCCGCCTGTATCTGGTACAGGCGGACATAGACGACCTGGCACCTGAATACGTGGCGGCGGCGCGGGAATCCCTGGTAGAGGCGGGTGCGGTGGACGTGACACTGGCGCGCATCGACATGAAGAAGGGTCGTCCGGGTGTCCGGCTCGAGGCGCTGGTACCGGCGGCGTCACTGTCATCGGTGACCGACGAGTTCTTCATCGGAACCCGCACGATAGGTGTTCGGTACTGGGAGGTGGACCGGGCCGTCCTCGAGCGGGAAGAGGAGGTAGTGGAGTGGCGTGGGGAGCGGATCCGGCGCAAGCGGGTAAGATTGCCGGACGGTAGTACGAGAGCGAAGCCGGAATTCGATGATGTAGTGGCTGCGGCTCGTGCGCACGGAATCGCGCCTCACGAGGTGCGAGCGGAGTTGGACGGTGGCTGAACGGTCATCGCAAGATCGACAGACGAAGGAGACTTGAGTCCATGATCAGTGGAAGGAAAGTGATGGCGCGGGGAACCGGGCTCATCCTGGCATTCAGCGTGACCGTCCTGACAGCGTGTGCGACCGCCGCTCCGGGTGAGCCCGGGGAGGTCGGCGAGCGGCCCAGAGACGATGCGGACACCCGTGCCGCGAGCGTGGCCATCGTGCAGGCGTCGCTACAGGAGGGCGAGGAAGCACGGGCCCTGTTCGAGAATGCCCTGCAGCGGGGTCTGGCCGCAATCGAGCGGGACCCGACGAATCCGCGGGCCTACCTGATCACCGGTCAGGCGGCGGTGGGCACCGGCGACTGGGTGAAGGCGGATACGATGTTCACCCACGCGGTGGAGTTGCATCCCCGTTTCGAGGACCAGGTCGAGGCTGAGCGTGAGGACGGCTGGGCGACGGCCTACAACCTGGGCGCCCAGGCGCTGAGCGAGGAAGAGGTAGAGCAGGCCCTGGAGTACTTCCGGGGTGCGGACATCCTTTACCAGGAGCGTCCGGAGGCACGTCTGGCGTTGGGCCTCCTGCACGCGCAGCTGGGAGACACGGATGAGGCCATCGGGTTCTATCGCGGGGCCCTGGAGATCCTGGATCGTGGCCCCCCGGCGAGCATAGCAGAAGACGAGGAGCAGTTGGAGGGCTGGGCGCAGGATCGTCAAATAGCCACGTTCAACCTGGCGAACCTGTTGGCCCAGGCTGATCGCTTCGGTGATGCGGCAGATGTGCTGGGTGAGTTCCTGGCCCAGGCCGCGCCGACGCTGGAAGCGGACGTAGCCATGCAGGCCTTGTCCGCGCAGGCCACCTTCCTGGCCCAGGCCGACAGGGCAGACGAGGCGGAGGCCCTTTACGAGGAGCTGCTGGCCAGGCCGGACCTGGGGGCCATGGAGTACTTCCAGATCGGGGTGGGGTTGTTCAATGCGAGCGAGTACGAGCGGGCGGCAGAGGCCTTCGCCAACTCGGCCAAGCTGAACCCGTATTCCCGGGACGCGTACCTGAACCTGGTCCAGTCTCTCTTCTCGGCGGCCGCCGAGCTCGAGCTGGAGCCTGCGTCGCCACAGCGTGATGAGCAGCTCAGGGACCTCTACAGCCAACTGCTGGAGGCGACGGACCGGGTGGAGGAGTTCGACCCGCTGAACCGGAACCTGATGCGGTTCACGCTGCGGGCGTACCGGACCAAGATGGACCTGGTCCCGGAGGCCGAGGCGCAGCGGATGGCTCAGCACGTCCAGGGCCTGGTACGGGCGTACGAGGAGCAGGAGTTCGAGGTGAACGACATCACCATGAACTTCGAGGAGGAGGACCGGGCCCGGGTCACCGGGGTGTTCACCAACCTGAACGGCACGCCTGGCGAGCGGGTAACGATCCGGTTCGAGGTCCTGGACAACAGGGGCAATGCCATCGACACGGCCAGCACTGAGGTGACGGTGCCGCAGGTGGAGGAGTCGGTCCAGTTCTCGTTCACCGTGGACCCGTCCCGTGGTGAATTCTCCGGCTGGAAGTACGAGCTGGTTCGCTGAGTCGCTCGGGCCGGACATGAGAGGGGCGCCGTCACCTGCGGGTGGCGGTGCCTCTTCGCACGAGGGGCGTACGCTTCTTGCACGGCACCACAGGAGAGACAACAACTCGACAGTGAGCGGAGCCCCATGAACGGATGTCCCGAATGCGGCACTATGCTAGCCGAGGGCGTCGCCACCTGTCCCGGTTGTGGCTATGAGGCGCGGGAGGAGACGACGACCTGCCCCAGGTGTAAGGAGACCATCGCCGCTGATGCTGATGCGTGCCGCGCCTGCGGCCACCTGCTCATCGATGCCACCTGCGACCGCCACCCGGACCGCCCAGCGCCAGGGCAGTGTGCCCTCTGTGGGACCGCACTCTGTACCGAATGCGAGTCTGGTGATGGCGCCTATCACAAGTGCCGAGACCACGCCGCTGTCCCGATCATCGAGGGCTGGAGCCAGGTCCTGAGTCTGGCCGACGAGGTCGAGGCCCAACTGATCGAGGACAACCTGCGAGCGGAAGGTGTGGATGCGCGGGTCATGTCCCAGAAGGACCACCTGGCTTTTCCTGTGGACCTGGGAGACCTGGCGGTGGTGCGGATCCTCGTTCCCACCTACGCCTACGAGGAGGCCAGGCGGATGATCGCATCGCACCAGGATTCCGTGGGCGAGGTGAGCTTCGGTTGCCCTCGCTGTGGTGAGCCGTATTCGGAAGGTGTCAGCGTGTGCGGGGCCTGTGGTGAGGCGCTGTTCTGAGGCTGTTCACCTGTTTTGAGTGGGGCCCGGTGGGCCAGAACCTGACAGGACCTTCCCCAGAGTTAGCGGATGAGTGGAAGTGGAATTGGGGGTCATTCGGCTGAGGGTCGGCGTCAGAACGTCAACACCGTGACACGGAGGTGTCGGAGGTTTCTGAGGGGTCGGAGGACACCGCTCATCGAACCTGACGGTTGAGCGGGTCCGGCTGGGTGGTTATGTTTCGCCTTGCGTCGACACTCGATTCAGCAGTGGAAGGGCGGTCCGCGGGCCGCCCTTCGCTGTGAGGGGATGATGGTCCGAATCGCAGAGATCCTTCCTGACAGCATTGCTGATGAGCTGCACCTCCGGATCGGTAGCCGGATCGTGCGGATCAACGGTGAGCCTGTCCGGGACCTGATCGACCTACGCTTCCTGGAAGCGGATGGTCGGTTGGAGCTGGAGGTGCTGGACCTGGCCGGCGATTCCGAGCTGTACGAGATCGAGAAGGACCCTGGCGCTGGGCTGGGCGTGGTGACCGTGCCGGACGCGGTAAGGGAGTGCGCCAACAAGTGCGTGTTCTGTTTCATTGATGGCAACCCGCCCACAGCCCGGCAATCCCTTCACCTCCGGGACGACGACTTCCGACTGTCCTTCACCTACGGCGCCTACGTCACGCTGACGAACCTGGGTCCGCGAGGGTTTCAACGGCTGATCGACCAGAAGCTGTCTCCCCTGTACGTGAGCGTGCATGCGACGGACCCGGACGTGCGGATGCGGCTGCTCGGCGTGCCGCGCGGCGGCGACATCATGGAGCGGCTGGAGCTTCTAGTGACCGCAGGGATCGAGGTCCACACCCAGGCGGTGCTCTGTCCCGGCTGGAACGACGGGCCGGAGCTGGAGCGCACGATCGACGATCTCTGGAGCCTGGGCCCGAGCGTCCTGTCGCTGGCGGTGGTCCCTGTGGGCCTGACCCGTTACAACGTGGACCGCCCGGTCCGTCTGCTACGGCCCGAGGAGGGGCGGCAGGCGATCGCTCAGGTCGAGGCGGCGCGGCGCCGAGCGGTTGCGCAGAGGGGGGCGGGCTGGGCATACGCCGCTGATGAGCTGTTCCTGCTGGCGGGTGAGACGGTGCCCGACAGCGGATACTACGACGACTGGCCGCTCACGGAGAACGGCGTGGGCGCTGTCCGCTCGTTCCTGGAGGACGTGGCCGATATCCTGCGCGACCCGCCGGACCTGAAGGGGAAGCGCATCGGCCTGGTGACCGGCACCCGGATGGGCGAGGTCATGTCTGGCGCACTGCCTCGTATCTCGGCGGCCACGGGAGGGGAGCTGACATTGATCCCCGTGAGGAACGGGATGTTCGGGGCGACCGTCACCACGGCGGGTTTACTTCCTGGTGCAGGCGTGCTGGCGGCGATCCGTGCGCTGGAGGCCGGGACCCAGCTCGACGCAGTGCTGATCCCCGGGGAGTCGCTGAACGACGACGACCTGTTCATCGACAGTATGGGGCTCGACGAGCTGGTGGCGGGGGTGACCGGTCCAGTGATACCGGCTCACTACCTGAGTGAAGCACTGGAGTGTCTGTGAGCCGCTCCCTCCCTTTCGTGGCCGTGGTCGGGCGGCCCAACGTGGGCAAGTCCACATTCTTCAACCGTGTGATCGGTCGTCGTGTGGCCATCGTCCAGGATGTGCCGGGCGTGACCCGTGATCGGAACTTCGCCCGGGCGGAGTGGGCGGGTCGGGAATTCTACGTGATCGACACCGGCGGCCTGGAAGTGGACGTGAATGAGCCCATGGCTGTAGCTGTCCGTCGCCAGGTGGAGATGGCCGTGGAGGAGGCGCAGGTGGTGATCTTCCTGGTGGATGCCAAGGCGGGCGTCCAGCCGTTGGACCAGAAGATCGCTGACCTGCTCCGGAAGAGGCGGGTGCCTGTGGTACTGGTGGTGAACAAGATGGACAACCTGCCTCACGACCTGTCCCACCTGGACTTCTGGGAGCTGGGTCTGGGAGAGCCGCAGCCGGTGAGCGCGCTGTCTGGCAAGGGTTCTGGCGATGTGCTGGACGCCATCGTGGAGCACCTGCCGGAGGCGGAAGAGCCGCCGGAGGAAGCCATCTCGGTGGCTGTGGTGGGCAAGCCCAACGTGGGCAAGTCGAGCTTCATCAACCGGTTGCTGGGCGAGGAGCGGCTGGTGGTGAGCGAGGTGGCAGGAACCACCCGGGACAGCATCGATACCCCGATGCGCTATCACGGCCGGTCACTGGTGTTCGTGGACACGGCGGGCCTGCGGCGACAGTCGAGGATCCACGAGAGCCTGGAATACTACAGTGCCCTGCGTACCGAGCGGGCGGTCTCCCGTGCCGACGTGAGCCTGCTGCTGGTGGACGCCACGGAGCCGGTGCATGTGCAGGACCTGAAGATCGCGGAGAAGGCGTGGTCCGCCGGCAGTGGGCTGATCATCGTCGTGAACAAGTGGGACTTGGTGCCGAAGGACACCATGACAGCGCCTGAGTTCGAGAGGCACCTGCGGGAGCGGGCGCCGTCGCTGCGTTGGGTCCCAATCATATTCGCCTCGGCCTTGACCGGCCAGCGGGTCCAGAAGACCTTGGACCTGGTGCTCCAGGTGTCTGACGAGCGGGCCAGGCGCGTCCCCACGGCGGAAGTGAACGAGGTGCTGCGCGAACTGGCGGAGCGGCAACCGCCGCCGCATTATCGGGGCAGACCGGTACGGCTGCTGTACGCCACACAGGGTGGGGTGAAGCCGCCCACCATCGTGATCTTCGTTAACTACAGGCACGGCGTGACGGAGAACTATAAGCGGTACCTCTACAACGGGCTCCGGGCCCGATGGGGATTTATCGGGTCGCCGTTGCGGCTGAAGTTACGCAGTCGCCGAGAGGAGAGATGAGCTGGGCCCTCCTGCCGTTGGCCTATCTCCTGGGCGCCTTCCCCAGCAGCTATGTCGCGGGACGACTCAAGGGCATCGACCTGCGCCAACACGGGAGCGGGAACCTGGGGGCGACCAACGCCTTCCGTATCCTGGGCTGGCGCGCGGCGGTGCCGGTGATGATCGGGGACGTGGCCAAGGGGTGGGTACCGGCGGCTCTCTTCCCGTTGTGGGCGGGCGCGGAAGCCCTGGAATGGCCTGTGGCGTATGGTGGAGCGGCCATCCTGGGGCACGTCTACTCGGTGTTCATGGGGTTCAAGGGCGGGAAGGGAGTGGCCACGAGTGCTGGCGTCTTTTTGGCCCTTGCGCCCTGGGCGGCCATGATCGGTGCCATAGTATGGGGTGTGAGCGTGCTGCTGACGCGGATCGTTTCCGTGGGCTCACTGCTCGCCGCGTTGGTCTTTCCCGTGGCGGTCTTCGCCACCAACGAGCCCAGGATGGTGTTCTGGGTGTCCGTGGCCGTGGCGGCGTTCGTCATATTCGTGCACCGGGCGAACGTAGGCCGGCTGCTGCGAGGTGAGGAGAATCGTTTCGGCCGCAATGCGGAGAGGGCTGGATGACGGAACGGATCGCCGTGGTGGGAGCTGGCAGTTGGGGTACGACCCTGGCCAACCTGCTGGCCAAGAAGGGTCATGACGTCAGGCTCTGGTCGTTCGAGACGGACGTCACCCTGGCCATCAACGAGCGGCGCGAGAACAGCGTGTATCTGGCTGGCGTCTCCCTGGATGACAGACTCGAGGCGAGCTCGGACCTGGCGGCCACTGTACTCGGGGCGAGCGTGGTGGTTTCTGTCAGTCCCTCCCAGCATGTGCGGCAGGTGATGGGTCAGGCCGCAGGGGCCCTGGATGACGCCAGGCTCGTGGTCAGCGCATCCAAGGGGATCGAGACCCGCTCCCTCCAGACGATGGATGAAGTCCTCCAGGATGTGCTGCCGGCCAGACTGAGGGGCAAGCTGTGCTTCCTGTCAGGTCCGAGCTTCGCGGCGGAAGTGTCCAGGGAGCAGCCTACCGCCGTGACGGTGGCGTCCCGGTCCAGCGACACTGCCAGGCGCGCACAGGAGCTGTTCCAGACTGATTACTTCCGCGTGTACACGAGTCATGACGTTACGGGTGTCGAGCTTGGGGGCGCGCTGAAGAACGTAATGGCCCTGGCGGCAGGCATGGCTGCGGGGCTGGGTCTGGGCCACAACACCCGGGCCGCCCTCATCACCCGGGGCCTGGCTGAGATGAGCAGGCTGGGAATAGTCCTGGGCGCCAACCCGCTGACCTTCGCCGGGCTGGCTGGGATGGGCGACCTGATCCTGACGTGCACGGGCGAGCTGAGCCGGAACCGGACAGTAGGATTCGCCCTGGGGCAGGGCCGGTCGCTGGAGGACGTGCTGGGGGAGATGCGGATGGTGGCGGAGGGAGTGGAGACGAGCCGGGCCGCCCGCGCCCTGGCGGAGCGGGAGGGAATCGAGATGCCTATTGTGGCGGAGGTATACGCGGTGTTGTTCGAGGGGCGGAGCCCGTCCACGGCAGTGCGTAACCTTATGCTGCGGGAGCCCAAGCCGGAGCTTTGGCAATGACGGACCGACCCATCATCCGGAAGGAATACTACTCCATTGGTGAAGTCTGCGATCTGGTGGGGCTGAAGCCGCACGTGCTGCGTTACTGGGAGAGCCAGTTCCCGGCCTTGAAGCCCTCGAAGAACCGTGCGGGGAACCGGGTCTACCAGCGTCGCGAGATCCGCCTGATCATCCTGGTGCGGCGACTCCTCTACGACGAGAAGTACACGATCGAGGGGGCGCGCCAGAAGGTGGAGGAGCTGCGCAGAGGGGGCGATCTGGAGAATGCGACCCGGCAGGTCCTGGACGCCGCCACGGTGGACGAGATGAGAGGCGAGTTGCGCGAGATCGTGGAGCTGTTGCGAACGGATACTGTGGTCTGATGCGGATCCTGGTCACCAACGACGACGGCTATCTGGCGTTGGGCATCAACGTGCTCCGTGAGGCGGCCGCAGCCCACGGAGACGTCGAGGTGGTGGCGCCTGACCGCGAGCAGAGCGCCACAAGCCACTCCCTGACCATGCATCATCCACTGCGAGTCCGCCGGGTCCGGGACGTCCGCGTCGTCGACGGTACCCCGACTGACTGTGTGATCCTGGCGGTGGGCGAGCTCCTGGACCAGCGGCCTGACCTGGTGGTCTCCGGTATCAACCATGGCGCCAATCTCGGCGACGACGTCCTTTATTCGGGCACCGTGGCCGGTGCCATGGAGGCCACCTTGCTGGGGATCCCGGCGGCGGCGTTCTCGTACACGGGCCGGGATCCGGAAGCCATCAACGGGTGGCATATGGTGGTCTCGGAGTTGATCGGTCAGATAGTGGCCCGGGAGGGGTTCCCCAAGGATACGCTCCTGAACGTGAACATCCCACCCATAGACCCGGCGGAGGTGAAGGGCGTAAGGGTAACGCGCCTGGGTCGCCGGGTGTACGAAGGCTCCCTGATGCGTGCCCACGATCCCAGCGGACGGGAGTACTTCTGGATAGGAGGTGGCCAGACCACCTGGTGGGGCGAGGTGGACTCCGACTTCAGGGCCATCGAGGATGGTTTCGTATCGGTGACCCCGTTGCACCTGGACCTGACCAACTTCGACCTGCTCCACGATATCAGGGAATGGGGTCTCGGGCTGTGACTGATCCGTACGCGCGCAAACGACAGCGCCTGGTCGGGAAGGTGCAGGCGCAGGGGATCAGGGACCCGCGGGTCCTGGCCGCCGTGAGCCGGGTGCCGCGACACCGGTTCGTGCCAGCGGCCGTAGTGCAGCGCGCATACGAGGACAACGCCCTCCCCATCGGGTACGGCCAGACCATCTCCCAGCCGTCTCTCCAGGCGTTGTACCTGGAGACCCTGGAGATCGAGCCCGAGGACCGCGTGCTCGAGGTGGGCGCAGGTAGCGGGTACCAGACCGCCTTGCTGGCAGAACTGTCGTCCAACGTCTACGCGGTGGAGCGCATCACGGAGCTGACCCAGCGTGCCCGTGAGGTCCTGGACGAGCTGGGCTACACCAATGTTGCCCTCGTGACCAAGGACGGCACCACCGGCTGGGCCAAGTACGCTCCTTACGACTCCATACTGGTGGGCGCGGCGGCGCCTCGGGTGCCGGACGCGCTGGTCGAGCAATTGAAGGTGGGGGGACGACTGCTGATCCCCATCGGCGACCGTCATCACCAGCAACTGACGCTCGTCAGGAAGGTCACTGATGAGGGAACGGACGAACAGGTGATCACCGGGTGCGTCTTCGTGCCTCTCATCGGTCGCTTCGGATGGCCAGGATGAAGGTGGAAAGCAAGTTGCCGGGTCCGACTTCACCGGGCGTGACGACGAGGATCGGGCCCATGCGTCGCCTGTACGACTGGGTGCTGTCCTTTGCTGACCGTCCCGGCGGATCATGGGCGCTGTTCGGCTTCTCCTTCACCGAGTCCTCGTTCTTCCCCGTGCCGCCCGATCCGCTACTGATCGCCCTGTCTCTGGGCAACCCCAAGCGCGCATTCTGGTTCGCAACGGTGTGCGCCCTGGGCTCGGTCCTGGGTGGACTGGCGGGATACGCCATCGGCTGGGGGATCTGGCAGCTGGTGGACCAGTTCTTCTACGCGTTCGTGCCAGGAGTAACGCCGGAAGCGTTCGTGAACGTCCAGCAGCTGTACGACCGCTACGACTTCTGGGCCATCTTCACCGCCGGCTTCACGCCCATCCCCTACAAGGTGTTCACCCTGTCTGCGGGGGTGTTCAGCATATCTCTGCCGATCTTCCTGTTCGCGTCTACGATCAGCCGTAGCGCCCGCTTCTTCATGGTGGCCGGGCTGATCTACGCCTTCGGCCCGTCGATCCAGAGCTTCATCGACAGGTACTTCAACCTACTGGCCTGGCTCTTCCTGATCCTTCTGGTGGGTGGCTTCGTGGTGATCCGGTTCCTGGTCGGATGAGGGGGATCATCTCGCTTCTGGTACCGGTCGTCGCGCTCCTGGGCCCGGCTCCGGGCCCGGGTCAGCAAGCGGATACGACCGCGGACACGGTGCCGCCGTCACCACGCTTCCGCCTGGAGCCGATAGAGGCCACAGTGGCCCGTGGCAGCCTGCCGGCGGAGCGGGTGCCCATGGCGATAACCGTTGTCAACACGGCGGACCTGCCGCCGGGACGACCTGAGGTGGACCTGGAGGAACTGCTTCGCCAGGTGCCCGGCGTGGTGGTGGGCAACCGGCACAGCCTGGCCAACGACACGCGCGTCGTCGTCCGTGGGTTCGGGGCCAGGTCCGCGTTCGGTGTGCGTGGCGTGCGGATCCTCCTGGATGGCATCCCCCTCACCCTGCCGGACGGGCAGGGGACGCTGACGAACGTGGACCCGGGCTCGATAGGTCGGGTGGAGGTGCTCCGCGGCCCGGGCGCCGCGCTGTACGGCAATGCCGCGGGCGGTGTTATCGCCCTGACAACCGTGGAGCCGTCGGAACGCGAGCTGAGCGCCAGAGTGGCGGTGGGCAGCTACGACGCGGCCGACCCCCTCGGCCTGGTGCGGCTCCAGGCCAACGCAGGGGGGATCCGTGACCGCGACTCCTGGTTCTTGGCTCTCTCCCACATGAGCACCGAGGGCTTCCGTCACTACTCACGAGCGCGACGCAGCGGCCTCAACGCCCGCTATCGCAGGTCCCTGGGGCAGGGCACTACGGTCACCGGCCTGCTCCACGTCGCCGCCGTGCCCCTGGCTGAGAACCCGGGATCACTGCCTTTGGACTCGGCGCGACAGCGGCCTCGTATGGCCTGGCCCCAGAACGTAGCCACGGGCAGCTCGAAGGAGGTGGCGCAGGCCCAGGGCGGGGTATCGGTGACCCATCGTGTGGGGCGATCGTTGTTGGAGGCAGCGGCATACGGGGTGGGTCGCGACATGGACAACCCGTTACCGTTCGGCCGCTATATCCAGCTGCAACGGCGAGGCGGTGGCGTGAGGGTGATGGGCCGTACCGCGGACCCGGGAGCCACGAGCTGGACCGCTGGGATCGAGGCACAGGCACAGCGCGACGACAGGCTGGAGCGCGACAACGTGGCCGGTGTGATCAGCGGACCGGTGTACCAGGACCGGGTGGACCGGGTGACGAGCCTGGCGCCCTTCGCCTTCGGACAGGTGATGCCACTGCCCTGGCTGGCTCTCAGGGCGGGGGCACGCTACGACGCCGTCGCCTTCCACTCCCGGGACAGGCTCGGCGCGACGGCGAGCGACCGTGCCGGGCGTCGCACCCTGGACGCATGGAGTGGGAGCAGCGGCATCATGGTGGAGCCGCGCGGCGGCTGGCGGGCCTGGACCTCCCTGTCGACCTGGTTCCAGACACCAACCACCACCGAGTTGATAAACGCGCCCCCGCCCCCAGGCGAACCCTGCTGCCAGACAGGCTTCAACCCTGAGCTGGAACCCCAGGATGGCTGGGGATGGGAAGCAGGCGTCGCAGGCCGTCGAGGCCACGTCCACTGGGAAGTGGTGGGTTATGACCTCAAGGTGCGTAACGAGATACTACCATTCCAGATAGCAGGCATCGAGGGCCGTGACTTCTACCGCAACGCAGGGGGAGCCACGCACCGGGGCGTCGAGCTTTCCGGCGAGCTCGGTGGCCAGGTCCGGCCGGGCACCGCCTGGTCGCTGAGCATGGCCTACACCTACAGCGACTTCCGCTTTTCCCAGCCGGAGGACCCGTCACTACGAAGCAACCGCCTGCCCGGCGTCCCTCCACACCGACTGACAAGCCGGGCAACGTGGCGGCAAGCCGGGACAAGGGTAGAGCTGGAAATCGAGTGGGTGGACAGGACCCCGGCGGACGATCAGAATTCGGCCCATGCTCCCGCGTACACCCTCGCCGACATGCGGGCTGCCCGGCAGGTAGCAAGTCGCTGGGCCATGGTCGAGCCTTTCGTCGGCGTCACCAATATCCTGGACACCCGATACAGCGCCTCCCTCGTGATCAACGCCTTCGGCGGCCGGTTCTACGAGCCTGGTCCGGGACGGGCTCTGCTCCTGGGACTGCGCGCAATGCCGAGGTAGCGAAGACGGTTCGCGTGTCCTATCTTGGCCCCTATCCCCCCGGTTGCTTTCGGTCAACCCCAACCCAGGAGTCGGCGATGACGCAGGAAGGGCAGGGCATACGCCCCGACGAAACGCCAACGCCCCCTGTCTCCACCCGATGGACGGAACAACTGGAACCGGACACACAGCCGGACGAGGTCCTCTCCCCACCGTACGTACCAGGTCGCAGCCGTGCGGCACCCGACGAGGCGCCGGTCCAGGATACCGACGACGCGGTCCTCGATGTCCACGATGTGAGCGAGGAGCCCGCCGAGGCCACTGACGATGTCGTGGACACCGACGCCGCCGGGATGAGCGGGGAGGAGCCACTCTCCTTACCGATTCCTCCGGACCAGGAAGGCCAGGGGGAGGATGACGGCTGGCTGACCGAGCTGGCCGAGGATGAGCCGGAGCCGACTGAGCCAGAAACCAACGAGGAGTTCGCGGTCGAGCTGCTCGGCTTCGAAGGAGCCGACATCGATCATGACGCGCAGGACCGCGACCTGATCGAAGACGTCGCTACCCGGCTCGAGACGCTGGCTGACCGGGTCAGGCAGGACGGCTACGGTGCGCTGGAGGCTGAAATGGCCTCACTGGACCGGCTGTCCGCACTGCTGGCTGGCGTCCTGGCCGGATACATGACTGGGATCCGGCAATAGCCGGGCAGGTGGAGCAGGTGGAGCGGCACAGGTGGTACGCCGCTCTCCATTACACTAAATTACAGGGTTCCGGGCCCGTAGCTCAGTTGGATAGAGCGACTGCCTCCTAAGCAGTAGGTCGCGCGTTCGAGTCGCGCCGGGCCCATTATGCCTGCGGACACAGGTGTCATCGGCGGCCGGTCGCCTTTCCAGGCGACCGGCCGCTCGAGTTCTCGGCGCCTACCGGGGTGCTGGCCGCGAAATTGCCTCCCCGGTCGGTCGCCCCTTACCATGGCGATTGGACGTGTTTTCGTGGCAGTAGTCGTGACTGAAAATTGCGCGGGTATGCGCGGATCCGGAGTGAGACCATGAACGAGAGACTGAAGGACCTGCTGGGCAGCGAGGCGAGTAACCTGCTGGACCACAGCTGTCAGACCATCGACAAGAGCCAGCTTCACCTTCCTGGTCCGGACTTCGTGGATCGGGTGTGGGCGCTGTCGGACCGGCCGACGCCGGTGCTGCGGAGCCTGCAACAGATCTTCGGCCATGGTCGACTGCGTGGCACGGGGTATTTGTCGATCCTGCCGGTGGACCAGGGGATTGAGCATTCTGGTGGGGCCAGCTTCGCCCCCAACCCAGCGTACTTCGATCCTGCGAAGATCGTGGAGCTGGCGCTGGAGGGTGGCTGCAACGCCGTCGCCTCCACGCTCGGAATATTGGGCGCGGTGGCCCGGCAGTACGCCCACAAGATTCCGTTCCTGGTGAAGCTGAACCACAACGAGCTGCTGACGTACCCCAACAAGTACGACCAGGTCTACTTCGGCCAGGTTGAACAAGCGTTCGAGATGGGTGCCGTGGCGGTTGGCGCCACCATCTACTTCGGCTCGGAGGAATCGACGCGTCAGATCCAGGAGACGTCGGAGGCGTTCCAGCGGGCGCACGAGCTGGGTATGGCTACCGTGCTGTGGTGTTACCTGCGGAACCCGGCGTTCAAGCAGGACGTGGATTACCACGAGAGCGCAGATCTCACCGGGCAGGCCAACCACTTGGGTGTCACCATCGAGGCGGACATCATCAAGCAGAAGCTCCCGACCAACAACGGCGGGTACAATGCACTGGAGAAGTTCGGCAAGACCCACAAGAAGGTCTACAACGACCTGACCACGGACCACCCCATCGACCTGGTCCGGTATCAGGTGGCCAACTGCTACATGGGCCGGGCGGGCCTGATCAACTCGGGTGGCGCTTCGGGAGAGAACGACCTCCAGCAGGCGGTTCGGACGGCGGTGATCAACAAGCGCGCTGGCGGCATGGGTCTGATCTCCGGGCGCAAGGCTTTTCAACGTCCCATGTCCGAGGGAGTCGAGCTTCTCAACGCCATCCAGGATGTCTACATGGACGATGGTATCACCGTAGCCTAGCCCTGGTGCAGGCCAGTCATGCCGGGGCTCCCGCAACGGCACACTGGACCAAGGCTCGACGACCTCCAGTACCGTCATCAACCCGCGGCCGCTCCGTCCCCTGGACGGGGCGGCCGCTTCTACTCCCACCATCAGCCGCTCGTTGTTGCTGGTTTGAGCGTCACCTGGGGAACCTGGCGTTCCGGGAGGTGTTGGACAGAACCAGTCAACTGTGTGGTGGGCAACAGGATACATTGTGTTGTCTTGCTGGTTCTGGAGGGGGTATGGCTGAGCTACGTGTGCGGATAGCCAGGGTGTTGGTCGGTGCGCGCTCGATTTGGCGTGATGGCCAGCGGGCGAAGCGAGCCGCCATCGGTGCCGGGGCGGCCGGGTTGGCAGCGGTGGCCGTGTTGGTGGGTTCGTTTCCTGAGCTCCGTGGGTGGGAGAGACCGTTGGTCGACGCTGTCCCGGAGGCGGTGGTCGAGACGGTGGCGCAGCGTGCGGCCCCGCCTGTTCGTGCCACGGGCCTGGGTCCGGAGTGGGACCTGCCGAACATGGACCATCCGCGAGTGGAGCACTGGATCGGCGAGTTCGTGAACAATCCGCGGATGAACGAGCGCTACCAGGGGTTCCTGGACCGTGGTGGCGCCTGGGTCCCCCTGATGATGGACAGGCTGGAGGAGCGGGGCATGCCGCTGGACCTGATCTATCTGAGCATGGTGGAGTCCGGCTTCCGTCCCGAGGCCGTGTCGCGGGCCGGAGCGGTGGGCCTCTGGCAATTCCTGCGCGCCACGGGCCAGGAGTACGGTCTGGTAGTCGACCGTGCGGTGGATGAGCGGCGGGATCCTGTGAAAGCCACCGAGGCGGGGCTGGACTATCTGGAGCGTCTACACAACCGGTTCGGTTCCTGGTACCTGGCCATGGCGGCCTACAATGGTGGGCAGAACCGGGTCGCCAGGATCATGAGGCAGACGCTTGGTCGTGAGCGGGCCCGGGGGGAGCAGGACTACTACCGGATCCTGAGCAGGCTTCCACGAGAGACGCAGGACTATGTGCCGCTGATCATCGCGGCTGGTCGGATCGCGAAGGACCCGGAGGCGTACGGGTTCCGTCCCATGAGCCAGTCGCCGATCGCCTGGGAAGAGGTCACGTTCGCCCCGGCGACACCGCTGACGGAGATCGCCGACCTGTATGGCGCGACTGTGGAAGAGATCCGGGAGCTGAACCCGCATCTGTTGATCTACAGGACGCCCAACAACCGGGACTACGCTGTCCGGCTGCCGTTGGGCTCACTGGCACGGCATGCCGCTGCGGCGGGTGCGCCGACCGTGAGGCGGGGCGGCTGATATTAGAAGATATGGAAGGGGGATCGGAGAGGGCAGCTGGGGAAGGCTATCCCACCAGTTCCCCTGCTGCCGCGCTCAGCGCTGGATTTCGAGAAGGGCGTCGAGCTGAGCCTGAACCGTCGATGGCGCGGTGCGGCTGAGCTCGGCGGAGCAGGGCGGCTCGAGTCTTCGTCCGGAGCAGATCATGGCCAGCGACCGGGTGCTGTCCCGGTCGAGCCAGAGCGTGTGGTAGCCTCGCGGTTCCCGCGGCGGGTAGGGCCTTTCCCTCCAGGCCGGTGCTCCGAACCGCCTGACGAACCTGTTCACGGCACGCTCCGGCCTTCGCCCCGCAGGCTCCAACTGCAGGCTGACAGAGACTGCGGCACCGTCGTGTACGACTACCCGCACTTGACCGTCGGCGGTGATGCCTTCACAGAGGGTGACGGCAGGCGCCACCCCGCGTAGCCGACAGTTGAAGTTGCCCTGCGCCGCCGTTTCCGCCAGGACCGCTTCCTGTGACATGCCCAGGGTGAAGCCGGCGAGGCTGGTCGGCGGCGAGCCACCGCAGCCGGTGAGACACAGGCTCAGCACGAAAGCGAGGCACGACGGCCCGACCCTCCAGGCGCCTCTTCTCACCCCGGGCGGTATCACCCCGCCCATCGTTCTCAGAGTCTGCATGGTCCTCAGAAGGCGCTCAGGATCAACCACTCTCCGAGGGTGCCCAGGGCAGACATCATGAGGGCGCCACCCAGTGCCCAGCCGAAGCTGTCGATGGTGAGTCGGTCGGTCAGGGCGTCTGTGAGCTTGAGGATGAGGGCGTTGATCAACCAGCGAGTGAGGAACGCCAGCAACCAAGCCAGCCCGAGGGTGACGATCCCGAGGAGGACGAAGAACAACTGCCCCAGGAGGAAGTTGAGGATGCCGAACAGGGCGGCTACGACGATGGCGCTGCCGAAGCTCTTGACGTGGAAGCCGGGCAGTACGATGGCGGTGATCCATACTGCCAGGGACAGGATCAGCCATGAGAGGACGAGGCTCATGCTATTCCTCCACTAATCAGGTTCAAAGGTACGTGGCACGTTGTGACGGCCCCCAAGTGTGTGGTCATGACGGGACAGCGGGCAGCACTACCGGCTCGACCGGATTCGAGGCTGGCTCCGAATCCACGGGTTTGATGGTGTCTGCGGCCTGGACGGTAGCCAGGGCGGCCAGGTTGACCACTGCCTCGGCGGTTCCGAACTGGATCATGTGGATGGGTCGGCGCGTGCCCACCAGGAGCGGACCCACCGTGACCGCATCGCCCAGCAGTTCCAGGAGATGGACAGCCAGATGTCCTGACTGCAGGTCAGGGAAGATGAGAACGTTGGCATCCTGGCGCAGTTTGGAGAACGGGAAGAACTGTTCCCGGAACTCCCGTCCGAGAGCGGTGAGTAGCTGAATCTCACCGTCGATGGCCAGCTCCGGGTCCCTTTCCGTGGCCAGCTCGGTTGCCTTGCGGACCTTTCGGGCCAGGGGATGGTCCACGCTGCCATAGTTGGAGAAGGACAGCATGGCAACACGCGGCTCGATGCCCAGGGAGCGGACGAGGCTGGAGGACATGACTGCCATGTCGGCCAGGGTCTGCGCATCCGGTTCAATGTTGACGGAGCAATCTGCCAGGAAGTAGGCGTCGTTGGGTCTCAGCACCATGTAGAGGCCGAAGATGCGGCGAACGTCGGGAGCGGGTCCTATGACTTCGAGGACTCTGCGGATCGATTCCGAGTAGGGTCCACTCATGCCTGCGATCACCAGGTCGGCGTCGCCCGTCTCCAGCATCATGCTCCCGAAGTAGACGGGATCGCGGAGCCGGGCGCGGGCCATGTCGCGGATCAGGCCCTCCCGGCCCCGTTTCCGGAAGAGCTGGTCCGCGAACTGTTCCAGACGCGGGTCATGGAGCGGGTCGATGACGGAGGTGCCCCTCAGTTCCAGGCCGTATCCAGCAGCGGCGCTCCGCACTTCGTCCTCATTGCCCAGGAGGATGGGTGATCCGATGCCCTCGTCCACCATGAGGGTGGCGGCGCCCAGAATGGCCCGGCTGGTGCCGTCGGGCAGGACGATGCGTGGTTGTATCCGGCGGGCCTCCAGGATGACCTGGCGAAGCAGCTCGCGACCTGTCCCGACCCGGATCATGAGTCTGTCCTCGTAATGATCCTGCTCCACGGCCTGGGAAGCGACGTCCTCCCGGATGGCCTGTTCGGCAACGGCGGCGGACTCCCAGACCAGGATTCGCGGGTCCACGGGCTTCGGTAGCAGGTACTCGGGCCCGAACTGGAAGACCTTGTCGCCGTATGCCCGGCTCACCTCTTCCGGCACTTCCTCCCGCGCCAGGTCGGCCAGGGCTCGGGCCGCGGCCAGCATCATCCCTTCAGTGATCTGGGAGGCTCGCACGTCCAGGGCGCCCCTGAAGATGTATGGCGAGCTCAGATGGTCCACGATGGCGTTGGGGTCGGCGGACCGTGTGGTGAAGGCGATCACGTCGTGGCGGACCGTCCGGGCATGGTCGTACAGGATCTCGGGCTCCGGGGAGGCCAGGGCGATGACCACGGGGCGCGCGGCCATGGAACGGAGCATCTCGGTTGTGAGCACACCGGGCGCCGAGGCGCCGAGAAAGATATCTGCTCCGCGCACGCCCTGATCGAGGGAGCGGAGATCACTCTCTCGGGCAAAGCGCATGTGGTGCGGCGTCAGATCGCTCCGCCCGGAATGGACGAGGCCGTAGCGGTCGTAGACCAGGATCTGCTCCGGGTCGATGCCCAGGGCGGTGAGGAGCCGCAGGCAGCCGAGTCCCACGGTCCCGGCTCCGGAGACCACTACCCGTACGTCCTTGGCCCGCTTGTCCACCAGGTCCAGAGCGTTGATCACAGCGGCGACCACCGCCACGGCCAGGCCATACAGGTTCTCGTGGGAGACCGGCACCGGCAGGGCGGCCCTGAGGCGGTCGTATATGTCCAGGCCGTGTGGCAGGCTGATGTCCTGAAGGTTCACGCCGCCGAAGGAAGGAGCTATCGTGCGGACAGTGTCCACGAAACGATCCGGGTCGTGGGTGTCCAGCTCCAGGTCGAAGACGTCGAGATCCGCCAGGTGCTTGAAGAGGACGGCGATACCTTCCTGAAGAGGCTTGGCCGCCAGCGGCCCTACGTCGCCCAGTCCCGGCACTGCCGACCCATTGGTCACCAGGGCGATCAGGTTGCCGCGGGCGGTGTAGGTGTACGAGCTGGCAGGATCGGCCGCGATACGGCGAGCCGGGGCCAACGCGCCCGGCAGATATGCCAGCCGCATCTCCCGCGGGCTGAGGCAGGGCTTGCTCCCCTTCAACTCGATCTTGCCCGGCCGCCCGTTTTCGTGGTACTCGAGTGCCGACTTCTCGTCGATCATCCTCTGCTCTCTTTCAGGGGATAACGCTGCAATGTCTCGTCGAGTGCTGTCCGGAACAGCGGGAGCGGGCGGGCCTGGAGAATGTAGAGGTTCGATCCCTCCAGTGCGAACTCCAGGTCGAGCGGCTCGAAGAACGCTGCCTCCAGGTCCAGGGCCGTCTCGACCAGGGTCTCGAGCTCGGTGTACTCCAGAGCAGGTCGGAGGCGCTGATGGAATACGGTCTCGATGCGGCGGGTCCCGGAGCCGCGGGTGGCGTCGAAGACGCAGCGCTCCCGCTTGTCGCCTACCCGGTACCTGAGCTGGAGCGGACCGCCCCGCCGGTCGGTGCGGGCGATGTGGATCTCGTCGGCATCCACGGTGCCGGACACGATGCCCTGGCCCAGGCCCAGACCCACGTTCACGACCAGCTCCCGCATCTCGCCAGCCACCGCATCCACCGTCAGGACCACACCCGCCACCCGTGAGTCCACCATGCGCTGGACCATGATCCCGCCGCCGCCGGGTGTTCCGGCAGTATTGCTCTGTCCCCGCTGGTGCAGGGCCCGTGGGCTCCACAGGGCCGCCCATGCCAAGCGGACGTGGCGGAGCACACTGTCGTCGCCGGTCACGTGTAGGAAGGTATCGAACTGCCCGGCCCAGGTGGCAGTGGGCCCGTCCTCCTCCAACGCGGAAGACCGGATGGCGACTGACGACGGCGCGCTGTCTTCCGCCGTCAGCCCATGGTAGCTGTCCAGGATCTCCGCCTCCATGCTCTCCGGGAACCTAGCATCGAGCCACAGCTTCCGGATGCAGCCGAACTTGCCCGAGCAGTCCAGCTCGGACCGGGCCAGCACCTGGTCGATGGCATCCTGGAGCGGAATCGTTTCGCCCGTCTGGACCCGGACATGACTTCCCAGGGCCAGGTGGAACGCCCGATCGGTGATGACGAACCACGGCGGGACCATGCCGCTCGGCAGCACGCGGGCGACCTCGCCCAGGCTGGCGGCCTTGCGGCCGATGATCGACTCCATACCCAGCCCGCTCTCATCCCAGCCCACGATGAGACGGGAGTCGGCGGCAACCCGCCTGGCGCCCTCGATGGCCAGTGCGGCGGCGCGGGCCCGCTCCAGGACCTCCTGGTCACGTGGATCCCCTTCAGTGGGCGCGGCCTGGTCCATCCAACCGATGGCCCGGAGGGCGAACAGGATTCGCGGGTCGCCGGGCTGCTGTCGTGCGAGGGCGTCCAGCTCATGGAGCAGGGCTGAGCGGAACTCCGCGAGCCGGTCGATGGAGAGGCGGTCCAGTTCGGGCAGGCTCCTGTCCGGCGAGGCGGTAGCGGCGCCGACCCGGCCGTCCGGGAGGCCCTGCTCCATGACCGACACTGAGCGGAGGCTCTCCCTCAGGCGGACGGCGGTCAGGCGTATGAAGAGCACGGGCAGGGGCTGGGTGAGCAGGGGCGTCACGGCCCTGGCGATCTGGACGGCAGCCCGCAACTGGTGCAGGAGGGCGACGACGGCTTGGTCCCGAGCGGTCTGCGCCGCCGGCCCAAGGCGCGGGCTGCGGCAGAGAACGTCCAGGAGCGCCCGTCGTTCGCTGGTGGCGGCAGCGGCGCCAGGCGCTGCCTGTCCGGAAAAGAGCTCCCGTACCGCGTACCGGGCCAGGGCAGGCCTGTCCATGCGCCGGAGAGCCCGGTTCAGTTGATGCGATACCCGCAGCAGGGCGCCGCGTGCTTCCAGCAGGGCTCGATCGTCCCTTGCGGCGCCCACTGCCCGTTCTGCGCTTCCCAGGTCGCGGAAGCCCTGGTGCAGGACCAGTGCTTCCCGGTCCGAGCCCAGCACGCTCAATGTCTCCGCATCCGAGTCCACGACCACCAGCTCGCCTTCCCGGACGTCAACCTCGCAGTCCCGGACCCTGGTCCAGCAGCGGACCTCCAGCGAGCGGACCCGACCGCTGCGCTCACGCAACTCGGTACGCCGGAGGGTGAGCACGTGCTCGTTGGGGCGGAGCTGTCGCCAACTCCCCTGGACGATGACGGATGGCTTCCCCAGCTCAAGGGCCAGGAGCCCGACGTGACTGAGGGTGCCGCCGCCAGTGGAGACGGCCGCTACCGAGCGGGCCAGGCATGGTGAGTCGGATGGCTGGATGGTCGGCGCGATGAATACGGCGCCTTCGAATTCAGCGGGGTCACGCCCCGGCTGGGCGATCCGAACGATGCCCGACGCCCGGCCCGGGGCGGCAGGCAGGGCTCGGACGGAGCGTTCACCCGGGTACGGCGCCGATGGCGGCCATGGGTTCTTCGTGGCGAAGAGGTCGCGCACCTCGGCAACCCGATCCGGCTTCAGCTCCACCGGCTGGTCCTCGTCGGGACACCGGTAGTTGTCCCTGACCAGGAGCCGCATCAGCTCCGCGATGCGGATCTCCGCCGGCCGCTTCCAGGCGGTCGAATCCCGGTCCCTCACCCGGTAGGGGACGTCGCCCCTGGTGGCGAAGGCGAGGCGGGCCTTGCCGCGATCGTCGCGAAGGACGAAGAGGGTAGCGTCCCCATCGCGCAAGGCCAGAGTGGCACGCTCCACCGGATAGCCCTGGATGCTCCCCGCGGGAAGGAACCGCAACCAGCGCTCGAGCGGGCCTATCACTGAAGCCGTACGTATGGCCTCCCTGAGCCGCGCAGGTGGGCCGGCAAGGATGCGGGCCAGGCGGACAGCTTCATGCTCGCGCCGGTAGCTGTGGCGGGGGGCGGGCATGAGCTGGCCGTTCCGCGCCACCACCTCGCCCCGCACCACGGCGGAGCGGAGAGGGTCGAGTACCGCCCGCTCCAGGTCGAGCTGGCCGGCCCCACCGGTCCGCACCGTGGGTGCGGGCAATGGGAGGCGGATGCCGGCCCGACCGAGCTCCCTGCGGACCCGACCGATCAGGCCACTGCCCGTGGTGCCAGGTAGCGGCTCGTCCTGGGGCGGGATGAGCCCGTGGCGCTCCAGGAAGTCCGCCCATCGGTCTGCCAGCTCGGCCCGCTCGTGCGCCGGCAGGTCCGCCGCCGCCAGCCTCCAGTCGAGTTCCATGAGGTGGGGAACGAGGCGCATCAACATGCTCGCCTTCTCCACGATGTCGGATAGCTCGATGGCCCGCTCCTTGTCATAGCGGGCTCGAAGGCGAGTGCCGTCCAGGTCCACATGGAAGCCCAGGCGACGCAGGATGTGCTGGATCCCGGACACGCCCAGGTCCGGATGCTCGGCCATCTCGTACTGGCTGACGGCGTAATACTCCAGGTCTATCATGCCCCCCCTGCGCGGCGGAGACAGATCGAGCCGGATGAAGGCGGGGTGGTTACGGAACGAAACGTAGAACTGGACCTCGGTGTCGTATACCAGGATCCGCACCGTGGGCAGGCTCGTGTATCCATGGATGAGATGGTGCTTGAACGACTCCACCACGAGCCGCACCGCCAGCGGTAGGCTGGAACCTTCCTGCTCCTCGAAATCCAGGTACCGGACGCGTTGGACGACGGCAGGATCGTGGCCGTCCCGGAGCAGTAGCAGGTCCACCGTCTGGTTGGCCGCGCCGCCGGAGCCGAAGAGCCGGAATGCATGCCTGAGACCACGCTGGTGCAGGTAGCGTTTCAGGCCGTGTAGGGTCCTCACCTCCTGTATCGACCCGGGGTCTTCGAACGCCTGGATCGAGTAGGCTACGTCCATTGGCAGGACGCTCCCGGGGTCGTCTGCCCGTTCCACCGCCCGGTCCACCTCCCGCCTCAGCTCAGCGAATCCGGCCGACACCTCGGCCGCCTCTGGATCGAAGCCGGAGAACAGGCTCGTGTGGTCGGCGATGACACGTTCCAGCAGATCGAGGATACGGCCAGCGCGCTCCGCCGTAACCGGTGCCACCTCCAGGATCTCGCCCAGGAGGACGGCGTGGTCCACGGAGAGGCGCCGGAACCTGGCTATCCGGTCACTGTCCAGCTCCGTTCCCACGGGTGTGGCTTCCTCGGTGCCCCGGGCCATCACCGCCCATCCCGTCCAGCGCCCGGCCGTCTCGAAATCTCGATCTATGACGCGCGCCTCGTCAGGCCTCAGGGCGAATGGGAAACTGCCCTCGATCCGCGTCACCGTCACCGGCTCCGCCACCAGCTCATCGGCCACGCGGGGCCAGCCCAGGCGGGCGACGACGGCGGCGAGGCGGTCGCGGCCCAACACGGATTCAGACGCCTGCATGGTTTCCAGTGATTCCACCCGGCGAGCCAGACCCGGCGTGAGGGCGACGAGGTCTCCGTGAGTGGCACGGGTGTACGCCAGGTGGTGAGCCAGGGCACTGGCAGCCGTCGAGCCGAGGACCCGCCGGATTCGCTCTTCCGGCGCAGGCTCATCATCGGCGTCCAGCAATCGGGCCGCGAGAAGCCTGACAGGGAGCGGGATGGATGGCTCCAGGAACCGACCAATCGGGTCACCTGGGACCAGGGGCAGGCGCGGGTCGTCTACGCTGGAAAGGAGCTGGCCCAGGTCGTCCGGGACCTGGGCGTCAGGGGCCGACGGCAGCGCGCAGGCCACTGCAAGGGCCAGGTCCAGATCGGACTCGATGTGACCATCGCGGGCCGCAGCGAGTGTCAGACTTAATGCCTGGTCGCGGATCTCCTGCGACCGGGCGGACAGGAGCTCGACAAGCACGGGTGCCGATGAGTCGAGTGCGTGGGCCTGTTCCGCCAGGAGCCGGAAAAGAGCCGGTGCGGCACGGCTGCGGCTGTCCCGGAGGAGCGAGGCGAGGCGGACGAGGACTGGGACGGGCGATTCCGAGGGTGGCAGGGCCGCCTGGATCTGGCCAAACGCCTCCTCCACGCGCTTGGGGTCTCCCAGGGCCACGCCCATATGAGACTCGATGGTCTCCAGATGGTCGGTAATATCGGGACTGGCGGCTGCGGTCGTCACGTCAGCAGCCACGGAACCAATCTCCCTGCCCTGGTTCTGTCCCATGCCAGTTCCCTCCGCCACTCGAACGCCGCGAGGTGACGCTCGCCGGGCCGCTACTGAAGCCTATCGGCAAAGAGTGCTCGGGACAAGGAGTCGCCGCGGCCGGGCCCGACGGGGCACCAGATAGCCCGTTTTTCCGACGGCCACCGGACCGGGAGTCTGGCACGGGCATCCCTGCCCGTACGCCATACGTATTGACCTGCCTTCCCCGCCATCTCTAGCTTCCCGGGACAGGCGTATCCCGCTAACCCTTTCCCATGGAAACAGCCATGTCACATCCCCCCGTTGTCGGGACTACCGAACAGGCGGCTGCGGCGCCGCCTTTCGCATACCAGGACCCCTACCCCCTGGGTCAGGATACCACGCGCTACCGGAAGCTGGATGGTTCGGAGGCGTACGTGTCCGTAGAGCGGTTCGCCCACAAGGATGTCTTGAGGGTCGACCCGGAAGCACTGACGGTTCTGACGCGTGAAGCGATGCGGGATGTCTCCTTCCTGCTCAGACCGAGTCACAACGAGCAGGTGGCGACGATCCTCTCCGACCCGGAGGCGTCAGCCAATGACCGGGGCGTGGCATTGGCGTTCCTGCGCAACGCCGTGGTCTCGGCGCGCTTCGAGCTGCCGTACTGTCAGGATACCGGCACGGCCACCGTCGTGGCGAAGAAGGGACAGCAGGTCTGGACGGGGGGTGGCGACGAGGAGGCCATCGCCCGGGGCGTCTACCGCACCTACACGGAGGAGAACCTCCGCTACTCCCAGACGGTGCCGCTGGACATGTACCGGGAGAAGAACACGGGAACCAACCTACCGGCCCAGATCGACATCCAGGCCATTGACGGGGCTGAGTACAAGTTCCTCTTCATGGCCAAGGGTGGGGGCAGCGCCAACAAGACGATGCTCTTCCAGGAGACCAAAGCGCTGCTCACGCCCGAGAAGCTGGAGGCGTACCTGGTCGAGAAGATGAAGTCACTGGGGACGGCGGCCTGCCCACCGTATCACATAGCTTTCGTGATCGGGGGTACCAGCGCCGACGCGGTCATGAAGACCGTGAAGATGGCCAGCGCCCGCGAGCTGGATGAACTGCCCACCACCGGGAACGAGCACGGTCGCGCGTTCCGGGACGTGGAGCTGGAGGACCGGCTCCTGCGAGCAGCGCACGGTCTGGGGATCGGGGCCCAGTTCGGGGGCAAGTACTTCGCCCACGACGTGCGGGTGATCCGCCTCCCCCGGCACGGCGCCAGCTGTCCGGTGGGCATGGCCGTCTCCTGCTCGGCGGACCGGAACGTCCGGGCTAAGATCACGCGGGACGGCCTGTTCGTGGAGGAGCTGGACCGTGATCCAGGGCGCCTGCTGCCTGAGCAGTACCGGGAAGGTACCCACGCCCACGGCCACCGCGTGGACCTGTCAAAGCCCATCGAGGAAACGCTCCAGGAGCTGTCGTCCCTCGACGTAGGTGACGCCCTGCTCCTCACCGGAACCATCGTGGTGGCCCGGGACATGGCCCATGCCCGGTTCAAGGAGATCCTGGACCGGGGCGAGCCGCTACCCGGGTACCTCAAGGAGTACCCGGTATACTACGCCGGCCCGGCAAAGACTCCGCCGGGAAAGGCCTCCGGCTCCTTCGGCCCCACCACGGCGGGCCGGATGGACAGCTACGTAGACCTGCTCCAGAGCCACGGCGGCAGTCGCATCATGATTGCCAAGGGCAACCGCAGCCAGCAGGTGACGGACGCCTGCAGGAAGCACGGCGGCTTCTACCTGGGCTCCATCGGTGGGCCCGCATCCCTGCTGGCGGAGGAGAACATCAAGAAGGTAGAGTGCATCGATTTCCCCGAACTGGGGATGGAGGCGGTCTGGAAGATCGAGGTGGAAGAATTCCCGGCCTACATCCTGGTGGATGACAAGGGAAACGACTTCTACAAGCAACTGGGGCTGTAGGCGACGGCTGGAAGGCGGCCGATCCCCGGATCCGGTGCCGTGATCCGGGGATCGGCCCTGACGGCCAGGCCCCTCAACGGAGATCCCCGCAGGCGACGACCTCCTGCAGCAGCTCCGGTGAGCGGTGCACGTTCACATGGTAGTCCTCGCCCGGCACCAGCTGGGCACGGATATGGGCCGTGGCTGTGGCTCCCCCGGCCGCAGTGGGCCGCAGCGGCGGGTATTGTGCCGGGTCGCCCACAATGGGACCGCCCGTCTCACAGGTCCCCCGGTGGATGTGCCAGGGGTGGGTAGCCCCGGCCTCACCGCCCGCCAGATTGATGGCAACCGCCGTCTGACCCGGGGCGGTGACGGCCCGAACCGCAGCCCGGACCTCGGTATCACCCACCGGCTGGACGTCCGCGTTCCACTCCCGCGGCTCGTACACCGGCACAGTGGCGCAGGCCGTCACCATGGCGATGGCGGCCAGGATCGGAGCGTATGCGAAGCGCATGATGGCCTCCTCGTGTTGGGCGTCAGAGCACCATGCGTAGGCATGCAGCTTTCACACCCGCTCGCCAACGACCCAGGCGCGATGTCGATTGTGGACGCCCCAGCAATGAGCGCTCGACGACCGTCTCCGCGGGGCACGGATCGGCCGGTAGGGTGTGGTGTATACCCTGTCGCCACGGTCCTCAGGCTGTCCCCGTGGTTTGCCTTACGGCGGGTAGTCGAACGCCCCACCTGTCCTTTGTAGGGGATTCCTACCTTGCCAGGGGATGTTTCCGGAGCGAAATGGCGGGACTATTCGGGATTGAGGGTGGGGAAAGCTGCCGCTATCTTCTGGCACAATGATTATTTGCGATGATGCTCGGAGGCGCCGTGATGGCTAGGGAGGGGCTGGTCCTGGAAGGGATTGCGCGGCGGTTCGGCCGAAAGTGGGCGCTACGAGGTACGAGCGTGCGTGCGGAGGCGGGGACCGCGATCGCGCTGATGGGGCACAACGGCAGCGGTAAGACGACGCTGCTGCGGATCGTGGCGACGACGCTGCGACCGACCCGTGGCAGCGGCACTGTCCTTGGCCACGACCTGTTGAATGAGGCTGCCGCGATCCGGGAGCACGTGGGCGTGTTGTACCACGCTGCCGGTGTGTATGGTGACCTGACGGCCCGTGAGAACCTGGAGTTCTCGCGCAAGATGTGGGGTGGTCGTGCGGTGGTGGGAGTGGATGCGGCGCTGGATCGAGTGGGATTGTCATACGCGGCGGGTGAGCGTGCGGCTGGTTTCTCGTCGGGTATGACGCGTCGCCTGGCGCTGGCGCGGGTGGTCATGCGCCCGCCGACGATCCTGCTACTGGACGAGCCTTATGCGAGCTTCGACGCGGACGGCATCGAGTTGGTGAACGAGCTGGTCCGGGAGACAGCGGACGGCGGCGGTATCGTCCTGATAGCGACCCATGACCCGGAGCGGTCGAACGGCGTGGTGGACCGTGTGATCACCCTTCATGAGGGGCGCGTGGTCCCGGAGGGTGTTGCCGCGGGCCCTAAGCTGGTGGCGGAGGCGGTGCGATGAGCTTCCGTAGCGAGACGAACCGGGTGGCGGCGGTGGCCTGGAAGGACCTGACCACGGAGCGGCGCTCGAAGGCCAACTTCAACGCGGTGCTGTTCCTGGCGGCCCTCATGCTGCTCATGTTCGGTTTCGCCCTGGGTCCGGACGCGGCGTCGTTGCGGCTGGCGGCGGCGGGCATCGTATGGCTTACGATAATGTTCAGTGGGAATCTGGCGTTCCATCGGTCGTACCAGGTCGAGCTGGAAGGCGGCGCCCTGGAGACACTGCTCCTCTATCCCGGCGCCCGCAGCTCTATCTTCCTGGGCAAGCTGATCGCGAACCTGGTGTTCGTGTTGCTGGTGCTGATGGCCCTGATCCCGATCGCCATCGTTCTCTACGACATCCCGGTTGGTCCGTCGATTCCGTTGCTGTTCCTGGTCATCTTCCTGGGCACGTTCGGGTTCGTGACCCTGGGGACGTTCTACGCGTCCATGGCGAGTCGGAGCCGTGCCAGGGAGGTCCTGCTTCCCCTTCTGTTGTTCCCCATGCTGATTCCGGTGCTGCTGGCTTCGGTGGAGGCGACGGGCGCCCTGTTGCAAGGGGACCCCATGGGCGAGGCGGGGCGGTGGATCAGGCTGCTGGTGTCCTTTGATGTCATCTTCCTGGGCGCGTCCATCCTGGCGTTCGGGGCCGTGATCGAGGAGTGAGATGCAAGAATTGAAAGCACTTTCGGAGGAGCGGGCGCCGAAGTGGCTGATCGGCTTGACGGCGATCGCGTTCATGGCCGTGGCGGGCGCCCAGGTCTTCGGCTTCATCACATCGCCGGCGGCGGAGCAGTATCAGCACTCGCAGAAGATCATGTACGTGCACGTGCCGGCGGCATGGAACGCGTTCCTGGCCTTCATCGTGGTATTCTGGGCGAGCCTGGTCTATCTCTGGAAGCGTAGCGAGGGTGCGGACCTGTTGGCGGAGTCGGCCGCGGAGGTCGGTGCGGTGTTCACGGGGCTGACCCTCCTGCTCGGCTCGATCTGGGGGAAGTGGGCATGGGGGGTGTGGTGGACGTGGGATCCCCGGCTGACGTCGACGGCGGTGCTGTTCATCATCTTCGTGGGTTACCTGGCGCTGCGTTCCTTCACGGAGGACCCGGAGCGGCGGGCCACGTGGAGCGCTGGGGTGGGGATCTTCGGAGCGCTGAACGTGCCCATCGTCTACATGTCCGTGCGGTGGTGGCGCACGTTGCACCAGGTGCAGTCGTCGCCGGAGACGATGTCGGCGGAGTACGTGACAGCACTGCGAGTGAACGGGATAGCCTTCCTGCTGCTCCTGGTCGCCGTCCTGGGTTGGCGGTACCGGGCGGCGCGGATCCAGCGTCGGGCTGAGGCACTGCACGAGGAAGCGATACTCGAGGGGAGGCAGGTCCATGTTTGAGACGGATGTCAACGTCTGGAACTACGTGATCGGGGCGTACGCCGTAAGTTGGCTGACGGTTATCGGCTATACGCTTCGCCTGTGGGTCCTGAACCGGCGTGCCTCACGGTTCGCCGCTGAGCTTGGAGGCGACGTATGAACAAGCGGTTCATCGGGGTGTTCGGCACCGTCCTGGTCCTGACTGGTTTCGGGTATCTGATCTGGGGCGGCCTGGGCGGGAGCCTGGTCTATTTCGTCACGCCCACGGAGCTCCTGGCCCGCGGCGAGGCTGCGTACGAAACGCCGGTCCGACTGGCGGGTAACGTGGTGCCCGGCTCCGTGAACTGGAACGCGCGGGAGCTGGATCTTCGCTTCCATCTGAGTGATGGAGAAACGGACATCGAGGTGTGGTCGAAAGGTGCTCCGCCGGCCATGTTCCAGGACACGATGGGTGTGGTGGTGGAAGGACGCTACAACCGGGCGGGCATCTTCGAGTCGTCGAGCGTGATGGTGCGGCACTCGAACGAGTACAAGGCGCCGCCGGAAGGTCACCGGCCGGCGGACACCTACGAAGCATTGATCCGGGAGGAGTAGCGTCAGTGATTCGACTTATTGGTTATAGCGCGACTCTCTTCAGCCTGGCAGCGGCGGTCTACGGCGTCATTGCCGCGATCTGGGGCGTGCGCAGCAAGCGCCAGGACATCCTGGCCAGCGTGCGGGCGGCGGCGTACGCCACCTTCGGACTCATGCTGGTGGCGAACCTGGCCATGGTCTACGCCCTGGTCACGAAGGACTTCAGCATCTCCTACGTGGCGCAGGTGGGTAGCCATGCCACGCCCTTCGGGATCGCGGTGATCTCGCTCTGGAGCGCGCTGGAGGGGTCGATCCTGTTCTGGGGCCTGGTCCTGGCGTTCTGTGCCGCGGCGGTGGCCTGGCTGCACCGCGACGAGCGGAGCGACATGTTCGCCGTCACCAACGGCGTGATGCTGGTGGTGGGCGCCTTCTTCTACATGCTCATGGTCGGTCCGGCCAACCCGTTCGGGGCCGTGTTCCCGGTCCCGATGGACGGGCCTGGCCCGAACCCGCTGCTCCAGAATCACTGGCTGATGGCGGTGCACCCGCCGCTCCTGTACCTGGGTTACGTGGGCATGACCGTGCCCTTCGCCTTCGCCATCGGCGCGCTCATGTCGCGTCAGACGGATGAGCGGTGGCTGTGGCTGACACGGCGTTGGACGCTGATGGCCTGGGCCTTCCTGACGGCTGGCATAGTGTCGGGGATGTGGTGGTCCTACGAGGTGCTGGGTTGGGGCGGCTACTGGGCCTGGGACCCGGTGGAGAACGCGTCCCTGCTACCGTGGCTGACGGCGACGGCGTTCATCCACTCCGCCATGGTCCAGGAGCGCCGTGGCATGCTCAAGACCTGGAACGTGACGCTGATCATCGCCACGTTCCTGCTGACCATCCTGGGTACTTTCCTGACCCGGAGCGGGATCCTCACGTCGGTGCACGCCTTTGCCGGTGGTGACATCGGCTACTACTTCCTGATCTTCATGGGGATCATGCTGCTGGGGAGCCTGGCGTTGCTGGCGGGCCGGAGCGAGGAGCTGCGGACCACGGGCAGCCTGGACTCTCCGGCGTCCAGGGAGACGGTCTTCCTGCTCAACAACATGATCCTGGCGGCGTTCACGTTCACCGTGCTGCTGGGAACCCTGTTCCCGCTAGTGGCGGAAGCGGCCCGTGGCGTACGGGTCACGGTGGGGGAGCCGTTCTTCAACCGGATGACGCTGCCCCTGGCGGTCACCCTGCTGTTCCTCATGGGCGTTGGGCCGGCGTTGCCGTGGGGCAGGCCGAGCGCGAAGCATTACCGGAAGTTGATCCTGCCCGCGTCCGTGGCGGCAATCTCCGCCCTGGTGGCGGTGCTGCTCGGCGCGGGGTTGATGGCCACTCTCGGGTTCGCGTTCGCCGGCTTCGCCATCACGACCAACGCCGCCGAGTTCCTGCTGGGCGCCGGCGCCCGGCGCCGTGCCCTGGGTGAGAGTCCGCTGGTTGCGTTGAGCCGGCTGGTGAAGGCCAATCCTCGCCGGTTCGGCGGTTACACCGCGCATCTGGGCATCCTCGTCATGGCGCTGGGGATCGTGGCGTCATCGGAGTTCACACTGGACCACGAGGTCACGCTCGGGCCTCGTGAGACGGCCACCGTAGGAGCGTACACCGTACGGTTCGACGACATCTGGGGCCGTCAGGAGCCCCACCGGTTCGTGGTCGCCGCGGAGCTGGCGGTCTTCATGGGCGACCGGCGAGTGGCCACTCTGGAGCCCAGGCTCAACTACTACGAGATGAGTGACCAGCCCATCACCACGCCGGCGGTGCGGAGCCGGGCCCACGAGGACCTCTACATCACGCTGCTGGCGTTCGAGCGCGACGGTTCCTCCACCACCCTCAGGGTCATGGTCGAGCCGTTGCTGGTCTGGATCTGGATCGGTGGCATCATAATGTTCGTAGGCGCTGGCATCGCCTTCACCTACCGCGGGCCCAAGGACGGCAAGAGTAAGCCGCGGGCTCCCGGGGTTCCCGTGAAGGGGAAGGTTGCGCAGGCCGGTCAGGCTGCCGGCCGGGTGCGAGCTGCGGACAAGGAGGAGGTACCGGCATGAGTTGGAAGCGGGCCGGCATAGCGATGCTGGTGGGGATACCCCTGCTCATGCTACTGGCGTGGGGCATGGTCCGTGGCGATCCGCGGATCATCCCGTCGCCGCTGATCGATCAGCCTGCGCCCGACTTCGAGCTGCCGGTCATGGCGCCGGCACGGACGCCGGACGGTGAGGACGTGACCGGGGAGGTGGTGCGTCTGTCCGACCACCTGGGTGAGGTGGTGGTGCTCAATTTCTACGCATCGTGGTGCGTGCCCTGCCGGATCGAACACCCGGCGCTGGTCCGTACCGCCGCCCGCTACCGGGACCGTGGCGTCCAGTTCTACGGTGTCGTCTACCAGGACACGCCCCAGGCCATCCGGACCTATCTCCGTCAGATGGGTGCGAAGGGGTATCCCAGCCTGCTGGACCCCGGCCAGCGTGTGGCCATCGACTGGGGTCTGGCCGGCGTGCCGGAGACGTTCATCGTCGGCAAGGACGGCCGGATCAGTAAGAAGATCTTCAGCGCGGTGACGGAGCAGGAGTTGGTTACGGAGATCGAGAGGCTGTTGGCCGAGCCGTCGCCCGCCGCGGCGCCGGCATCGACCCCGGAGGTGTCATTTTGAAGCGGATCATGATGGTTCTGTCGCTCGTCGCCATGGCTGTTCCAGCAGCGGCGCAGGACGCGCAGCCGGAAGGGATCTACATAGGTCAGGGGCCGCTAACCAATGCCGTGGAGGAGGCGAGGGCGGCCAAGCTGGCATCCCAGCTCCAGTGCCCGGTCTGCCAGGGCCAATCCATCGCCGCGTCGCCGGCGCCCATGGCCAGACAGATGAAGGACCTCATCCGGACCCAGGTCTCAGAGGGCTACACGGATGAGGAGGTCAGGCAGTACTTCATGAGCAAGTACGGCGAGTGGGTGCTTCTGGAGCCCAAGGCCGCCGGCTTCAATCTGCTGGTCTACATCCTGCCCGTGGCTGCGTTGCTCGCCGGGATCGGGCTGATGTTTGTCCTGGTGCGCCGGTGGTCGACCCCGGCTCCCGCCCCGGCGGAGGCAGCCGAGGGCGACGACGCCGCAGGCTGAGGCGGGCGACGCGGGCTGCGCGGTAACCCTCGCGCGGCTCCGGCGGGCAGGTTAGCTTCCCCGCCAGGACGGCGCGGGGAAGCGCGCTGCCGACGACCAAACCAGACTCCCGGGCGCCCCATGTATCCCCACCTGTTCACAATCGGCGACTTCACCGTGACGTCGTTTGGTGTCATGATGTTCGTCTCCTTCGTGGTGGGGGCGTGGGTCCTGGCACGGCAGTTCGACCTGCGCGGGCTCGACCCGGAGGCGGCGTGGGACATGCTCCTGTGGGTTGCACTGGCCGGAATAGTGGGCGCAAAGTTGTATTACGTGGCCCTGCACCACGAGGCTCTGTTCGAGAACCCGCTCCGTGAGCTGACGAACCGGGGCGGGCTGGTCTGGTACGGCGGGCTCATCGGCGGAGTGAGCGCGTTCTATTGGCAGGCCAGGAAGCGCAAGCTACCGCTGGGGATGGCTTTCGACGCTTCCGCTCCGGCTCTGGCCATCGGCTATGGGTTGGGCCGCACTGGCTGCTTCCTGGTAGGCGACGACTATGGACGTCCCACAGAGTCGTGGGTGGGCATAGCCTTCCCTGAAGGCTATCCGCCGAGCACGGCCGGCTACTTCCGTTCCATCGGCACCCAAATCCCCGCCGACATACCCGACAGCGCCGTCCTGGCCGTCCACCCCACGCAGCTCTACGAGATAGGCCTGGCGCTGATCATGTTCGCTGTCCTCTGGCGGCTCTCGGGCCGGCTGCCTACGTGGCGCCTGTTCGGTCTCTACCTGGCCATGTATGGCGTAGCGCGCTTCGGCATCGAATTCGTCCGGGCGAAGACGGACCTGGTGGTCTTCGGGATGACTACGTCACAGGTGGCCAGCCTGGTGCTGCTGGGGCTGGCGGCTGGGATCTGGATCCGGACGCGGGAAGCCGAGCCCAGGGTGGCAGGGCCGGATGATTCTGCGCGGACGGCGCCACCGGCGGGGCGCCCGGGCGGCGGCGACTCCTCGACCGGCCACTGAGCAGTGTCGAGTCGAGCACTGCTCCCGCTGGCGCTACTGGCCCTGGCGGTCCCTCTGCCGGTCAATCCACAGGAGGCCGAGCCCGGGGATGCACCGGGGGCGCGGTGGAGCGTGGGGGCGTTCCTGGGCACCACCGGCTACCCGGACCTCCAGATCCAGCCTGTGCTGGTGGAGCGGCTGGACGAAGACGGAGCGGTGATCGGGTCCAACACCTTGAGGCGCCACCTGAGAGCCGAACGGAGCGGGTCCGTGGGGCTGGAACTCGGTATGGCCATGGGTCGCCAGTGGTCCATCAGTGTGGCCGGTAGCTTGGGCAGAACGCGCCTGACACAATCGTTCGACGGTCCCGAGGAGTGGGCGGTGAACGCGGCAGAGGTCCCGGTGGCGGAGGACCCGGGCATCGGGCTCTTCGCATGGATGGCCGCGGTCCAGTATCGGATAACCACAGGTCTACCCTTGAGCACCTACCTCCGAGTGGGGTTCGGTTCCGAACGGTGGCGTTCGGACGCGGCGCTCCCGGCGGGCGCCGGAGGCGCCCAGGCCGTGACCCGGTACTCGGGGCTGGCGGTGGTGGGCGGTGAATACCAGCTCACGCCGACCCTGGCCGTGGGCGTTCGCGCAAACACTGTCGTCTTCCGGACGCCGTTGATGCCCGCCGTTGCGGGGACTGAGCTGGGCAGGACAGATACAGTGGTTCTCACTGCTCAGGCACCCGCCGCGCGCCGGTTCGCCGACGAGGCGCTCGAGCTCGTGCGGACCACCCGCCTCGAGCTGGGTCTTACATACCGGCCGGCCGGGGCAGCGGTGGAGCCTGAGGATCCACCAGAATCAGACGAGACGACGTCGCCTCCGCACCAGTGAAGCCGTCGCGAACCCGGAGCCCCAGCTCGTGCAGTCCAGGTCCCAGGTCCGGGAGGGTGAGGGTGACGAACAAGCCGTGGGTTTCTTCCGCCCCTGGCTCTCGCCACGACACGCGGACGGGAGGCCGAGCCTCCGCCAGGCCTATCCGCTCGCCCAACCACCGGGCGGCTCGTCGGAGCAGTCCGGTGCCGTCGGCGTACTCGATCCACCACTGCACGTCCAAGGTGGACGCGCCGGTCTCAGGCACGGCCAGACCGGACACCTCCGCGTAGACCGCCAGGTCATCATTGGGCCGAAATATCAGCCGCGGGATTCCCGCGATATCGGGATCGTACCGCGACTCGGGCACTTCATTCGACTCCGGCCATGCCACCAGGAGGTCAGAGACGGTGAGGCCGTTCGCGACGGGGATGTCGACCCTGTACTGAGCCAGGCCTCCGAGCTGCGTCGAATCGTCCCGTACCTCCATGCGGTACAGGTATGTTCCGGGCGGTGCCGAGTAGCTGGCGGTCAGTATGGTCAGTGAATCCTGGGCAGATGCGGTCCGGACGGGCGCACGCCCGATCTCGTTCCCCAGCGTGTCCAGGATGACCAGGAGCCCTCGCGGGTGGACCGGCACCCTGGGGTCTACGGTGTCGGGAAGGAGGAGGGCGTCAATGCGGATCTCTCCACCACCAGTACCCGGGAAGACGGTGGCCGCGGTAACCAGTCCCCTGGTGCGTCTGAGGCCCAGGGGCGCGTAATGTGAGCGGGCGGTGTCCCTCTCGATCTCCGGTCGCACACCGGGCGGGGGCGTGTGGGGCAGGCCCTCAGTCAGCAGGTCGCCGGCGGCGAGGGCGATCCTGCGAGGGTCGAACCATTCCACCAGCGACATGTCGGGCGTGATGGACGCGGACGAGAAGATCTGACGCTGGCGACCTGTGGCCAGCCCGTACCGAATCAGGATCTCGTGGTCGTCACGCCCCCAGCGAAGACGGCCCTGGACCCTGGGTGCCATAGCCAGGATGCGGCTCCAGGCGTGGCGGGCGTAGTGGGCTGATCGACGCTCGTTGCCGGCGTCCATGAGCCAGGCATCGGCCAGAGCCCAGAACCGGGCTTCGTAGGCCTCTTTCTCGTGATCGGTCAGGGATCGGTAGTGGGAACGTTCGGAGCGATCGAGCAAAACCTCCACGTCGTCAAGGCGGCGCCGCTCCTCCGCGGTGGCCAGAGCACGGGCGCTGTCGAACGCAGCCTCGGCTGCCTGGAAGTCACGGTCGTAGTGAAGGGCCAGGCCCAGGAACAAGAGGCTCTCCGGGTCGGCGCCGCCGGCCCATACGTGGGCGCGGGCCGCCGCCACGGCCTCGCTGGCTCTTTCCGCCTCGACAAGGTAGCGGAGCAGGGGGGCCACTGCCCGCTCGTTGTCCGGTGCCAGAGCATACCAGCGGCGGAACGCGTGAATAGCCGAGCCCCGTGCCGCTGCCACCTCGGGCGGCTCCGGCTCTATAGGCCGCCTGGGTGTCCCGGGCCGGCTGTACCAGAAGCAGTACCGACCGATCCGCTCGTCGCACCGGTCGCCCAGCCGGCCGCCGAATCGCTGGGACGCCGTCTGGATGATGGCGTTCTCGTACCGGCGGGCGGCGCTCCGTGCTTCCCGCTCCGCAAGACGGAGGCTGTCTTCCCCGGAGCCCGGGGGCGTCATGCCGGCGAGCATTGCTGCGAGTACTACTTCCAGCACGGGCACACTCCGGATGGAATGAGGATTGCCTCGGTAGCCGTCTGCTCACGCAAGTACTACCTGAAAGAGGACATCAGGGGCCTTGACGCGCAAGACCGGATCGGCCGTGCTGGATCAGCTCCGCGATCGGATTCTGGTGGGCCTGTACTTCGGGTGCTGGTACCCGGGTGACCGACTGCCCAGCGTGCGAGACGTGGCGCGGATGGAGGCGGTGGATCGGAAGACGGCAGCGGCCGCCTACCGGGTCCTTCAGCGGGAGGGCCTGGTCCGCGTCGAGCCTCGCTCCGGCGTCTACCTGGGTGATGGGTCCACCCCGGCTGCAGGCGATCCCCTGCGTCGCCTGCATGCCCGTTGGCTGGACAACGCCCTGGCCACCAGCGCCGAGCTGGGGCTGGATGCTGATCACATCGCAAGGTTGTTCAGAGCGGTTTCGGCAGTGGAGAAACGGCGCATCGCAGTGATGGACCAGGACATTGCCCACGCGTCCCATCTGGTTGACGAGCTGCGGGCGCGGTCCGGGCTCGAGTATATGGCCTGCGGCCTGGACGACATTCCTGCCACCGCCGGTCCTCTTCGTGAGACGCCCCTGGCCGTTGCCACGCCCCACGCCGCGGTACACCTCAGAGGACGCGGTGCCCGGATCCCCGTCGTCCAGGCGACTCTCTCGTCGGAGCTCCTGACCCGCCTGGAAAACTGGGCTGGGGGAGGCCCCGTCGTGGTGCTGGTGGGTACGTCGGGCCTGCGCCGTGAACTTCAGAGGGCGCTGGACCACGGCCTCATAGAGAACGGCCACAACGTGCGTGTGCTGGCACAGGGCAACGGGGTCGATGGCGCAGACTACCGTCTCGAGCTGCAGGGCAGGCGAGTGCTGCTGTGGCCGGGTGCGATACGGGCCGGCCTCGAGGACCAGGGGGCCGAGCTGGTGGAGGACACGCACCGGTCCCGGCTCCTGTCGTCCGCCACCATAGACGGAATCAGGCGGGAAATCGCGCTCCTGGCCCTGGTGCAGGTCACCAGGTCCAGCGTCGCTTGATGGTCCCATCAGCGTGACCAGGACCAGGTGGACGAGCAGCCTCGTTCCCCGGGCCAGTTCTCACGCTCCCATAGATGGCATCGATTTTGCCCCACCAGCCCATAGCATGCACCTAGTTCTCCACAGCTCTGAGCCCGGGAGACTCGTGAATCCGGTGGCGCCAGCACCTCCGCTCCGAACCCTCGTCACCACCCTCGCCCTGACCATCACTGCCGGCAGCGCCGCCGCCTGCGACCGGGAAGAACCTCCAGACCCCATGGCGGCGGACACGGCACGTGTCCAGATTCCCGCTCCCGCGTTCCCCAGCGTCTCCGACCAGCTGCTGACAGCAGGCGCTGGCGCGAACTGGCCGGCACCCGGCGGCAACCTGGAGAACCACAGCTTCTCACCCCTGGATCAGGTCCACACGGGTAATGTGGGCGAGCTCGTGCCGGTGTGGGTCTACTCGACCGGCGTGGAGGGGGCGCTGGAGACGAGTCCTGTGGTGGTGGGTAATACGTTGTACGCCACGACGGCGGGTGGTCGGGTGCTGGCGCTGAACGCCGCGACTGGCGAAGAGCTCTGGACGTACGTCCCGGAGCCAGAGACCGTGACCCTCTGCTGCGGCCCGATAAACCGAGGGGTATCAGTTTGGGGGACCAAGGTTTATGTCGCCACGCTCGACGCCCGACTGGTAGCCCTGGATGCTCGAACGGGCGAGTCCGTCTGGGAGGCCGACCTCGCCGATCCGGAAGCGGGTTACAGCTCGATCATGGCGCCGCTGTCGGTTGACGGCCGCGTGTTCCTGGGTGTGTCAGGAGAGCGTTACGGCATTCGTGGGTTCGTGGCGGCATTCGATGCGGAATCGGGCGAGGAGCTCTGGCGGTGGCATACGATACCTTCGCCTGAGGATGAGGACTGGACCGGCTCTTGGGTGTTGACGGACCCCTTCGGCACGGAACTGAACCGGAACATCGAAGAGGAGCAGGAGCTGGCGGAGCGTCTTACGGAGCGTTGGCGTACCGGTGGAGGCGGGGTAGCCACGACCCCTGCATACGACCGTGCCACGGGTCGTCTGTACGTGAACACAGAGGGCCCGGCTCCGCTGGTGGACGGCCTCGCCCGACCGGGAGACAACCTGTACTCCGGATCGCTGGTGGCACTGGACGCCGAGACGGGGGAACTGGACTGGCACACGCAATACCTGCCTCAAGACGTATGGGGCCTCTCCGGCGGCAGCCCGCCCTTCCTGTTCGACAGGGGAGGGGACCGATTCGTGGCGTTCGCGGGGCGGACGGGCTGGGTCTATGTGTTCCGGGCTTCGGACGGCCAGCCCGTTCTCAGGTCGGACAACTTCGTGCCGCAGGAAGGCATGTTCGCACGCCCAACGCCGGGTGAGGCTGTCAGGGTGGCGCCGGGGCTCAACGGCGGGAATGCGGGCTCGCCGGTAGCCTACGACGCACGTACCGGAATGGTCTTCATCGGCGGCGTACATCAGCCCATGGTCTACTCCGTGGAGTCGCAGCGGTACGAGCGGGGACGCCTCTGGCTTGGCGGCTCGGTGTTGTTCCCGCCGGATGAGGACCAGTGGGGGACCGTCACCGCCATAGACCTGGCGGATGGCACTATCGCGTGGCAGCGCCGCACGCCGGCACCGGTGCACTCCGGGGCCCTGACCACCGCCGGGAACCTGGTCCTGGTGGGGCAGGGGACCGGTACGGTGGATGCCCTCCACGCAACCACTGGGCAACTCCTCTGGCAGTTCAACACCGGTGCAGGTGTCCACGGGAGCCCCGTTACGTACAGCGTAGGCGGGACCCAGTACATCGTAGTGGCCGCTGGTGGAAGTCACCACTTCGCCACGTCACCAGGCGACGACATCTATGCGTTCGCCCTGGCTTCGGTCCGGCCACGCAAGACGGTGGATGACTATCCCACGACCCAATACCAGCGCTATGGACCCGAGGCCCCGATCCCCGCAGAACAGCGACCCCAGGGCCCGCAAAGGCGTGACACCATCCCCGACACCCAGGCCGCCCCCGGTACCGGGGGGCGTTGACTCGACCCGCCACGACCGGTAACTTCCGCGCCTGTTTACGGTTGCCACGCAGTCGCGTGGCCCACACCCGCGCGAGCACAAGACAATGCCGAAACAACCCACGTCGCCTCGGGCTCCAAGGCACCAGCCAGAGCCCGACGATAAGTTCCTGTTCACCGTCGAACAGATCGCACTCTGGGGACGGACCCACGCACGCCTACTCGTCATCGTCGGCGTGGTGCTCCTCATCGCCGTCGCCGGGGGAGTCTGGTACGTAGACTCCCAGCGACGCCTCGAGGCGGAAGCCACGACCCGCCTCTCTGAGATTCAACAGACCGTCCTCACCGGTAACATCCCCCTGGCGATCAGGGACCTCCAGACCTACATCGGTACCTTCGGCGGAACCAGGCCCGCCAATGAAGCCAGGCTCCTCCTGGCCGACCTGCTCCTCGGTCAGCAACGGCCGGCCGAGGCCATACAGGCCCTGGGAAGGGCACCCCGTGACCTGGACGAACCGGTGGGAATAGCCGCGGCCCAGGTGCTCGCCGCCGCCTACGAAGCCCTGGAGCAGTACGACGACGCCCTCGATACCTACCGAACAATAGCCCGCAACGCTCGCTTCCAGTTCCAGCAACGCGAGGCTCTCATGGACGCCGGCCGCCTGGCCATGGCTATCGGCCGGCCGGAAATCGCCGCCGATCTGTACGATCGCCTGGTCCAGACCTTCGAGCCCACCGAAGCAGGACGAGGCTACTCGGAGATGCTGAGAGAAGAGGCCCGGGTCATGGCATCGGCTCCTCCCGTCGCCCCGGATACCGGCGAACCGGACCCAGTGGACGTCCCGGAGGCCCAGGAGCAGTAAGCAGTACTCGCCGACCAGAACCACTACGCCGGTAATCCAGGAAGCGCCGCTCGACACCAACGAGAGCCGGACGCGCAAAGGCAAGCGGGCCGCGGGTTGACATGAAACCGTGGCCCGTTTGCCAACCCGCCACAGAGCCAGCCCGGCCGCCCCATATGCGCATAATACACATTATGTAAACCTGACGACCAGCACAGGGCACCGAGCGAGGCAGGTCCGGGGTCACCAGGGGGCGGGCTCTGCCCCGGAGAGGCTGGTTAGGGCGCTGGTGATGAGGCGCTGTGTTTCCGGGAGCGCCGCATCCCGCTCCCGGCGCGTGTGGAGGGCGGGAAAGCGCATGGGTTCGCCGAAGCGGAGGGTCAGGTTCCCTCTCTTGATTCGGTGGTGCCAGCGAGGCCAGATGTGGTATGCGCCGGAGATCCCGCACGGTACAACGGGCGCGCCCGCCTTGAGGATTAGGCGGAGTGTCCCGCGTCTGAGGGTCTGGAGGCGCCCGTCCCAGGTCCGCTCTCCTTCTATATATATGCCGACGCCGTGGCCCTCTGACAGTATGCGGAGGGAGAGTCTCACCGCCTGGGGGTCGATCTCGAACCGTCGCACCGGATAGGACTTGAGGGTTTTCATGACGGCGCCCGCGGTGGCGCTGTTGAACTGGGTGCTCTTCGCCATGGTGTGGATGGGTCGTGGCACGACGGCCTGGACGATGACCGGGTCGAGGTAGCTCTGGTGGTTAGCGATGAGGATGAAGGGTCCCTTCCGGGGGATGTGGTGGAGGCCTTCGACGTGAACGCGTCCGATGAGGGGCCACAGAGTGCGGGCGAGGATCTGGGCTGATCGATAGATCATCGATCTGTCGTGACGCGAGGTTGGAATTCGACTATCTCCCCTCTACCGGTCCGTCGATAGAAGTCCCGGAGCGCGGCGTGCAGGAGGAGTTCCCAGAGGAAGATAGAGTCGTCGAGGAACCTGAAGGATACCAGCGGTTGCCCCCTGCCCTTGATCTGGAGGGTGTTGGAGCTGCCCTGGACGGCCGTGATGTCTTCGAAGGCCCAGGTCCTGGCGGTCCCCCCTGCGTCCAGGGTTTCGTATATGGCCGAGTCCCTAGTCAGGCTCAACGATCCCTTTACGGCTGGGCCGTACCTTTCGATCCGGTTCAGGAAGCGGCCGCCGCCGCGGACATTGGCAGACCCGACGACCTCCTGAGCCAGGACGTGGGCGCGCCGGAACGGTTCTCCCTCTGCCGCTGCCCGCTCCAGCAGCTCTTCTGGAGCAGGCAGCCGGTCCATCCATTCGGCGGCAGTCCGCTCCACGACGGCACCGTCAGGATACCTGGCATCGATGTGCCCGCCCCGCCCCCGGCTGAACACCACGCCGCAGGTGCATGAACCTTCCGGGCCTATCGCCCCTACCTCGCCGCAGTCGGGGCACGCCCAGAGAAGGTCGGACAGCGCCATCTCAGAGCCTGCCGAAGAGGTCCCGGATCCGTAGGGCCCAGACCCGCCACACCGCCTCCCAGATGACCCGCTTCGACATCTTCGATTCTCCCACGTCCCTGTCTGCAAACACTATAGGGATCTCGCCCAGGGCGAACCCGGCCCGCCAGGCCCGTAGGTTCATCTCTATCTGGAAGGCGTAGCCTTCGGACCCGACGCGCTCGAGGTCGATGGCCTCGAGGACCTCGCGTTTAAAACATTTGTAGCCGCCGGTGGCGTCCGTGACGGGGAGGCCGGTTACCAGGCGGGCGTATATGTTGGCGGCGTAAGACAGCAGGAGGCGCGGGATCGGCCAGTTGACCACGGTGACGCGGCCGTGGAGGTATCTGGATCCCAGCACCACGTCGAACTCCCGCAGCGCCTCGAGGAAGAGGGGGATGTGAGCGGGGTCGTGAGAGAAGTCGGCATCCATCTCGAAGACGGCGTCGTAATCCCGTTGCAGCGCCCAGCGGAATCCGGCCACGTAGGCGGTACCGAGCCCGAGCTTGCCCTCCCTGTGCATGACGTGGAGGCGGTGCTCGCTAACGGCCATGTCGTCGGCGACCCTGCCGGTGCCGTCCGGGGAGGCGTCATCGATCACCAGCACATCGAGTCGCGGGTCCTGTTGCAGGATGAGGGGCACGAGGCGCGGCAGGTTGTCGCGCTCGTTGTACGTGGGGACGACGACGAGAGCCCTCTTCAGCTTCGCTTGCATAGGGTCTTGAGTTGGTTCATCCCGCTGCATAGGTTGCGGCGGTCGGAAGTTACCGTCTTCTCCAGCCTGCTACAAGTGAAGGTTCTCTACATCGTCACGGCGTACGACCGTCGACCAGGTGACGGCATAACGCCGTGGCTGGTGGAGACGATCCATCGCCTCGGCGGGCTGGGCGTCGAGGTCGAGGTACTGGCGCCATCGTATTGCGGCCTTGGCAGCGCCGTTGTCGAGGGAGTGCAGGTGCATCGGTTCCGGTACGCGCCCCGACGAGTGGAGGATCTCACCCATGATCAGACGGCACCTGACCGGGTCCGGGAGCGGCCGTCGTACCTGGGGCTGTTGCCCGGTTACGCCCTGGCTGGCTCCGTGGCTGCGGCCCGGGTCACCCGACGGGGCGGCTTCGATGTTGTCCATGTCCACTGGCCCCTGCCCCAGGCCCTCCTGGGGTGGTCGGCCCGGCGTGCAGCTGGTATCCCGCTGGTCTGCTCCTTCTACGGGGTGGAGCTGACCTTTGCCCGTCACAGCCGCGTGCCGTTTCTGCTGCCGTTCCTGCGTCGTGCCATCCGCACCGCGGACGCCGTGACGGCGATTTCTACCTACACGGCGGATCTGGTTCGCGGCGTTCATGATAGGTCGGTGGAGCTGATACCCTTCGGCGCCACCGTGCCGATCCCGGAGCGGCTGCCCTCCCCTGCCCCGTCGCCGCCATTCCGGCTGCTGTTCGTGGGCCGGCTGGTGGAGCGGAAGGGTGTTCGCCATCTCCTTGATGCAGTTGCGGCTGCCCGTGCGTCGGGCGCGGACGTCGTTCTGGACGTGGTGGGAGAGGGTCCGAGTCGCGGGGCGCTCGAGCAACACGCAGAGAGAGTCGGGCTCGGTGCGGCTGCCCGTTTCCATGGCTTTGTCCCTGACGACCAACTGATCCGCCACTACGAGGATTGCCACACCTTCGTTCTTCCTGCGGTATTCGACGAGAAGGGGGACGTGGAGGGCCTTGGAGTGGTGATCATAGAGGCGCTGGCGTACGGCCGCGGTGTGATAGCCAGTGCGGCCGGTGGGATAACCGACATCGTGCGACATGACGAGACGGGGCTCCTGGTGCCACCGGGAGATGTGGCTGCTCTCACCCGGGCGATCCTGGCTCTGGCCCGGGACCCGGAGAGGGTGAACCGGCTGGGCGGGACGGGACGGGTCTATGTGCAGGAGCGTTTCTCCTGGGACGCGGTCACCGGCAGGCTCACCGACCTCTACGCCCGGCTCACGGGCCGTGGCGTCAGATGAGCGCTCCGGGCGCCCGCGGCCCCGGCCGTGTCAGCCGCACGGACACCAAGCATATCGAGCCCCGGTACCTGGCGCTTCTGGAGGCGGAGCGGAGCCGCTGGTGGGACGATTCGAATTTCGACACCTGGAAGAACCTGTACGTCAGCGAGTACGCCCGGGGGCACCAGGTGGTCAACACCATCCACAGGTACTTACCGGACTTCCAGATCGCCGGGTCGGATGTGCTCGACGTCGGGTGCGGCGACGCAGGCGTGCCCATCGCCTTCGCTAAGAGAGGAGCCCGGGCGGCGGGGATCGAGCCGGATCACGCCAGCATCGCCCGCGGGCGGGTACGGGTCCAGGAGCACGGTGTCTCGGTGGACCTGAGGGAAGGCGTGGCCGAAGAGCTTCCCTACCCCGACCGCTCCTTCGACCTTGTCGTGCTGGACAACGTGCTCGAGCATGTCCGGGACCAGCGCCGCACGCTGATGGAGATCCACCGGGTGATCAGGCCTGAGGGCCTGCTTTATCTGGTAACACCCAAGCCATTGGCGTTGTACAGCTTATGGAACGACCCCCACTACGATATGGCAGGCCTGGTGCTGCTGCCCCGCAGGCTACAGGTCTGGTATTTCGAGAAGGTGCGCGGTGGCGGCGAGGGCTCCTACGACGTGGGCCATATCCCCACCCGTCGTCGTCTGCGCCGGCTCTTGCGGGAGGCGGGCTTCGAGACGGTGGTGGAGCCCCGAGAGCTATGGATCCATTACCTTCGGGAGCGGATAGCCGAGCCCGGTGAGGTCCGACCGGGTCTGAAGCGACGGCTGGCTGGTTGGCTGCGGCGGCGAGAATGGCCGTTCCGCAACCCGGTCATGCGCTGGTTCTGGGACGTGGCGCTGGGCTCGAACATCTTCATCTCGCGAAAGGGCTCCTCGTAGTGCGTGTTCTCCACCTGATCTATGACGACCGTGGGAACCCGTGGGTGGCAGGCGGCGGCGCGGTCCGGGCGTTCGAGATCTACCGCCGCCTCTCCGGCCAGGTGGACGCGACGATCGTCACGGGGTCGTACCCTGGAGCGAGTGCCGGCGAGGAGTTCGGGGTGACGTTCAGGCGGGTGGGTGCCCGGCGACCATACGCCTGGAGCCGACTCAGCTATGCTCTGAAGGCCAACCGGATCCTGAGGAGGGAAGCGTATGACGTGGCGGTGTTCGACTATTCCGCCTACACGCCTATCTTTCTGCCGGAGCGCCGGCCGGTGGGCATGGCGGTGCACCACCTTACCGGCCCGACTGCACGGGGCCGGTGGGGTAGTCTGGTGGGCGCGGGTATAGCGGCGCTGGAGCGGTCGATGCTGAGGCGGGCTCGCCATGTGAGCCTCTCTGCCGCGGTGGTCGAGCCGGAGGTGAGGCGCCTCGCGCCGCAGGCCGAGGTGGTGGTGGTCGGCGCTGGTGTGGGCGAGGAGTTTTTCGAGTTGACGCGACGGGAGGAGGACTACCTGCTCTTCTTCGGGCGACTGGATGTCTTCCAGAAGGGTCTGGACGTTCTGATCGACGCGTTCCGGATGATCCGCTCCGACCGTCCGACGCTGCGGCTCCGGATCGCGGGTCGTGGCAAGGACGCGGCGCAGGTGGTGCGCCTAGTAGAGCGGGCCGGCCTCTCCGGTGCCGTGGAGATCATGGGACCGGTATCGGACCGGGAGCGACTCGAGCTGCTCGGCGGCGCTCTGCTCATGCTCATGCCGTCGCGCTTCGAAGGCTTCGGGCTGGTGGCGGCCGAGGCGATGGCGGCAGGCGTGCCCCTGGTGGCCAGCGACGCGGGCTCGCTGCCGGAAGTCGTGTCGTACCCTGAGGGCGGCGTGATCGTCCCCGCGGGTGATGCGGGCGCCCTTGCCGCCGGTGCGACTGCACTGCTCGAGGACCGGCCTCGCCGGACCAGGCTGTCACGGACGGCGCGGGAGACGGCACGGAGGTTCACGTGGGACGCGGTGGCGGACCGGCACCATCGCTTTCTCGAGCTCATAGCCGGCATTCGTACCGTAGACTGAGATGCCGAAGAAGCCGACACGGAAGGAAAGCAGGGCCACGCCGCCTCCGGCGGCACCGCCCATTCTCAACCTGCCACTCGCCACGGGCATCTTCTTTGGCCTGGCCTTCGTGTACTTCCTCCCTGCCCTGCTCCCCGGCCAGGGGATCTTCGGTACCGACTACCTGGCAGGTGGTTACCCCTTCAGCGACTTCATTGCCGGTCGCCTGCGGGACGGCGAGCTGCCCATGTGGGTGCCGTACGTCTATGGCGGGCTGCCGCTCTTCGCCAACGCCGGCAGCACGTTCCACCCGGTCTGGCTGCTGGCGGCGCTGACATTGCCCGTGGGCGCCGTACTGCCCGTGCTCTTCCTTGTCCAGTTCGGGCTGGCAGGACTGGGGATGTTCCTGCTCCTCCGGGAGCTGGAGGTCAGGCGCTGGATCGCATTCCTGGGCGGGCTGGCCTTCCAGTTCACCGGCCTCCTCACGTCCTACGTGTACGCCGGTCACGACGGCCGCGTAATGGTGGCGAGCCTGGCGCCAATGTTCTTCTTCTTCATCCACCGTCTGGTGCGGACCGGCCGCCTGGGTCCGGCGGTCGGGGCGACGGCGACGCTGGCGTTCTGCTTCCTCTCCTTTCAGATCCAGAGCAGCTACTACCTGCTGCTGGGTGGCCTGTTCTGGGGGATCTTCGCCCTGGCCATGATCCGGGTGGGCGGTAGGGCCCTGGCAGGGCGACTCGTCCTGGGCTTCGGGTCGGTGGCTGTGGCCTTCATCGTCGCGTCGGTCAACTTCCTGCCGTTCATGGGATACGTGGACGCGTCACCCCGGGGCGGCGAGGAGGCTCGTGGCTTCGAGTACTCGGTGTCCTGGGCCATGCCCCCTTCCGAGTTGGCGGCCCGGGCGGTGCCGGAGTGGGAGGGGGCCAGCGTCATCGATCCCAACACCGGTGAGCCCCTGTTCCCAGAGTACCGCGGCGAGAACCCGTTCAAGCTGCACACCGAATACGTCGGCGCCTTCGCCCTGCTCCTCCTTATCCTGGGCGTCTGGTACGGGCGACGCGACCCGTACTGGTGGTTCTTCGTGGCTCTGGGCGTCTTCACCCTGAGCATATCGTTCGGGGGGCATACGCCCATCTACCGGCTCTATTACGACTTCCTCCCCGGCACGCGTCTGTTCCGAGCCCCGTCCATATCGTTCTTCCTGGTCTCCACGGCGTTGGTGGCCATGGCCGGGCTGATCCTGGAGCGTGTCGCGACGATCCGGGACGTTGCCAGCACCCGTCGTCGCGATCGCCGTGACGACACCAGTCTGGCCCAAGCCAGCTGGATCACGGCCGGGTGCTTTGCCATCGGGCTCCTCCTGGTCCTGGTGGGCAGCGCTGCCGGAGGGGACGCTGGTCGGGGCATGGGGTTCGTACGGTTCGGGACATTCCTCCTGCTCACCTCGGGACTGCTCTGGGTCTGGCTCAACGACCGGCTGTCCACCGGGGCCGTGATCGTGGGGCTGGCCCTGGTTACGGTGGCCGACCTCTGGCTCGTGGGCCGTCGCTTCCTCCATACGGTGCCGCCGCCGCAGGTCTGGTTCCAGGCTGATGACGTCGTCCAGGCCCTTCCGGCCACGCCCGGAGCCGACAGGGTGTGGGTGCTCCCGGTGGGACCACAGTACCGCGGCACTGGTAACTATCTGATGGCCCACCGTATCGAGCAGGCTGGTGGCGAGCACCCCAACCCACTCCAGCGCTGGTATGAATACGTGGGGGAGGGTGCGGGACACTACGTGGACTGGTCCAACTTCCTGGGGGAGAGCCCGACATACCGCCATGCCGCCAACATCCGCTGGATCGTGAGCATGGTCCAGCTCGAAGGCGCCCCGCAGTTCGAGGGGGTGCGCCTGATCCACGGCGGACCCGGCGCCCTGGTCTACGAGGACCCGAATGCCCTGCCCAGGGCGTTCCTGGTGGGCGGGGTGCGGGTGTCCGAAGACCCCGACGGGGCCCTTGCCGTTCTGGCGGACCCCGACTTCGACCCGCTGGCGGAGGCGGTGGTCCACGAGCATCCCCGCGTGCCCCTGGAGGCGGGACACGTGGTGGGTGCGGCAGACATCACCACCTGGTCGCCCGACGAGGTCCGGATATCGGTGCAGTCCGACCGTCCGGCCCTCCTGGTCCTGGCGGACAACCACTACCCGGGCTGGCAGGCGGAGGTCGGCGGCCAGCCGGCGCCCATTCTCCGTACCAACCACACCTTCCGCGGCGTCGAGGTTCCCGCGGGGCAGCACGAGGTGGTGTTCCGGTTCAGACCCGCCCAGATGCTGGCCGGCTTCTGGATCTACCTGGTGGGAATGCTGCTGTTGGCCGCTTACGGAGTGGTGGCGGCGGTCCAATACTGGCGAGCTAGGCCGTCGGTGGCCTCATGACCACGCTGCGGCGGTGGCGATCGGTACTGGGCCTGCTGCTGGTCCTGGCCGCCGCCGCGTTCCTCGGCCTCACCATCGCCAGACACTGGCGGCAGGTGGTGGTTTTCGATTGGGACATCGACTGGGTCCTGCTGGTGATCAGCGTACTGGCCCTGGCAGGCGTCTTGGCCTGGGGGGTCGTGGTGTGGAAGCTGGTGCTGGACCGGTTCGAGCACCCTCCCATACCACTCGTCCAGCTCCTCAGAATATGGTACCTGTCGAACCTGGCCCGCTACGTACCCGGCAAGATCTGGCAGTTCGTCGGCGCCGCCGAGCTGGCACGGCTGGCGGGGATATCCCGCGCCGTTATCCTCACCTCGATGGTCGTACACATGGGGTTCTCCCTCCTGGCAGCCGCCATCACATCCCTGCTGGTCCTTCATGTGAATGGTCTGCCCGAGGGCGTCCCCATTGCGGGACTGCTCGCCCTCGCCCTTGCCGCCTTCGCCCTGGTACACCCGGGCCTCCTCAACCGCGCCCTGGCATTGGTAGCCAGGGTGACCCGGCGGAACGTCCTGGGCTGGGACGGCCGGTGGCGCGACGGCGTACTGCTGCTCACGCTGTCCGTGGTCTCGTGGATGTTCTACGGAGCCGCCTTCACCCTCTTCTTCCATTCCGTGGTGGGCACCACCCCCGGCGCCATCCTCCCCCTGGCCGGCGTGAACGCCCTTTCGTTCCTGACGGGATACGTGGTGTTCCTGACCCCGGCCGGGCTGGGAGCCCGGGAGGGTGTGATGGCCGTGCTCCTGCGACCATTCGCACCAGCCGCCGTCGCCGCAATGGTGGCGGTACTGTCCCGCCTGTGGACCATGGTCGCCGAGTTGTTGGGTGCGGCGATCCTGATCCTCATCAGCGGGACCGGAAGCCACGCCGACTCGGCGCACGTGGGCTCCCGGCCGAAACGACGTTAGCCGACAACGGACCGGCCGGCCTCAACCCAATGGCGGACTGACCCTGCGCCGGTCGTCATCTGCCGCGTCCGACCGGTTCAGATGACGTCTGAGATGATCGAGCTCCGTGTGCTGTTGGGCCATCATCTCCGCCACCAGGCCGAACCCGAACAGCAAGAATCCCAGCGTCTCCAGCAGTATCACCAGGTACAGGAGCGGCCGGAACCCGAACGGTGGCATGACCTGGGCGATCCGGAGCACGATGGTCACGAGCCCCACCAGGACTCCCAAGCCCGCAGTCACCATCCCACTGAGCCCGAAGAACATCATGGGCTTGCGAGAGAAGAAGAGGAAGAACGCCACCGCCATGAGGTCCAGCAATCCCACCACGATCCGGCTGTGCGCCGAATACTTCGCCTCGCCATGGCGGCGGGGATGTAGCTTGATATCGATCTCGGTGACAGTGAAGCCGCGGTCGTGGGCGATCACCACGAAGAAACGATGCCAGTCGTGGCGTAGCGGGACCTCGTCCAAAACCTCCCGCCGGAACGCCTTCATGGAGTTCAGGTCGGACACCGGAACCCTGAACAGGGTCCGGCTCATGCGGTTGTACGTGCGTGAGACACTCGCCTTCTCGTACTCCCCCACCTTGCGGCCGGTCACGATGTCCCAACCCTCGGATAGCTCGTCCAGGTAACGGGGGATCTCTTCAGTATCGTGCTGGAGGTCAGCATCGTAGAGGACCAACCACTCGGCGTCGGTAGCCTCAGCACCCGTCAGCAAGGCTTCCGTCTTCCCGAAGTTGCGGCGATGGCGCACCACCTTGAACCGATCCCAGCCAGTGGCCGCCGCCTCGGCTCGCTCCGCCGTACCGTCGGTTGAGCCATCGTCTACCAGCACCACCTCGCCCTCGAGGCCATGCCGCTCAAACGTGCCACGAAGCTCGCTCACCAGCTCCGGTACGTTCTCCGCCTCATTGTACGCCGGGACTATCACCGCGAACCGACGCCGCACCAGCCCCCGGGGAATGGATCTGTCCGGCACCCGCCGGGCCGCTACCATCCTTCGTACCAGGGGAAATGGATCGTGGAGGGCGGAACCATATCGTGACTCGCCATAGCCGTACCAATACCGCCGCCACCGGCCACGGTCAAGCACCCCACGACGGGTGGGACGCCAGTACACCCAACGCCCACCCCGGCCTGCTTGCTAGACCCGCTTCCTCATGCGCGCCGAAAGTATGCCGAGTTGGTCCCGGTACTTGGCAACCGTGCGGCGGGCAATCTGGACACCCTCCTCCTTCAGGATGTTGACGATCGCCTGATCGGTAAGGGGTCGCTTCGGGTCCTCGTCCTCCACCAGCGTCTCAATCTTGGCCTTGATCCCCCGAGCGCTCACATCCTCACCGCTACTGGTGGACAGGCCGCTGGAGAAGAAGAACTTCAACGGCAGGACCCCCCGGGGCGTCTGGACGAACTTCTCGTTGGTCACCCGGGAGACGGTTGACTCATGCATCTCTATGACCTCCGCCACCTCACGGAGTGTCAGCGGCTTCAGGTACTGGACGCCCCGCTCGAAGAACTCCCGTTGCCGGTCCACGATGAAGTTCATCACCTTCAGCATCGTCTGACGACGCTGCTCGATGGCCTGGATCATCCAGTTGGCACTGTTCAGCTTGTTGGAGATGAACTCCTTGTTCTCCCCCTGGAACTTGCTCTTGTCCCGCGCAATCTCGCGGTAGGTCCGGGACAGCTTCAGGCGCGGCAGGCTCGTGTCGTTCAGGAATACGTGGTAGCTCCCGTCGATCTTCTCAACGATCAGGTCCGGCGTGATGTAGTTGTCCGATGGCACCGCATACTTCAGCCCCGGCTTCGGATCCAACTTCGCGATCTCGTCTGCCGCGGTCTGCACCTCCTTCGGCGTGATCCCCAGCTCCTTCGAGATCTCGGACCAGCGATGGTTGATCAGCCGGTCGAAATGATCGTAAACGATCTGGAAGGTCCGCGTATCCTCCAGCTCCAGGTCCCGGAGCTGGAGGATGAGGCACTCCCTCAGACTCCGCGCACCCACACCGGATGGGTCGAAGCGCTGGATCCGTTCCAGCATGCCCTCGGCTTCATCCAGGGTATAGGGTTCCACCGGCTCGCCGCCGGCCCAATCGGTGCCGTGGACCTTGAGCCATTCATTGAGCCCGATCACCACGTCCTCCAGTGAGCAGGCCAGATAGCCGTCGTCATCGATGTTCCCGATGATCTCCTCTCCCAGGAGCACCTCCCGGGGGGAGAGGCGCATGAGCTTGAGCTGGTCGAGCAGATAGTCCGCCAGATCCGGCGTCTCGACGCGGACGGGCTCGTAATAGTCCTTCTGTTCGTACTCCTGGCGGCGACCGCCCGCGTCGAACCCGTCGAGGAGGATCTCTTCCCAGTCGATCTCGTCTTCCGTCTTCTCCTTGTCCTCCTTCACGTCCAGCTCGTCGGCATCGACCAGAGGCTCCTCGAGGTCGAGGAACGGGTTGTTCATCATTTCCTGCTTGATGTGCTGTTGCAGGTCGAGCAGGGGCATGTACAGGAGGTCCATCGCCTGGTAGAGGCGAGGATTGATCTTCATCTCCTGTTTGAGTTGGGTGCCCTGGTAGAGGCCGGTTCTAATGCTCATACAGTCTCAGGCTTCAGGTATCTCTCGCGCATCCGTTCGGTCAGGGTGGGACCGAAATAGATTTCTGCCACTTCGTCGTTCCAGACCAGCTCTGCCACGGTACCAGACACGCGAACCCGCCCATCATACATGATATATGCGCGATCGACGATCTCCAACGTCTGTTCCACGTTGTGGTCGCTGATGATGACTCCGATACCCCGGTGGCGCAGTCCTGCGACGATCTGCTGGATGTCATGAACCGCGATGGGGTCGACGCCGGCGAATGGTTCATCGAGGAGCATGAACTTGGGTTGGCTGACCAGCGCTCGAGTGATTTCGAGCCGGCGCCGCTCCCCTCCTGAGAGGGAATATGCCTTTGCTTTACGCAGAGGCCTGAGCCCCAGTTCGTCGAGGAGGCGCTCGAGACGCTGCTTTCGCTCCTTCCTCGACAGGTCCATGGTCTCCAGGATTGCCAGTATGTTCTCCTCCACCGTCAGCTTTCGGAAGACGGAGGGCTCCTGTGCCAGGTAGCCCACGCCGATCCGGGCCCGCTTGTACATGGGGGTGTCTGTAAGCTCCTGATCATCGAGGAACACCCTGCCTCGATCGGGGCGGATCAGGCCCACCACCATGTAGAAGGTGGTGGTCTTCCCTGCCCCGTTGGGCCCCAGGAGGCCCACGATCTCGCCCTGACTGACCTGCACGCTGACTTCGTTTACGACCTTCCGCTTCCGATAGGTCTTCACCAGCGAGTCCGATCGCAGCGTGCTGTCACCGGTCCACGCCTCGTCAGGCCTGACGCGGGCCGCGGGCCGCACCCCTGCTTCTAACAAGTTCCGTACCGTGGCGTCCAGATCCTCCACCACCTCGTGGCGGCGGTCCTGGATCTCGGCCCAGATCCCCGGATCGAGGCGAACCCGGTTCCACTGATCGAGTGACGGCTCTGCCAGCACGATGCCTTCATCACCCGCCCGCACGAGCACGTGGTCGCGCAGGTACCGGGCGAGTTGCTCGGAGGATTCTGCCTCCTCGCCTGCGCCGGGCCCGATCACGGCGTGGCGTGGCATGTGCCGGACGTGGGCCATCCGTATCGCCGTGACCCATTCGCTCCGGTCCACGGCGCCGTCATCGTCGGCATGTCGCACCAGCTCGACCAGGGCCAGGGCGATGGAGCCATCATGGCGGGGGACGGTGTCGAGGAACTGACGGAGTCGATCCACGGGACTCATCGCGGCCTCCCGGCTGCCGTGCGGCGGTCGGGACCTTCCGTCCTGGGTTCGCCATCCCCCTCCGCTCGCTGCGGACTCAGGTACAGTCCTTCCAATGGTCCCTCCACCTCGACCCTGTCCACCTCTCCGTCCTTCATGAACAGGGTGATCCTCTTCGCCCGCGTGAAGTTGAGGTCGGGCCTGTCTCCGCCCTCGGCTGGCTCGGTCCGGTAGAACGACAGGGCGTCGGCCGAGCCGCCGATCACCTCGATTCGTTCAATGACCACTTCGTCAGCCCGTTCTGAATCTTCCGGATCCGCTCCGACGGCTCCCGGCTGTGTGAAGTATGTATTGATGGTGTCTCCCTGAGTCCAATCCCGGGAGATGTCGTCGGGGAGCTCGGCGAATGAGGCGTTTCCTGCTCCTTCGCCGTAAGCGCGACCCACGGCCCGGACCTCCTGGATCCGCCCCTGCGCCGAGCGTGCGTCGATGGAGTCGGCCAGGAGCCGGAAGTCCCTGGAGACGGCCAGCACGCGCTCTATCTCCGTCTCCCGATCCTCGTCCGTCTCTTCCACGGCGGGCACCTGACCCTCTGCTGGCGCCGGCTCAAGCTCCTGAGCCGCCTGAGCCAGGGCGTCCGGCGGCTGCCGGTCATCTGCCTCTGGAGTGGGAGCGCGCTTCCTCTGATTCCATGCCTCGACGCGTTCTGGCTGGCCACCATGAAACCCGATGCGGATGTTATCCCCCTCTATCGTCAGGTCTTCGGCCAAAAGGCTGGCGCTGCCTTCGGAGAACACCTCCCGGACGTCGTCACCATCCAGGTGTGCATCGATGCGGTGGCCCTCGAGCTGGTAATCGACCGTCTCCACGCGAGCGTTACCGGTTAGGGTCATGCGGTCGGCGACCTGATCGAATCGTGCACTGTCACCGCTTCCGCGTAGGTCCTCCCTCTCGATCTCGACGTCGTTCTGGGCCAGGAAAAGGGTCTCACCGAGCAACTCCAACCGTCGGGCCCATACCAGGATTGGGGCTGCGGGCTCGGAGCTCGTGGGCGAGGCCCGTCGCAACTGTGCGTGGGGGCGGTGTCCCCTCATGATCATGTGGGACTCGAGGCGGGTCTCCGACTCCCGGCGGTACTGGAAGTCATCACCGTGGATGGTCGAGCCGTCAGCCATATCGGTGAGGACGACGTTGCCTCGAGCGAAGAGCTCGTCGCCCTGGGCGAGGTAGTGGGCCCAATCTGCGGTGAGCTTTCGCTCGTTGTCCCGGTACAGCACAGTCCCCACCAGCTCGACACTGCTGGTGGTGCTGTTCATGATGGCGCTGTCCGCCTCAATCTCTATATCCCCCGTGCAGATCATGCGAACCGGCTGGCGGTAGTACATGATCTCGTGGCCGTGCTCCGTGACTATGCGGCGGAAGTCCGAGCGGCGTACCTGGTCGCACCTCTGCTGGGCCGACGCGTCCGTGGGCGCGGTCGCCTGGAAGATCAGGGCGAGAGCTAAGAGAGTTACCGCGGCTCTCATTGTCAGCTCCCCAGCGGGATTCCCTCGGCCGTGGACTGGAACACCTGGATGTCCTGCATGCGATCGTCGGATAGGAATCCCTCTCCTTCCATGCGGGAGTCACCATCGTAGAAGACGGTGTGGACATCGCTCCAGATGCGTCCGGTCCGGGGGTCGTAGTGCAGCTCCTCGGTCAGGATCCGGCGACGCTGCTCGGAGGCCAGCAGGACCACGTCGCCACGGGCCACCATTGCGTTGGTACGCGAGTCGAGCTCCCCTTCCCGGGCCGTCAGGTGGGCCGATTCGGCACCGTTGTCGTCGTAGAGTCTGAGGCTGACGGGGAACATCAGGGTCTTGGCCACGTCGTCCCAGATGTACGCCGTATCGGCGTGGAGGCGGGCGCGGAGGACGCCCAGGTCCTTGATGTCGGTATCCAGTCTGAAGACCACCTGGTCGGCGGGCAGAGCACGGAAGTCAGCGCCTGCTACCACGTCGGAGCCATCGCTGCATGCAGTGGCGCCAATGGCGGCCATGACCCCGGCCAGGACGGCCATCTTGTACCGGCGCCCGGTAAGATCTGCCTTGTCCAATGTTCCCATCCTCTCGCTTCCCTCGGGTCACACTGCCCCGGCACGCATCAGGTCGTGCAGGTGCACGATCCCCAGCAGCCGCCGTTCGTCATCGACCACCGGGAGTGCCATGATCCCGTGAGTCTCCATCTCATATACCGCGGCGGAGGCCAACTGGTCCGGCCTGGCCAACTTAGGCGACCGGTTCATCACCTCCCGCACCGGCACGTCCAGCGCGTCTGCCCTTCGTTCCATGAGCCTGGTCAGGTCACCGGCCGTGACCACGCCGATCACGCGGCGCTCGGCGTCGAGCACCGGGACCGTGCCTCGTTTCTCCGCCAGGAGCACCACGCACCTGCGCATGGTTTCGTCCTGTCCGACCCAGGGCACCTGCTCGCCAATCACCATCACCGCATCGACTCGCAGCGACAGCTTGCGTCCTAGCGATCCGCCAGGGTGCAGCCGCGCGAAATCCTGGGCGGTAAACCCTTTCTGGAGCAGCAGGGCCACCGCCAGCGCATCGCCCATGGCCAGCGTCACGGTGGTCGACGTCGTGGGTGCCAGATCCATGGGGCAGGCCTCCTCGTCGACGGAACAGTCCAGCACCACCGTGGCGACACGACCCAGCGACGATTGGGCTCGTCCCGTCATCGCGATCATGGATACACCGGACCGGCTGAAAAATTCCACCAGCCCTCCCAGCTCCCCGGTCTCGCCGCTCTTCGATATGAGGATGGCCACGTCATCGCGACCGACCATGCCCAGGTCGCCGTGCAGACCCTCCACCGGGTGCAGGTAGAACGCCGGGGTACCGGTCGAGGTGAGGGTGGCGGCGACCTTCCGGCCAATGATACCACTCTTACCCAAGCCGCTCACGATTACCCGGCCCCCGGCCTGAGCTATGACGGTGACTGCGCGCAAGAAGTCTTGGGAGACCCTGGCCTCCAGGGCCGAGACGGCGCGTGCCTCGGCCCGGATCACGGCACGGGCCCGCTCCAGAAGCTGGTCCGCCTCGATACCTGTCTTGGCGCCCACTGCCACGCCCTCCTCAATCCCAGTCCACATAGTCTTGCACCTCCCTGCCCTCCTCTCTCGACTGCTGATAGGCCGCCACCAGCCGGGCCCACTGACCACGGGCCTGGAGGAGGGCTTCCGCGAACTCCCGCACCGCGCCGACACCTCCGGCACGTTCCGTTACGAAGGTCGCCTCCGCCCGCACCTCTGCCGCCGCGTTAGCCACCGCAACCGGCAGCCCGGCCCGGCAAAGGATGGCCAGGTCGGGGAGGTCGTCACCCAGCACAGCCAACTCCGCCCAGTCCGCCCCGGATTCCGCGAGCACGGCCGTCGCAAGCGTGTACTTGTATCCCGCTGGCGCCTGCCGGCATTCCACTCCCAACTCTTCGGCCCGGAGCGTGGTAGCCGCCGACTCCCGTCCGCTGACCATGACCACCCGGAGCCCCGCCCATTGGAGCATCTTGATTCCCAGCCCATCCATTATGTGAAACCGCTTCAACTCAATGCGCTCACCTCCTTGGCCGGTGCCGAGATAGACGCCGTTGTCGGTGAGAACGCCATCAACGTCCAGGATGACGACCCGGATGCGACGGGCAATGTGGCCGTCGATGTGATCAGCCATGGCGCGGCTCCACGTGGTGCAGGCGTCCCACAACATCCCGCAGCGCCAGCACTTCCTCCAGGAGCGGACGGAGAGCCGGTAGACTGAGCATGTTGGTGCTGTCCGATGGCGCCTCTGACGGGTTCGGATGAACCTCCAGGAAGAGGCCTTGGGCACCGGCCACGACCGCCGCGCGGACCAGCGGCGGGATGAACTCAGGTTCACCACCGCTCGCCCCCTGACCCAGGCCCGGTCGCTGGACGGAGTGGGTGCCGTCGAATATCACCGGCGCCTTCGTGGCCGCTGCCAGCCGGAGGAACGACCTCATGTCCACGATGAGGTCGCCGTAGCCGAAGAAGGTGCCTCTCTCCGTTATGGCAACGCCCGCCTCGGCAGCGACTTCGTCCTCCGACCGTTCGCGACCGGCCCGGACCTTCGCTGCAGCGCCAGCCATCTCCGGCGGCGCCATCCACTGGCCCTTCTTGATGTTGACGGGCCGATCAGTGGCGCCCGCAGCCAGCAGGAGATCTGTCTGCCGACACAGGAAGGCGGGGATCTGGAGCACCTGGCATGCCTGGGCCGCCGGGACAGCCTGGTCCGGCTCGTGGATGTCCGTGAGGACGGGTAGGCCTGTCTCGGCATGTACCCTCTCCAGCCGCTCCAGTCCCGCTTCCAGGCCCGGCCCCCGGGGCGAAGTGGGCTGGCTCCGGTTGGCCTTGTCGAACGAAGCCTTGAAGATCACGGGCAGATCGAGATCCTCCGAGATCCGCGCGAGTGCATCACCGACCTGGAGGTTCAACGCATCCTCCTCCAGAAGACACGGCCCGGCGATGAGGAAGAACGGGCCGTCTCGCGTGAAGAGCCGGCCTGGATCCGACCTGGTCTCGGGTATAGCCATATCGTCAACCGGTCACTTGCGCCGGGGCCGAGGCGGTGCCGGCGGCGCCTGGGTCTGCCGCCAGCCCGTCCCTGCGGCGACGTGCTGCGGCTATGAACGATTCGAAGAGCGGGTGCGGCCGCATGGGCCGGGACCGCAGCTCCGGGTGGAACTGACAGCCAATGAACCACGGGTGATCCGGCAGCTCCACGACCTCCACCAGGTTCCCGTCAGGGGACAGGCCGCTGAAGACCATCCCGTTGTCGGAGAGGACATCCCGGTAGTCGTTGTTGACTTCGTAGCGGTGGCGGTGCCGCTCGCTGATCTCCAAGCTCCCGTAGACCTCGGCGGCGCGGCTCCCTTCCTGCAGGCGACAGGGATAGCTGCCAAGCCGCATGGTGCCACCCATGTCCGTGACCTGGCGCTGGGAGTCCATGAGGCAGATGACCGGGTTGGACACCTCCCGGAGGAACTCCACGGAGTTGGAGTCGGTGAGGCCACAGACGTTGCGGGCGTACTCGATCACGGCGCACTGGAGGCCCAGGCAGATCCCGAAGAAGGGGAGTTCCCCGCTCCTGGCCCATTGGATCACCTTGAGCATACCATCTATGCCTCGCTCTCCGAAGCCGCCAGGGATGAGCAGCCCGTGATAGTCACCGATCCAGTCCACCGGCTCGTCCGTCCGGAAATCTTCGCTTGAGATCCAATCGATATCGACCCCGACATCGTTGGCGATGCCACCGTGGATGAGCGCTTCCTGAACCGACTTGTACGCATCTACCAGGGCCGTGTACTTCCCCACCACGGCGATCCTGACGCGCCCGTTCCCAGGACGACGGATGCGCTCCACCACCTCCGACCACGGGCCCATATCGGGCTCCGGGGTCTCCAATCCCAGCTTGGAGAGGGCGAGCCGGTCCAGCTTCTGACTACGGAAGAGGAGAGGCACGTCGTAGATGGTGTCGACGTCACGGGCCTCGATCACGCCTGCCACGTCCACGTTCGTGAAGAGGGCGATCTTGCGCCGAAGGTCTTCGCCCAGTCGACGGTCGGTACGGCAGATCAGGGCGTCCGGCTGGATCCCGATCTCCATCAGCTCCCGAACCGAGTGTTGTGTCGGCTTGGTCTTGAGCTCGCCGGCCGCGGCGATATAGGGGATCAGCGTCAGGTGGATGAACAGGGTGTGCTCCCGGCCCACGTCCTGCCTGAACTGACGGATGGCTTCCAGGAACGGCAGGCTCTCCATGTCACCGACCGTGCCACCAATCTCGGTGATGACCACATCGTGGTTGGGGGCCAGGCGCCGGATGGCGGTCTTGATCTCGTCGGTGATGTGTGGGATGACCTGGACCGTCGCTCCCAGGAAGTCACCGCGGCGCTCCTTGGTGATCACGTCACGGTAGATCCGGCCGGCGGTGATGTTGTTGGCCTGGGACAGCGACTCGTCAATGAACCGTTCGTAATGCCCCAGGTCCAGGTCCGTCTCGGCGCCGTCATCCGTGACGAACACCTCGCCGTGCTGGAAAGGCGACAGCGTGCCAGGATCCACATTGATGTACGGGTCGAACTTCTGTACAGTCACCCTCAATCCCCGCTCCACCAGCAGCCTCCCCAACGCAGCGGCGGCGATCCCCTTCCCGAGGGAAGAGACCACGCCGCCGGTGATGAAGATGTACTTCGTCACCTGCCTGCTCTGTTCACTCATTCGACCTCGTCATCCTTTACGGGTTCTTGCCAGACGCTCCCGACGATCCGCTGAGTCGCTCCTCGGCTCGCGCCAGATCCTCCGGTGTGTCGATTCCGCCTTCCGCTCCCGAGACCACCGTCACCCCTATGCTCAGCCCGGCCTCCAGGGCACGAAGCTGTTCGAGTCGCTCCAGCCGTTCCAGGCCGGACACTGGAAGCGCGACCCATTGCGCCAGGGCGGGCCGCGAGTATGCGTAGACGCCAATATGTCGCAGGTACAGAGGCGATGCGAGTTCCGCCGCTGACGGCGACCGTCCTCGCGCGTGCGGTACAGGGGCACGGGTGAAGTACATGGCACTGCCCTCCCCGTTCCGCACCACCTTGACCACGGCCGGGTCCCGCCAGGACGCCAGGGCAAGGAGCGGAGTTGCCACGGTGCCGATGTCGAAGCCTGCTCGCACTGCGGAGACACACCCCGCCACCTGCTCCTCCGTCACGAACGGCTCGTCCCCCTGGACGTTCACCACCACATCGAAGGCTTCATACCCGGAACGGGCCGCCACCTCGGCGACCCGCTCGGTTCCCGACTCGTGCGCCGCGGAGGTAAGCTCGACCTCCGCGCCGAAGCCACGGCAGCAGCCGGCCACCTCCTCGCTGTCGGTGGCGACCACCACCACGTCCAGGGTCCGTAAGCTGCTGGCACAGCGCCAGACCCATTCGACGAGGGGCCGGCCGGCGATGAGTTGGAGTGGCTTGCGTGGCAGGCGTTCCGAGCCCAGTCGGGCCGGGATCACGCCGAGAGCGGCGGGCCTGAAGGAGGATGAATCGGACACCGCCAAAGGTACATCACGCCCGGCGCTACCGCCAGCCTCAACTCTCCCACGGGTAACGACGCCCGAAAGGCCAGGACAACCTGATGCTTAGGTCCGTGATCGACGGGTCGTCAGGCACTACTGCGTACCGGACGTAGAAGAAGGCCAGGTCGAGCTGGATCGCCAGTTCCTGGTGCAGGGACCCATCCCCGCCCTCGGTCCAGGCCATTCCTGCGGCGTGGAGCAGGTGCAGGCGCGGTACGCCCAGTACCCGCAGCGCAAACCGGTCGGGAGCAGGGATGACATACCTGCTCTCCACGAACACCACGCGGTCGCCCCGATGACTGGCGGTGGGGAGGGTATGGAGGGTGTTCGTCCCGCCCACGAAGCTCCACCGCTGTCCCGGCAGCGGTCTGTCGCCCAGCGGGTGCTGGACATAGAAGTCAATGGCCAGGGTATGGTTAGCGAAGGCGAGCATGGCCCAGCTCCCGTGGGAGCGGAGCAGGTCGAACTCGAACTCTCCGTCGAGCCAGGGTCGCGCCAACTCGTACTCCAGCTCCCCGACAAAGCGCGTCCGCGATCCATCCCAGGCCAGCCCGGCGGCGCCCACCAGACTCGCGGTGCGACCGTCTTGGATGCCTGGATTCCGCCGCGTCTCGGATCCCCATATGAACCAGGGCTGACCAGCTTCGAGGCTAGCTGCCCGCTCCAGCTGCCCTCGCACGGTTACCGAGCCAGCGAAGCGACGCGTCCGATCGGCGAAGTCCCGGCCCAACTCGACCCGAGTGGTCTCCACCTCGTGATAGTCGCGGAGGTCTCCCCCATCCCACAGGTAGACCAGCGAGTTGGTCAGGTCGCCCCGGATCCACCGCTCGTTCGTGTCCCAGCCTCGCACATGGCCCAGGGTGAGCACCGTTGCACCACGCCGCAAGCTCAGGTCAGCTCCATACGTCGGGTCACCTCGCTGCGTCTGCCATCCGGCCTGTGCATGGGCGACCGGCTGTACCCGGCCCAGGAACGGCAGACGGTAGGCCGCACCCCAGACCAGCGTGACCCCGTTCACACGGTCGTAGGTCGGAGGATGGAGGCCCCACAGACCGTCCAGCATGAGGGGCGACTCCACCCGGGTGGCCTCTATCACCAGCCGCTCTGGCTCCCGCACCACGCGGTACGAAGCGGTGGGCAGGTCCAGGATGAGGCCGTGCACCCGGGCGATCTCGGATCGATACAGCCCGCCCGCGATGTTCACCAGATCTCCACCCACCACGGCGCCCGGGCGCACGAAGGCCCCGGCGTCGACCAGGACCAGATCCCCCGTGATGACCCCCTCGTGGACCAGACTGGCATCCAGCACGAGTACCGATCCCACCACCGTGTCTCCCCTGGCGATGGCGGTGTCGCTGGTCACCAGCAGCGGCCCGGTCTCCAGGAGTTGTTCCAACCGCCGATCCACCGCCACGTCAGACGCGCCCCGGAGAACCACCTCCTGAGCCACTGCATCAACGTTCGTCAACGCCGTCGACGTCGCCAGCAGCATGAGCCAGACGGGCACCAGGAGCACTGCTTGATTCATCGGCTGGATTCCAGGAAGTTGGCCAGCAGCCGATCGCCATGGCGGCTGGCTATCGATTCGGGGTGGAACTGAACCCCCCACAATGGATGATCCCGGTGACGGATACCCTGGATGCCCATCTCTTCCACGTCACCGCCAACCCACGCGGTAACTTCCAGCTCCGGGGGCAGACTCGATGGCTCCAGCGTCAGCGAATGATACCGCGTCATCTCCAGAGTGTCGGGCAGACCACGGAACACTCCCGTCCCCGCGTGCTTGATGACCGATACCTTCCCGTGCACCGGCTGCCTCGCCGGCACCACCGCGGCCCCGTATGCCGCTCCGATGGCCTGGTGGCCCAGACAAACCCCAAGGAGGGGGATCGAGCCGCCGAACCGTCGGATGATGGCCAGACTCACCCCCGCCTCCTCCGGGCTGCGGGGCCCCGGCGAGATCACAATGCCCGCAGGAGCCAGGTGGTCTACCTCGTCCGCCATGATCTGGTCATTCCGCCGCACCAGCACGTCAGCGCCCAACATTCCCAGCAACTGGACCAGGTTGAACGTGAAGGAGTCGTAGTTGTCGATGACCAAGATCATGATCGGGGATGATAGCGCCTGTGCACCTCTCGCAGATAGTCCCGGTCCACGTGCGTATAGATCTGAGTGGTCGAGATATCCGCGTGTCCGAGCATCTCCTGGACCGAGGCCAGGTCCGCCCCGCCCTCCAACAGGTGGGTGGCGAACGTGTGGCGCAGCGTATGCGGCTTCACCCGACGAGCTATTCCCGCCCGCTCTACCTGCTTCTTGAGGATCTTCCAGACGCCCATCCTGCTGAGGCCGCCGCCCCTGGCATTCAGGAACAGGGGGCCCGCTCCCTGCCCCTCGCGGCGGTCCAGAGCCGGTCGCAGCTCACGGAGGTACACCCGCAACGCGTCGATCGCCGGCCGACCCAGCGGCACGACCCGCTCCTTGGCGCCCTTCCCGTAGACGACGGCACACCCCTCGTCCAGGTCCACGTCGCGGACACGCACCGTGATGAGCTCTCCGACGCGCACCCCTGACGCGTACGTGAACTCGAGCAACGCTCTGTCCCGCCAGTACAGCCGCTCCGCCGGGTCGGGAGCGGAGAGCAGGCGCTCCGCCTCTTCCCGGGACAGCACATCCGGGAGCCGGCGCCACACCGCGGGAGACTCCACCTGCTCGCTCGGGTCGGACGAGACCAGACCCTCCGCCAACAGGAAACGATAGTAGGTCCTGATTGCCGACAGCGTACGGCGAATGGAAGTGGGCGCCAGACCCTGCTCCCTCAGCCGATAGCTGAACTCCCGAAGGTCCCGCCCGGCGACGACCTCGGGGCCGGTGAGCCCACGCGCCTCGACGAACTGCCGGAATCGCTCGATGTCCCGGCCATAGGCGTCCAGGGTGCGAGGGCTCAGGCCTCGCTCGAATGCCAGGTAGTCCTGGAACCGGTCCAGGTGAAAACTCATGGTGCAGAACGGGTCAGGTGCCCTCCAGCAGCACGACGGCCAGGGCGGCCACCCCTTCACCCCGCCCGATCCAGCCCAGCCCTTCGTTGCTCTTGCCTTTGATGGATACCGCTCGGGCAGGGATCCCCATGGCGGTGGCCAGGCGGGCGGCCATGGCAACGGCGTGAGGGGCGATTGCCGGCGCCTCGCAGATGACCGTGACGTCCGCGTTCACCGTGCGATAGCCTGCTTCCGCCGCCAGTCCCACCACCCGCTCGAGCAGCCGGATCGAGTCTGCGTCCAGCCATTCATCGTGGCCGGGCGGGAAATGGGTGCCGATGTCGCCCAGGGCCGCGGCACCGAGCAGCGCGTCAGTCACCGCGTGGGCCACCGCGTCGGCATCCGAATGACCCGCCAGACCCAGCGGGTGTGGGATGACGACCCCACCCAGGATGAGCCGACGACCTTCCACGAAGCGGTGGGAGTCGTAACCGATCCCTACCCGCATGCGCCACCACCAGGGGTCGAAAGCCGGGAGCAACCTGGTTGCTCCTCCCATCGGCTCACCGCCAGGCTCACGTTGTGGCCGCCGAACCCGAACGAATTGGTCAGCGCGGCTCGCACCTGGCGCTCCCGTCGCTCGTTGTGCGCATAATCCAGATCGCACTCCGGGTCCGGAGTGGAGAAGTTGATCGTGGGCGGGATCTGACCCGTCCGCGTCACCAGCACCGAGATTATCCCTTCCACGGCCCCTGCCGCGCCCAGGAGGTGACCCGTCATCGATTTCGTCGAGCCCACTACCAGCGCTTGAGCCGCCGGACCGAAGACTGCCTTGATCGCCTTCGTCTCGTTCACATCGTTGGCGGGCGTGGACGTGCCGTGAGCGTTGATGTACCCCACGTCCGCCGCCTCCAAGCCCGCGTCCCGCAGCGCGGCCCGCATGGCGAGCTGCGCGCCCGCGCCTTCCGGAGCCGGCGCCGTCATGTGGTAGGCATCCGCACTCTGACCGAAACCCGTCAGCTCACCCACGATGTGGGCACCACGGCCCAGGGCATGCTCCAGGGACTCCAGTATCATGGCGCCACCGCCCTCGCCCAGCACGAAGCCGTCACGCTCCGCATCGAACGGCCGGCTGGCAGTCCCCGGCGAGTCGTTCCGCGTCGACAGCGCTTTCATGCTCGCGAAACCAGCGACCGTCAACGGCGTGATCGTGGCCTCCGTACCCCCGGTGATCATCACATCCGCCTCACCGGCCTGGATCAGCCGCATGGAATTGCCCAGCGCATGGGCGCTGGAAGAGCATGCGGACACGGTGGCGTAGTTCGGGCCCATTGCCCCGTAACGCATGGAGATCAGGCCCGCAGCCATGTCCGGGATGAACATGGGCACGAAGAACGGGCTGACCCTACCGGGACCTCGTTCGAGCAGCGTCCGCGTCTGCTCCTCGAAGGTGGCGACACCGCCGATCCCCGTGCCTATCAACACACCGACACGCTCCGGGTCCGCCGGCGCCAGCCGCTCTCCCAGTCCAGCATCCAGAACGGCCTGGTGCGCCACTGCCAGGGCGAACTGGGCGAACCGATCCGTGCGCCGGACCTCCTTACGGTCCATGTACTGCTCCGGATCGAAACCTTTCACCTCACAGGCGAACTTGACGCTGAACTTCTCCGCCGCGTCGAACTGCGTGATGGGTGCCGCGCCACTGCTACCTGCCAGCAGCGCGGCCCATGTCGATTCCACGTCGTTGCCCACGGGCGTGACCAAGCCGAGCCCGGTGACCACGACCCGATGACGACCGTCTCTTGTACGTGTCTCCATCAATGCTCAGTCGTCAATCCGCCTGGTGCTCCTCGATGTACCGGATGGCATCGCCCACCGTCTGGAGCTGCTCGGCATGCTCATCGGGGATCTCCATACCGAATTCCTCCTCGAAGGCCATGACCAGCTCGACCGTGTCGAGGGAGTCGGCGCCCAGGTCCTCTACGAACGAGGCCTGGGGCGTCACCTTTTCCGCCTCCACGCCAAGCTCGTTCACGATGATCTCCCTGACCCTCGCCTCCGTGTTCTCCGCCATCCTGTCCTCTCTGGTTGGGTGTATCACATGACCATCCCGCCGTCAACCACGATCACCTGACCGGTGATGTAGGACGCATCGGGACCTGCAAGAAACGCAACGACGCCCGCCACATCCTCCGGCGAGCCCAGACGCCCGAGGGCGATCTGCTGCTGCAACGCCGACCGGGCGTCCTCGCCCAGATCCGACGTCATGTCCGTCTCGATAAAGCCGGGCGCCACTGCGTTGCACAGCACGTTGCGTGACGCCAGCTCCTTCGCGACCGACTTGGTCAGGCCGATTAGACCGGCCTTCGATGCTGCGTAGTTAACCTGCCCCCGGTTCCCGGTCAAGCCGACCACGCTCGTGATGTTGATTATCCTGCCGGCACGACGCTTCATCATGCCTCGAGCCACCGCCCTGATCGTGAAGAAGGCGCCACGCAGATTCGTGTCCACCACGCGGTCCCAATCGTCGTCACTCAGGCGGACGAGGACGTTGTCGGCCGTGAGACCGGCGTTGTTGACCAGCACGTCTATGGGACCGAGCTCGCTCTCTACCCGCTTGACCGCCGAATCCACGGCAGCGCGGTCAGACACGTCGAGGGCCAGCCCGAGGTGTCCCGAGCCAGGGAGGCCGGAAGCCCGCTCCTGGGCCACCGACCCGTCCCGGGCCGTGACGGCCAGGCGGGCACCATCACGGGCCAGGCGCTCGGCCA